>NZ_JEZN01000001.1:0-471190 GCF_000581715.1 Acinetobacter sp. 479375 | reverse complement strand
AGTTAAAATCATTTTGCGTCTTTCTTAAAGAACAAGACGCCAATTCTGGCTCATCAATTACTGACAAATTCTCTCAAATAAACTTCGAGTAATTTAAACCAATTAATTAATGATAATATTTCGATCAATCAATTGGTAAAAATCCACACAAGTTGTTCTTCTATTTTCTTAATGATCTATTCCTTACCTCGTCAGTAAGAAATTCAACTCAATACAAATCCTTCAACCTTAACCCTAAAAGCCAAGATCTTCATCGTGTATCGCGTCGGGATGCTGCGTATTCTATACAGTTTTTAAAGCAACGCAAGCCCTATTTTCCAAATAAACATCATCAGGATGTTTTTTAATCAACATACGCTTTTTCCTTGCTGTATTCGCCCGTTTTATCCTCAATTATGCCTTTTTCATTGAACTGATTAAGTTGATCATTCGATTTATAACGCTTCAGTATCTTATAAGTATGCTCACCTAGCTGTGGTGGAGCATGATGATATTCAACTGGAGTGCCCGATAATTTGATTGGTGAAGCAATTACTTTAAATCTCTGATTTTGTGGGTGTGGAATATTCACTACCATTTGACGAGCCAGAATTTGTGGCTCATTTAATGCTTCTTCAATGGAGTTGATCATGCCCACTGGCACTTTTTTCGCATGAATTTGTGTTATCCAATGAGTTGCATCTTGCGTTTGGAAATGCTCACTCAATACACCAATTAATTCATGCCTATGTGCAACTCGGTCTTTATTAGTCGAATAATTTGGCTGATCTAATAAGTCCGCCCGATCTATTGCAACACACAAGTCTTTGAATTGTTTATCATTACCACAGGCAATAATAAAGTCTTTATCCTTCGCCTTAAACACTTGATACGGCACAATATTGGGGTGTGCATTTCCCATTCGTACAGGTGATTTTCCTGTGGTGAGAAAATTCATGCCTTGATTGGCCAATGTTGCAACCTGTACATCTAAAAGAGACAAATCAATGTGTTGTCCTTTACCTGTACTCAAACGTGACCATAATGCTGCTTGAATCGCAATGGTGGCATACAGCCCAGTTTGAATATCTGCAACCGCAACCCCAACTTTTTGTGGTTCTTGATTTTGCTCACCTGTAATACTCATCAATCCAGACATACCTTGAATGACAAAATCATAACCCGGTTCTTCGGCACGAGGACCTGTTTGCCCAAAACCTGTAATTGAACAATAGACAAGTCGAGGGTTAATTTGGCTCAGTGTCGCGTAATCTAGTCCATATTTTGCGAGTGAACCTGCTTTGTAGTTTTCAATTAATACATCCGCATCTTTGATCATCTCCTGAATCAGTTGTTGGCCTTCTTCAGATGCAATATCAATTGCCACAGAATATTTATTTCGGTTGGCTGCCTGATAATAACCCGCTTCTTTAGTCGGTTGGCCCTGATCATTTAACATCCACGGCGGCCCCCACATGCGAGTATCATCACCCACTTTAGGACGTTCCACTTTAATCACTTCTGCACCTAGATCTGCCAGAATTTGACCACACCATGGTCCTGCTAAAACCCGACTTAAATCCAATACTGTTAAGCCTGTCAATGCACCCATAATTTATTCCTCCAAAAACCGACATCATATTTTTAGATGTCGGTTTTTTATCTCATGATTTTTGTGGATCGTACTGACGATCTTTAATAAATAAACCTGGTAATACGCCTGCGATAAAGTAGGCTGCCCCCATGACAATAAATGCCATAGCAAAAGTCCCACCTGATGCCAAAAAGCCAATCGTTGCAGGTGCAATTGCAGCACCGACACGACCAATGTTATAAGCACCACCAATCGCAGTCCCACGGACATCAGTTGAGAACGACTCTGCCATATAAGTGGCATTTACCCCATATGGAATACCGTAAAGGAAACCAAAGGTGATCAATAAATACAGAATATTGTCAGGCGTATTAAAGAAAATAATGATTGGCAGGAAAATTGCGCTGGCAAGTGTTCCGAAGACAAACACAGCACGGCGATTAAATTTATCCGCTAAATATCCTGCTAAAATTTTGCCTAAAATCATTGCGGTATATGAACCCACCATATAACTGGTCAAGGATTTAAAATTCATATGGACTTCAGTTTCAAGATAACTCGGCATCCAGTTATTAATCCCGTAATAACCAAACTGTAAGAAAAATGCGGTGGTCATCCAAAGTAGAAACATTTTGCGATGTTTGAAGTTCTTGAAGATTTGTTTGTAAATACTGCCGCTTTTAGGTTTTACATCTGGTTGTCCTGTTTTTTGTTTTTCTGGATTTAAAGCTGCAATTTTTGTTAATTGCCATGATTTTGGTTCAGGGACAAAGCGCTGTAAAATGACATTAATAATGGCAGGAATCACGGTAATAAAAAATAGAATACGCCAGCCATGTTCAGGAATAATTGCACCAGCTAATAATGTAGCTACGATGTAACCTACGGTTTGTCCTGTCTGTAATGTTCCTAAGACGGTTGTACGATATGAAGTCGGAACGTATTCGGCCATTAAAGTATTACATGCCATATACAGCGCACCAATTCCTAAAGCTCCGATAAAACGAAGCACCATGAATTGTTCAAAAGTTTGTGTAAAACCTAAAATACAAGTTGCAATTGAAAAGAATGTCACTGAATGCGCAATGGTTCTAACACGACCAAACTTATCACAGGCCCAACCCCCTAAAATACCTCCAATTCCCATCCCTGCTAAAGATGCGCTGCCTAATGCGCCCGCCTGAAAAGTCGACAAACCAAAATCTGCTTTTAAACTGGTCAAGCTATAAGACAACAACATGATATCCACGCCATCCACCACCATCGCGAAATAGGCAAATAACAATGCCCATTTCCATGTATTTGGGGTAATGCGATCATATGTTCCAATATTGGATGCTAGTGTATTTGGAAGATTTCCTGTAACGGTTTGAACATCATTGTTCATTTTATTTCACCTCATTTTTTCCTAAATGAGTCTTGGGTTTTCATCGATTGATCATGCCATGTTCGCTTTGCTATTGTTGTTTTATCTTGCCCAAGCAAAGTGCCATTTCTTCATGAAAAATTCCATGATGAATCCCTGACTATTTTTGTATTGTCTTTTTTAAGCAAAAGCCGCTTAGAGACACGCATAGCGCGCATCTTTAAGCATCAAGATTTAATTTAAAAATGAAAAACGAATTAATTAAACTATGAGTCTAGTTACTAAAAGCCGCAATACCCGTTTGAGCACGTCCCAAAATCAAGGCATGTACATCATGTGTACCTTCGTAAGTATTGACGACTTCTAGGTTCACCAAGTGACGTGCAACACCAAATTCATCACTAATGCCGTTACCACCCATCATGTCACGGGCTAAACGAGCAATATCAAGCGCTTTACCACAGTTATTACGTTTAATTAAAGACGTACCTTCTACCGCAGCAATACCTTCATCTTTCATACGACCAAAACGTAAAGCCGCCTGTAAGCCTAATGCGATTTCAGTTTGCATATCAGCCAGTTTTTTCTGAATCAACTGATTGGCAGCCAATGGACGACCGAATTGTTTACGATCTAGGGTATATTGACGTGCGGTATGCCAACAAAATTCTGCCGCACCCATCGCACCCCAAGCGATTCCATAACGCGCACTGTTCAAGCAAGTGAATGGACCTTTTAGACCACGAACGTCTGGAAATGCGTTTTCTTCTGGAACAAACACATTATCCATCACGATTTCGCCAGTAATGGAAGCACGTAATCCTACTTTGCCGTGAATTGCTGGAGCAGAAAGTCCTTCCCAACCTTTTTCTAAAATAAAGCCGCGGATTTCACCCACATTACCTTCAGCAGACACTTCTTTTGCCCATACCACAAACACATCAGCAATTGGGCTGTTAGTAATCCACATTTTTGCGCCAGTTAAACGATAACCACCGTCTACTTTTTTGGCACGTGTAATCATACTGCCTGGATCAGAACCATGATCAGGTTCAGTCAAACCGAAACAACCAATGAATTCACCTGTTGCAAGTTTGGGTAAATATTTTTGCTTTTGTTCTTCAGTCCCAAATTCATTAATTGGCACCATCACTAAAGAACTTTGTACACTTGCCATTGAACGGTAGCCTGAATCGACACGCTCAACTTCACGAGCAATCAAACCATAACTGACATAATTTAAACCTGCGCCACCGTATTGTTCTGGAATGGTTGGGCCAAGCAGACCCAATTCACCCATTTCACGAAAAATAGTAGGATCGGTGGTTTCGTGACGAAATTGCTCCAATACACGTGTCATGAGTTTATCTTGACAATATGCATGCGCAGAATCACGAATCATGCGTTCTTCTTCAGTTAACTGTTGCTCAAGTAAGAATGGGTCTTCCCAATTGAAGTGAACACGTGCAGATTTTTTAGCTGTATCGACCATTTGATTCATCGCTTTCCTAGCCTGTTTGTTTGTCATTGACCCGATGCTACGATGTCGTAGTCAAAGCAGCAAACGATAAATTTGCATACAGTCATTCCATTTACGCATATCTTATTTTAATTTTAGGCTATACTTAAATTACGTTTTACTCTTAAGTTCAAGCAAATAGGTTTTTTGAGCTACAGAAAGATAGAGTACACTTTCAAAATATATGTGATTTACAAATATCTTCATTTTGCAATCATCATTAAGGACAACCCTATGCGGCGTATGATTCCCTCTCTACAAGCACTCATTTGTTTTGAATCAGCCGCCAAGCACAAAAGTTATACCTACGCGGCACAAGAGCTTTCGATTACACAAAGTGCTGTGTCTCGACAAGTCCAACAGCTTGAGGAATTTTTAAATATTGAGCTGTTTAATCGCACCCGACACGGCGTAGAACTCACTCAAGCCGGCGAACAATATTTTAAGAGTATTAAGCCTTATTTGCTCGGCATTGAACAAAGCACACTGGATCTGATGTCGCACAAAGGTTTAGGTGGAACTTTAAAGCTAGGAGTTGTCCCCACTTTTGCGACCCGTTGGTTGTTGCCTCGTTTATATCGCTTTAATGAAATTTTTCCTGAAATTACCATTCACCTTGAAACCAGTACCAAACCTTTTTTATTTAGTGATCATATTTTTGATGCCGCCATTTATGCAGGCACACCTTCACAAATTGAAAACTGGCCAGGTGCAAAAATTCAATTTCTGATGCAAGAAGAAGTTGTACCTGTTTGCTCTTTAGCCTTAATCCAAAAACATTTTCCTGATATTCATATTGATCAAAAACGCAGCATCGACTTATCCCCTGAACAGATTATTCAACTACCCTTACTGCAACAAACCACACGCCCTTACATCTGGAAAGAATGGTTTTCAGCCGCTGCTTACGATTACCCCTATGCGATGGAAGGTCAACGTCACGAACTCTTTTCGATGCTCGCAGTAGCGGCAACACATCATTTAGGCGTAGCACTCATTCCACAAATGTTGCTTGAGAAAGAACTGAACAATGCTGATCTGGTCATTGCCTCGTCTTTAAAGTTAGTCGGTGCGCGTTCTTATTATTTCGTCTATTCTGAGCAACACAATAACGCACTGATTTTAAAATTTACTGAATGGCTTGAAAAAGAAGTGAAGACCTATCAATCTAAAACTGGCTTACAACAGATCAAGACTCATGAGAACTAAATCCTGCATAGCGCGATAAATTTTCAACCCCTAAATCAGTCTGGATAATCGTTACCGCAGAATATGGCGTTTCAGTAATCGCAGTAAAAATATTCATGTCTGGATCTTCGTGTAACTCATCCACAGATTTTGTCATTTGAGCTTCAAAGCGATCTGCAACAAATTCAAAACCCAAGTCCATTGCAACAAATAAAGTGTGTTCACAAGGCTGAATATATTGCTCTTGCATCCAGTCAACGACAGCATGTTGACAAATCGGACAGAGAATATTGGCAGAAGCATCGGGCTGCTGGATAAGCTTGCAGGACATAGACTTACTCTAATAATGTGTTTAATAACGTCAATAGTAGTCTAATAGAAATATTTGCTTGCATCTAATTTTTTTAAAATCCACCTTTGGTGAATTGCTATTCATTTCCACTCATGCTTATTATCATAGAAAGAAAAAACGTGCTCAGTTGTGTGAATTTTGAATTAACGACATTTTTGAAATGGAGATTTCATGTCAACACTAGAAAAAGCCATTGCACTGGCAACAAAAAAACATGCGGGACAACTTGATAAAGCGGGGCAACCATACATTTTACATCCTTTAAGGCTTATGTTGAATGTAGAAAATATGGATCAGAAAATGGTCGCGGTAATGCACGATCTACTTGAAGACACAGATACCACGATTGTTGATCTGATTACTTTGGGGTTCAGTCAGAATGTAATTGATGCGGTCGTTGCATTGACCAAAAAAGAAGGCGAAAGCCGTTTGGATGCAGCCAAAAGAATCGTGAAAAATTCACTCGCAAGAACAGTTAAATTAGCTGACCTTGCAGACAATATGGACTTAAGCCGAATCAAATCGCCAACGCAACGTGATTTTATGCGCCTTGAAGAATATAAAAAAGTAAAAGACTTTCTACTAAACCCGCCCGCAGCTCTCATATAATTTTGAGCTATTTACTCAGGTTTAACATAAAGCTTTAAAATTATTGGGTATAATATGCAGTATTGCTTAAAAAATTAAATTTGCTGCTCAACGGAAATCCATTATGCTCACTGATTTAGACGATTTTTATTGTTTTGCTTTAGTCGTTGAACATGGGGGATTTAGTGCAGCCGAACGAGCCACAGATATTCCAAAATCAAAATTGAGCCGTCGTGTTTATAACCTTGAAGAACGTCTCGGGGTTCGCCTGATTCAGCGTAGTTCGCGCCATTTTGCTGTGACTGAAATCGGCATGAATGTATATCGACATGCCCAAGTCATGATGAATGCTGCACAAGCTGCACATGACTTGGTCGATCATTTGAGTGTTAAACCTCGTGGTGTGATCAAAGTCACCGTTCCGGTCGATATTGCACAGAATCAACTGACCAAGATTTTGCCTGATTTTTTAAAATTATATCCTGAAATTCGGGTGCAGCTGATTATTAGTAATCGACGTTTCGATGTGATTAATGAAGGCATTGATATTGCCCTGCGTGTTCGATCCAATCTGGATGATGATCCAAGTTTAGTGATACGCCAGTTCAGCACCATTGAACAACATATCTTTGCAAGTCAGGCCTATTTAAATGAATACGGCTCCATAAAAAAACCCGAAGATCTCTCTCAGCACCGTATTTTAAGTTTGGCTGATGACCATCTGGATCAACAAATCATTTTACACAATAAAGAAAACCAACAAGAAAAAGTAAAAGTAAATCCAGTTATTATGGCTTCAAACTTATTGATGTTAGCCAATTTAGCCAGTCAAAATTGTGGCGTTGCCTTACTCCCCGATACCATTGCGAGTGAATATGTGCGTACAGGTGAATTAGTGCGAATTTTACCAGACTGGAAAGCACCCCATGGTATTTTCCATGCCGTGTATCCTTCACGCCGTGGTCAGTTACCTGCGGTTCGGGTATTTATTGATTATTTAGTTGAGCAGTTGGCTATCAGATAATAAAAAAGCTTATTTCGATCGAAATAAACTGTATACAAACCGTTTACTCAGTCGCAGTGACAGGTAAAACTTCGATATCAGGATATGAACCTGTACCATTTGGCCACGGTGTCAATAA
This sequence comes from Acinetobacter sp. 479375, assembly GCF_000581715.1. Lineage (NCBI taxonomy): Bacteria > Pseudomonadati > Pseudomonadota > Gammaproteobacteria > Moraxellales > Moraxellaceae > Acinetobacter > Acinetobacter sp. 479375. The sequence continues at coordinate 463,462 of NZ_JEZN01000001.1, read as the reverse complement.
TTCATAACCTGTTTCTGTGACTGCAACCATGTGCTCCCATTGTGCCGATAATGATTTATCTTTGGTAATTACTGTCCAACCATCACTAAGTTCTTTAACCTGTGCATGCCCTGCATTTACCATAGGTTCAATGGTAAAGACCATACCTTTTTGTAAGACCATGCCTTGTCCCGGCTGACCATAATGCAGAATATTTGGCTGTTCGTGATAAACCTTTCCAATGCCATGACCGCAATATTCACGCACGATGCTATAACCTTGAGCTTGAGCGACAGACTGGATCGCATACCCAATATCGCCTAATGTCGCGCCTGGTTTTACTGATTGAATACCTGCATACATCGCTTTATAGGTGGTTTCAACCAATTTTTTTGCATCTGGATGAACATCTCCAACCAGAAACATACGGCTGGTATCACCAAAGTAACCGTCTTTAATAATAGCAACATCAATATTAATGATATCGCCATCTTGCAGAATTTTAGCAGGGGAAGGAATTCCGTGACAGACCACTTCATTAACTGAGGTACAGGTGGTTTTGGTAAAACCGTGATAACCCACATTGGCAGGAATCACTTGCAAGGTATTGACGATGTAATCATGACAAATATCATCCAGATATTCAGTACTCACACCGGGTTTAATATGATCCGCAATCATCTCCAGAACCTGCGCCGCCAGTCGACCTGAAACACGCAAATTTTCAATATCTTGTTCAGTTTTGATGGTAACTGTAGATGCTCGCATTGCAATCCCCTCTATGATTCTGTGAATTATACCCCCTTTAAGCTCAAACTTATATTAGCTTAATGCTTATCATTTCTAATTAGAGACTCATAGATTATCAAATTAGATCAATTATTGATCAATCAATGCTTCATCAAATATGCATTTATTGTTGAAATTTACAGCTAAAGCATTGAACCTAATATAATTTCGATTTTATTTTCAAAAGTTTAATTTAACCACTTTAGAATTTTATCTAAATTTCATCTTTATATATCTATAGGCACGCGATTAGATAGTTGCACAAACATCCTATTTTTATACTAAAATTTGCATGTTTTTATCACAAACTCCCATTTTATGATCAGTCTTCGCACTTCAGACATTATTGCACTTGGTTTTATGACCTTTGCTTTATTTATTGGGGCTGGCAATATTATTTTCCCACCGATTGTTGCTCAACAAGCGGGTGAACATGTATGGTTAGCAGCAGCTGGATTTTTGATTACGGCTGTAGGCTTGCCTGTTATTACTATTATGGCACTTTCCCGTATGGAAGGTTCGATTGCCATGATCAGTTCACCACTTGGAAGAGTCGCTAGCTTACTCCTCACTATTGTATGCTATCTGTCGGTTGGACCATTATTTGCTACTCCACGTACTGCAACCGTTTCTTATGAAATCGGTTTCTCCTCTTATTTTGGTACATCCAGTCATAGCTTACTGATTTACAGTATTGTTTATTTTGCATTTGTAACGCTAGTTTCGCTTTATCCAAATAAACTTTTGGATACTGTAGGGCGTTTTCTTGCTCCTTTAAAAATTGCGGCACTTGCTGTTTTAGGTGTAGCTGCATTTTTGATTCCATCAGGCTATATCCCACCTGCGATTAACAATTACGTTGCTCATCCTGTTTCTGAAGGTTTTGTTAATGGTTACTTAACCATGGATACTTTAGGTGCATTGGTGTTTGGTATCGTGATTATTCAGGCGATTTATTCGCGTGGTGTACGTGAGCCAAGGTTGGTAACACGTTATGCGATCATTGCCAGTATTATTTCAGGAATTGGTTTGACACTGGTGTATATCAGTTTGTTCAAACTTGGGCTAGGTAGTCATGAAGTTGCACCAAATGCAAGCAATGGCGCTGTAATCTTACATGCTTATGTACAACATGCTTTCGGTGATCTTGGTTCTTTCTTCTTAACGATCCTGATCTTTATTGCCTGCATGGTGACTGCCATTGGCCTGACTTGTGCATGTGCTGAATATTTTGCACAGTTAACCAATCTGCCGTATAAACTATATGTCTTTGTTCTGGTTGGATTTTCTTTAATCATTTCGAATTTAGGATTAACCAAACTGATCGCAATTTCAGTTCCAGTTTTAACAGCGATTTACCCGCCTGCTATCGTCGTCATTATGCTGAGTTTTTTCTGGAAATACTGGAATGTACCTGCTCGCGTCGTTGCACCTGTTACAGCCATTGCTTTCTTATTTGGTATTCTTGAGGGCTTAAAAGTTGCTGGTTTTGAAGCACATCTTCCAAGTTTCGTTCAAGATTTGCCATTAAATGCACAAAATTTAGCTTGGCTCATTCCGTCTATTGTTGTACTCGTCATTTCTATTGTGATCGACAAAATCAAAAAACCGAACGTTTGATTATTTTGTTGTTAATTAAAGTCTAGTTTTATCCAAATCTGATTTTAAGCCCAATAAAAATGCCACTGTTTTTACCCAAAACAGGCATTTTTGTTTCAACAACCCTCATCTACAACATGGTCTGTTGTATCAATTCAGTCGTACTGGTTTTATCAAAATAAAAACAATTATCAGCCATCTTCTCCAAACTAATACATTGCAAATAATCATCGCACACATCGCGTATTTTTAATTATTTTTTAAGAAATGCATTTTAGGCTAAAAATCAACCTTTGTCGTTTCACATTCAAAAAAGCTGGCATACTTCATGCTTTATTTAGCTTAAGTCGTATGTCTTTTCCTCTTGAATATACATAGGATGTAAAGAGCTTCCAATTAATTCGGCAATATATATAAATATTTTTGATAGTAATACCTATATTTATTACAAAAATATAAATAACTATCATATATTTTATATATACGCTAAATATTTTGGGAAATAGTGTTATCACCTATTGAAATACCGCTAAATTCGAAGTACAACTGTAATATTAATTCCGACTAAAACAATTATGTTTAGTCAAACTAAAGAAGGAGGGATGGAGATGTTATCATTACATTTCAATAAGCAAGTCTTCATTAACGCTCTGAAGACCTCAGACACAGTCATTTATGGAATAACCACTGTTGCCCTGATGTTGACGCTTGCATTTCAAGGAATGATAAAAGGCAATTTAAAACCCGAATACTTTATGTATGCATTGGTGGTTTCTGTTGCTTTTTCAGTCTGGGCTTTTGTCGATCACAAATTCCGCCAGCTTAGCCTAGAACGTGCCAAAGCAAAAATGGAGAAAATGGATGAGTAATCATCCATTTTTTATGCCCTTTCCTTCTTCATCCCTTAAATAAATTGAACGATACAACCAAGTAATAAAATAAAGGTTGCACCCACTTCAATCACGATTAAAGCCAGCATTGCCAAAGTCATCATCCATGTAGCTAAACTATACTGTCCAAGTTTATGCGGCCTTTGAAATTGGTTGGTGGTATCTTTTAAAAAGCCATGCAAGATATAAGACCCAATTGAAAAACTAAAAAAGATCAAATTCAAGATCACACAGATTACATTCAGCATGTCTGACCATACAGAAAAATAAGCCAAAACCGCCAAAATTAGACTTGCAGGTGCATACAAGAGACTGCTTCGATGCGCAATATCAACATAATAATGTGCACGTGATTGTTGTGAATGACGAATTTGATAGTATTTCCAAACCCCTGTAAGCATTCCCACCCAAAGAAAAATACCACTAAAAATAATCCCTATTTTTACCGCAAAAGCTAAAGAAATCATGAGATTCCATCTCTATGTTTATTTTTGGAAGCCCGTTATATCATATTTTTTTGACTTTTAAGTCATAAAATTATCAAGTCTCTTTTTGGAACTCGTTTAAAGTAAAAGCAAGATTATTACTTAATGACATATCATGGAAAATTTTGAGAAATTATGGATAAGCTGTGCAGATGGTTATCAACTTGCGGCTCAGTTTTATAGCACTTCCAAAAATACCCAAACCGCTAAGACTTATCCTATTTTAATTTGTCCTGCGACTGGCATTACCAAATCGTTTTATCATGCCTTTGCAAGCTGGTTAAGTGAGCAAGGTTATGATTTGATGGTGTTTGACTTTCGTGGAATTGGAGAGTCCTTACATGGCAGTTTACATCATTCCTCCGCCAGTATTGTTGACTGGGGAACGCTGGACATTCCCGCTGCAATAACCACATTACTCAATAAATCAGGTGCAGAGAAAGTCATTTTGCTCGGTCATAGCGCAGGAGGTCAACTTTTAGGTATTAATCCATTGTATGCAAAAGTACATCAAGTGATCGCGGTGGCTGGATCGACAGGTTATATAAAAGGGTTAAAAGGTAAGACTAAGATTTTAGCACCTGTGATGTTCAATTTTGTCTTCCCTATTTCAAGTCTGATCAAAGGATATGGTGCAACTCAGTTTATTGGTATGGGAGAAAACCTACCTAAATTAGTCGCCAAACAATGGCGTGAATTTTGTAGCCAAGCAGGCTATGTCAAAAATGCGATAGGAAAAACCGTACATCATGACTTTCATCATCAAATTGCATGTCCAGTGACTTCAATTTGGGCAACCGATGATGAGATTGCAACAGAAATTAATGTGAAAGATTTATTAAGTTTATATCCAAATGCCAAGACTGAGATGATTAAGCTAGAACCAAAACAACTTGGTTTTCAAACTATTGGGCATATGTTGATGTTTAAAAAATCTCATCAAAGTTTATGGCCAATCATTCAAGAACAAATCAAAAACTAAGCTTATTTTGTGTGGGTTATCTCTTTCGATAAAGCATAGCCCATACCGTTCCCCTTTCCCCGTTCCAATTATGAGCTTGACTCACACTCTTGTCTAAAATGATTCTAAAAGCCGACTCACAAGACTCAGCTTAAGTTGGATTATTATTTTAGCTTGGATTTTTTATTCTTTTTATCAATTAGCCCGATGCTATTTTTTTTGCTATCTTGATTAAGTTACAAATTCAAACCCAACTAAATCACAATGAATGAAATCCCATTCAAGACAGCTAAAAAGCACGGTGGTAAGCGTGAAAATGCTGGTCGAAAAGCCCAATATCAGGAAAAAACAGTGGTTATGCGAGTGCCTGAATCCAAAGTCAATGCTGTCAAAGCATGGCTAAAACCTCGTCATCCAGATGATATTGAGCCCATTTACAATCTACAAAAACTGGTAGCAAAAAGCTCGGTTCAAATCCCTTTTCCACTTGAATCGGTTGCTGCTGGATTTCCATCGCCCGCGCAGGATGATATTGAAAAGACTTTAGATCTAAATCAATACCTGATTAAAAATCCTTTATTTACTTTTATATTAAAAGTTAATTCACTGTCTATGCGTGATGCGGGTATTGATATTGGCGATCAAATTATTATCGACAGAAGTATAGAGGCAGAACACGGAGATATTGTTCTGGCATTGGTCAATAACGACTTTACAGTGAAACGTTATATGCGCAATGGCAATAATCCTCATGATTTTTGGTTAAAAGCCGAAAATCCCGAGTTTCCAGATATCTATCCTCGTGAAAATGAACAGGTAAAAGTTTGGGGCATCATTACCTGTATCCTTAAAAAGCTAAAATAATCATGATGAATTTTCAGCGACAATATTATGCCCTGATTGACATTAATAACTGTTATGTCAGTTGCGAGCGATTATTTCAACCTAAATTCAGTACTCAGCCTGTTGTGGTATTGTCCAATAACGACGGCTGTGTCGTTTCAAGAAGCAATGAAGCAAAAGCACTTGGGATAAAAATGGCTGTGCCGTGGCATCAAATTAAAGATCTTCCCCAGTATCAAGGCGTACAGGTATTTTCTAGCAACTATACGTTATATGCAGAAATGTCTCGGCGCTTTTTTTTAACGATTCAAGAATTCTTCCATGCAGAGGATACAGAAGCCTACTCTATCGATGAGTGTTTCATTCATCTGACTGCTTATGTTGATTTATTTGATATCAAGGATTACTGCCAACAGCTTGTTAAAAAACTTGAACAATGTTTAGGATTACCCTGCTCAATAGGCATCGGTCACAGTAAGACACAAGCAAAACTCGCCAATCATTTTGCCAAGAAAATTTCCAGTTTCAAAGGCGTTTGCTATTTAGAACAATTAGACCCATTGATTTTGGAAGATTTAATGATCAACACCCCTGCCAGAGAAGTCTGGGGAATTGGTCATCAAATCAGCAAACGTTTACAAGCCTACAATATTTATAGTTGTTATGACTTAACTTTTGCCAATGAACACTATCTTACTAAAGAGTTTTCAGTGATTATTGCGCGTACAATCCGTGAGCTAAAAGGCCAATCCTGTATCTCACTTGACGACCCCAAAATTCCAAGTAAACGTATTCTGGCATCCCGAAGTTTTTCAAAAGCTCTAAACGATTTAAATCAAATTAAACAGGCTTTGATTTTTCATTTAAATCGTGCACATCGGCGACTCATGTCACAACAACAGCTATGTCATTGTATTCAAGTTTTCTTGTATGAAAAAATCGAAGCCAAGCCCTATAAAAAAGCGCATGTACATGCTGTCGGTCTGGAATATGCGACAGATGATCTATTAATTTTAACAAAGTTTTCTTTACAGCAACTTGATGTTTTATTTGATAAAAATAAAAAATATATCAAAATTGGTGTAATGTTCTGTGGCTTATATCCTCGCCAGCAACATATTGATGACCTTTGGCAACCTCTTGAACAAATTCATGAGCGTCAAAACCTGATGTTGGTTCTAAGTTCGATCAAAAACCGATTTGGCAATGAAAGTTTGCAAGTGGGTTATCATTCCTGCCAGTCACAATGGAAAATGAAGCAACTATATTGCTCACCTCATTATCTGACTCGATGGAATGAATTACTTTGTATTGATGATTCGCACATGGCAGTTACACAAAATAAATGAACTGTTTTCGTCAATTCGGTTTAAAATAGTATGCGATGAAAAAACGATAAAATTTGTCATTTTTTAACATTGCCAATTTTCAGCAAAGTTTGCAATATAGGCGCTGAGTTTTGGCAAATGCTTTCTGCTTCAATTAAAACAAATTATAAAAAATATGTAGAAATATATGCCATAATGAGCAAACTTTGCAGACATCTTGCAAAGCTTATTTGCATTTTATGAATTGGAGCAAGCAGAATGAGTTCAACCATTTTGGTGATTCATGGACCGAATTTGAATCTGTTAGGAAAACGCGAACCAGAAGTTTATGGTGATCTTACTCTTCAAGATATCAATCAACAGTTGATTAGCCAAGCCCAAAACTCCAGTATTCAATTAGAAACATTCCAAAGCAACTGGGAAGGTGCGATTGTAGATCGCATTCATCAAGCTCAGACCGAAGGCGTTAAATTTATTGTCATTAACCCTGCTGCGCTTACTCATACTTCAGTTGCGCTTCGCGATGCCTTACTTGGCGTTGCCATACCTTTTATCGAAGTGCATTTATCGAATGTACATGCGCGCGAAGCCTTTCGCCATCATTCTTATTTATCTGATAAAGCCGTTGGCGTGATTTGTGGTTTGGGTGCAAAAGGATATTCCTATGCCCTCAACACAGCCATCGAAAAACTACAATCTTCCCATTAATTCACCATGATTTAGGAATACTCACCTATGGATATTCGCAAAATTAAGAAACTCATCGACTTGATGATTGAATCTGACTTACAAGCGATTGAGGTTAAAGAAGGTGATCAATCTATCTCTCTTACCCGCCCAACACCTGTATATACCACTGCGCCAGTAGCCGCTCCCGTTGCTGTGCCTTCTTCAGCACCTGCTGCTAAAACACCACGCGGTGCTGTCGAAACATCACCAATGGTCGGCGTATTTTATGCAGCACCAAGTCCAGGTGAAGCGCCGTTTGTGAAAGTCGGTCAAACTGTTTCTGCGGGTGAAACGTTGGGTATTATTGAAGCGATGAAAATCATGAACCCAATTGAGGCAACTCAAAGCGGTGTTGTTGAAGAGATTCTAGTGAAAAACGGTGACGTGATTCAGTTTGGTCAACCATTATTCCGCTACCGCGCGTAATCCACGGGGGCATGTATGTTGCAAAAAGTATTAATTGCAAACCGTGGTGAAATCGCATTACGAATTACCCGTGCTTGTAAAACATTAGGCATTAAAACTGTTGGTATTTATTCTGATGCCGACAAAGATTTAATGCATTTACGTTTCGTTGATGAAGCTGTATGTATTGGCCCGGGTGCAAGTAGTGATAGCTATTTAAATATTCCTGCAATTATTACAGCAGCAGAAATTACAGGTGCAGATGCCATCCATCCCGGTTATGGCTTTCTCTCAGAAAATGCGGAATTTGCCGAAATTGTAGAAACCTCAGGTTTCATCTTTATTGGCCCACGCCCTGAACATATCCGCTTAATGGGCAATAAAGTCTCTGCTATTGTTGCTATGAAAAAAGCAGGTGTTCCAACTGTTCCGGGTTGTGACCATGCGGTAACCATTCACAATGCACTGGCTGAGGCCAAAGAAATTGGTTTTCCGTTAATTGTCAAAGCGGCTTCTGGTGGTGGTGGTCGTGGGATGCGCATTGTTGAGCGTGTCGATACTCTACTTGAATCTGTTCAAGCGGCACAACGCGATGCTGAAATGTGGTTTGGTGATGATACCGTTTATATGGAACGTTTCCTGCAAAAACCACGTCACGTTGAAGTACAGGTTTTGGGTGATGGTAATGGTCATGCGATTCATTTGTATGATCGTGATTGCTCATTACAACGTCGTCATCAAAAAGTTTTAGAAGAAGCACCAGCACCGAACTTACCAGAGCAAGCACGTGCTGATATTTTAGAAGCATGTGTCAATGCGTGTAAGCTCATGCAGTATCGCGGCGCAGGAACATTTGAGTTTCTATTTGAAGATGGTGAATTCTTCTTTATTGAAATGAATACCCGTGTTCAGGTGGAGCATCCTGTCACTGAAATGGTGACTGGAATCGACATCATTGAACAGCAGCTTCGTGTTGCTGCGGGTCTAGGGCTTGAAATTGAACAGTCTGATGTGGAAGTACGCGGTCATGCGATTGAATGCCGTATCAATGCTGAAGATCCAACCACATTCCTACCTTCACCGGGAAAAATTGAGCATTTCTATGCGCCAGGTGGTGCGGGTATTCGTCTGGATTCACACATCTATCCGGGCTATAGCATTCCGCCTTACTACGATTCTATGATTGCTAAATTGATCGCTCACGGTAAAGATCGCGAGACCTCATTGGCTCGTATGCGTCAAGCATTGGATGAGATTATTCTCACTGGAGTGAAAACCAATATTCCTTTGCATAAAGACCTTATTTTACAAGATAAAAAATTCTGCACTCAGGCTATGGATATTCACTATCTTGAAAAACATTTGCTCAAACAATTAGAAGCAGCACCCACTGAAAAAGCTTAATATTTAAAAAACCTCTTATTTCGATAAGAGGTTTTTTAAATCGTATCAATACAATTATTATTTCAATGGACTAAGGCAAAACACGTCTTAGGGTTGCAAAGCATTGCTGCCCATTTTCACCTGCACAAAAATTAATCGTGTTTGGTGATTTCCACTGAACGAAATATTGTGAAACTTCGCCTGATTGGTCTTCTTGCTGACCTGAACAATCGACTTCGTTATTGTCATATTTGATCTGCATAATGAGCGCAGGAAGTTTTTCTTTCATATCCTGAGATGGCTGATAATCATAAACACCGTATGACCACTCTTTGCCACTCTTGACTACAACTTCATTGGCATTACGGAAATTATAATATTCCACACATTTTTTATTGGTCGGAATTTCCATTCCCCATAAACCCATAATTTCTGGACGAGTTTCGATTTGAATGGTGTTGGCATTTAAATCCATCGCCTGAGCTTCTGTTTCCACTTGTTTTTGCTCTGCTTCATCTGCCATAGCAAATGAACAGCAAAGACTTAATAATCCAACAATATAAATATTTTTCATAGATTTATTGATAACTAAACGCATGGACTTAACTTATCATACTTTTTGAAAATTACATTCGATCATAACGATATAAAAACAATATTTTTATATGCAGATCGTGCAACTCAAATCGGAAACCATCACCATACTTGAATAAGTTACGTAATTGATTTAAAACCTAATTCAATAAAATACAAGATACACAAAAGGGACATATGAAACTGAACGAATATATTCATTATGATGGATTAGGACTTGCACAACTGATCGAAAAAAAAGAAGTTCAACCAATAGAATTACTCGAACTTGCGCTACAACGCTCAGATCAGGTCAATCCAAAACTGAATGCTATTATTATTCCAATGCATGAATATGCAAAAAACAGAGCCAAACAGCAACTGACTGGTGCATTTGCTGGTGTTCCATTTTTAGTGAAAGATTTATTTCAGGAATATGCAGGTATTCCTACCTCATACGGTTGTAATGCTTTAAAAAGTCGTCAGTATACCCCCGATACTAATGCTGAAATTGTAAATCGCTGGGAAAAAGCAGGAATCGTAACTTTTGGTCGTACCAATACACCTGAGTTCGGAATTAAGGGAATTACTGAACCCGATGCTTGGGGAAGTTGTTCAAATCCATGGCATCTAAAGCATAACAGTGGCGGTTCGTCTGGAGGTTCTGCATCCGCAGTGGCAGCAGGAATCGTGCCGATGGCAGGCGCTGGCGATGGTGGAGGCTCTATTCGTATTCCGGCATCTTATTGTGGACTATTTGGTTTAAAACCAAGTCGCGGGCGTACACCATGGGGACCACAAATGAGTGAAGGCATGCATGGTGCTGTAATTCAGCATGTACTGACTAAATCTGTACGCGACAGTGCAGCCATGCTCGATGCGACACATGGCTTTGAAAACAGTTCATTGTTTAAAATTGAGAAACCAGAACGTCCTTTCTTAGAGAACTTAATACGTCCTCCTCAACAGTTAAAAATTGCATTTAATACACAATCACCCATTGGTACAAAAGTATCTAAAGATGCTGTGGCAGCGGTCAAACATACTGCCGAACTTTTGGAATCATTGGGGCATATTGTGGTTGAAGATACCCCTAAAATTGATGGCATGTCGCTTGCTAAAGATTTTATCACCACATGGTTCAGTCAATTTTCATATATGTTGCATCAAATCAAACAAATGTCAGGTGCGACCGACGATGAATTTGAGCTTGATTCACTTGCTCTTGCTGCCTTTGGTGCAAAAACCACAGCACATGAGTATATTCATAATCTAAATAACTGGGGTATTTATGTCACCCAAATGAATCAATTTTTTGATCAATATGATTTATATTTAACTCCTGCTACCGCTTCAGTTGCACCTAAAAATGGTGAGCTCGCCACACCCAAATGGCAACAACCTGTGATCAAAGCGTTACTTAAAATAGGTCAGGCACACTATTTAGCAAAAGGCAAACTGGTCGAACAGATCATCCGTGAAAACCTGAAGTGGGTTCCCTTTACCCAGTTGGCTAATATTACAGGATTACCCGCGATGTCAGTTCCCTTGTATTGGAATAAAGACCATCTTCCACTAGGTTCGCAGTTTATTGCCCCTTTTGCTCGTGAAGATCTTCTTTTCCAACTTGCAGGACAATTAGAACAAGCGCAGCCTTGGTCAAAAAAATATCAAGATATTGTGGTTTAGTTACGCATCGAAATAGGTTGCTCAAACTGACTGGGCAACCATTTAACCCATAATAATCCGAATAGAACTATTCCAGATGCAGTTATAAAAATAATAGAACCGCCATAAATTTTCCAATAATGCCCTGCCAAGATACTTCCAAAAGCAACTCCCAAGCCCCACATCGTGCTATATAAAGCCTGACCACGTCCTTGTTGCCCTGCGGAAAAATTTTGGAAAATCATTCGCATGGCGATTAGATGAAATAATCCAAAACTAAACGCGTGAATCGTCTGTGCAGCAAATTGAGCAATAAAACTGTTTGAAAATAGTCCTGCGACCATCCAACGAATACTCGTCATTATCAGACATAAACTGACCAATTTTTTTAACGAATAACGCGATAAAAACAAATGGGCGTAAGCAAACATGATAATTTCAGCAATGACACCAACCGCCCATAAGAAACCTATTTCTGTCGTTGTAAAATCGGCTTCTTTTAAATAGTTACTATAAAAACTATAAAATGGTGCATGTGAAAATAATAAAATAAATTCAATAGCAAAAAACGCAAAGACATATGGCCGTTTTAAAATAGGAAGTAAGGGTTCAAGCGTTGTTTGAGAGCGCGGCGCTGAGTCTGGCTCCAGAATCGTAAATGACCAAATAAATGCTAAAAAAGCAACGCTCAATAGCAGAACTGGCAGCATGGCAATTGGAATGATTTCTAATAATGCACCAATACTAAACACACCGACGATAAATCCAACAGAACCCCATTTACGAATTTTGCCATATAATTTGCTACGTTGCTCCCCAAGCCAAAATAAGGTCACACCTTCGAACTGAGCTAAAATTGCATTTTGAAAAAAACTGAAAATCAACATTAATAAGGCTATTGACTGAAAAGTATTGGGAATCATAAATTGCGAACCAAATACAAGACTCCATCCATGTTGCAATGCGCACTAATCGCATTCTTTTGCCAGATTTATCTGCAATCCACCCCCAGATAAAGGGTGCAAAAAAGCGAGTAATAATTGCAATTGAAGATAAAATACCAATTTCTTGATAATTAAATCCTTGATCCTCCAGATACAAACTCCAATACGGCATGAATGTTCCCACGATCGCATAGTAGCAAAAGTAAAAACCACCGAGCTTGGTTGTGATTGGAAGGCGTAGCACTGATTTATATCCCTTTGGAACTTTATGACATCAAGAAAAAAACCGCCGAAGCGGTTTTCTTATAACTTACTTGATCTTAGCTTTGGACTTTAAGTACTGCGTATAATCATCCAATTCTTGTTGACCACGGAACTGCTGATAAAGCTTACTTAACTCACTCAACTGCTCTGGTGTCAATGCATTTGCAGTGGTTGAATTGACATTTGAAACACCAACCACTACTAACTCATCTGGAAGCTTCGCTGTCGTAACAGACCAAAACCCATCTTTAGGCGTTGTAACACTAAATGCCGCACGTTCAATTTCACGTTTTAAACCTTGTGAACGTGTAAACGTACCTGCATCTTCAAAATGAATAGCACTTGCTGCAACAACTTGTGCTGCTGGTTGTGTTTTAAATGCATCTAAAGACTTCGCAATTTTAGCTTTAGCAGCCTGATATGCTTTATCTTCAATCAATTTCGCTTTTACATCAGCAGTTGCTTGTGCAAGTGGTTTAATACCAGCTGCGTGATAATCGCGAACTTTTACCCAAACTGTATCGCCATTGGGAAGCTGAATATTGCTCGAAGCATTGCGATCACCATTTTTAACATCATCGTTAAAAATACGTGTCTTAACATTTGAATCACTTAATACAGGATGACCAGTAGCCAAAGTTACACCTTTCACAGATTCAACATGCGTTGCTTTGACTTCCTGAGTGATTGCGGTCAGATCATCACTACTCACCACCATTTCATTTAGGCGATTCACTGCATCTGAATATGCATTTGCTGTTTTAGATTTCTGAACTTCAGCAGTTAAACGTGCCTTTTCAGATTCAAATGAAGCAATTGTCGCAGCAGCAGTATTTGCTTCGATAATATGATAGCCATATTGTGTTTTGACTGGCTTAGAAATTTGGCCATTACCTAATGAATTCACAGCTTGATCAAATTCAGCCGAAAACACGCCTGGTTGATATGCTGCCAGTAAACCACCTTCATTTTTAGAACTGGTATCATCTGAATATTGTTGAGCAGCATCAGCAAAAGATAAAGTACCTGCACTAATTTTTGCATAAACATCGTTGGCAAGCTTTTGAGCTTCTGCATCCGAACGCGCATCAGTGGTAATCAAAATATGCTTAACATCACGCTTTGCATCTTTTTGCTGTTTTTCCACAAAAGCTTTATAAGCTTGCTGCAATTCTGCATCTGTTACTGGAGCATTGGTTACCACTTGCACAGGAGACAAAACCACATAATCAACATCTACGCTAGCAACTTGCTTAAAGCTGTTTTGGTGTTTGTTATAATAATCAGATATTTCCTGATTACTCACGGTAATATCTTTTTTATAATCATCTAATTTAATGCTCGCCAAATGTAAGGTGCGCTGTTCAGTTTGTAAAGTCGCAATCTGATTGATGTCAGCCTTACTAACCAATGCAGTCCCATTAATACTCGAAGTCAGCATTTTAAGCGCATGGTCTTGACGCAGGCTGGTAATGAGCGCCTGACTGGTCATTCCAACTGAACGTAAATAATTTTCATATAAAGTCTGAGAAAACTTTCCATTTTCTTGAAAGCTTGGTTGTTGCGCCAACATTTTCTCAATTTGACCATCACTGAGAGAAATTCCCAGTTTTTCAGCCTGCTGTAAAAGAACTGTACGAGCAACTAGCGTATCTAAAGCAGTTTGCTCGATAAATGGTTGGTTCAGTAAAGTTTCATCACCATGAACCATCGATAAATATTGATCTTTATAAGTTTTTGTTAAGTTCTCAACGTCTTTTTTAGGAATATCCTGACCGTTTACACTTTTTGCAACATCTGCCTTATTATGACTACCAAAATACCCTTCAATACCTACAAGCGCTAAAGGCGTCAAAAACAAGACTAGAAGCACTTTGCCAAGCCAACCCTTAATGATTGTACGAAACGATTCCATAAGTATTCCACTATTTTATTTCGGAGAGATTTTAACTGAAAAAGCTTGCTGAATGAATGCGTAATCTCTTGCTTTTGCACTTTTTAATAAAAAACGCGCCCAAAAGGCGCGTTAATTTAACTCGTGCAATTAAGCAACAGAATCTTTAAGACCTTTACCTGCTTTAAAGCTAGGTACTTTAGTCGCTTTGATCTGTAACTCTTCACCAGTTTTAGGATTACGTCCTGTACGAGCTGCACGGTCTTTAACACTGAAAGTGCCAAAACCCACTAAAGTAACAGTGTCACCCGCTTTAAGTGCATCTGTTACTGAAGCGATAGTCGCATCTAATGCTTTACCAGCATCAGTCTTAGACAATCCCCCTTTTTCTGCAATCGCATCAATTAATTCTGATTTATTCATGAAGATAACGTCCTCTTATTTCGTTTATTTAAAATCTAAGGCTGTAAGTTTAAAAGGCCATGACGCCTTTATAGCAATGCTTTAGGGCAAAAGGCAATACTGAATCAGGCGTTTTATCAAAAATAAACGTGAATTTCTGCTATAAAAACGCCTAAATGCTATTTTTTTTTATTTTTCACTCAATTTTGACTTTAAGTTTTCATTTTCCTCAATCAACATATCGATCTTAGTATGCAGTTGTAATAATAGCTGTTCAATGTGCTGTAAATCCTTTGCCGTCACCAAACCAATTCTGTTCAATGAATGGTGAATACTCTGATCAATGATCCGCTCAACTTTATCTTTAGTATCAGTCACTGACTCTTTTGCTTTTTCTGCTACTTTGTTAACAGTCGTATCCGCAGCATCTATTGTTTTTGATTCAAGCTCTTCACCAACTTTGACTAATGAGTCAAATAATTTATTCCCTTCTTCTTCTGCACGTGAAAAAGCCCCAAGACCTGCTAACCAAATTTGCTTTGTATATTTTCTAAAATCAAGCGCAGATTTACGGGAAGCTCTGGTTTTTCCTCTTGTTTTCTCAGATTCAAGTTCAGTACCCTGATCTATGCTTTCCTTTTCCATTATTTCGTTACTCCTGATCACTTTACCGTCATATGGCTACATTTAACCATAAAATGTATTCATAATAGCAAACCAAAGACTTGATCCTTTTGCTAAAGTGTTCTACAAAGCAAGGCAATTACTTTATTTTTTATTTATTTTTACAATTTGAGATCGGATCTCGAACTTTATATAGCGTTTAAGGACCATGTGGGTATGAGCGAGTCGCAACAAAGCAAAGAACAGTCTCACTTGTTGCTTAACATTTTGTTAATTGTACTTGAAACCGTTTTTTCGTTTATTTTGAAAAATGATAGCGTGATACGCCTTCAGTCTAAACCTTTTGTAGATAAAAAAATTTCATTGCGAATCAATAGTTATATTCCTTACTTTGATTTTTATGTGCAGTTTACTGACAAAGGCGTCTTATTTGATTTACAAGCACCCGATCGAGATATCGATCTTGAGATCAGTAGTACCCTATTAGATTTGATTAAAATTTTTATTTTTGGAAATCGTCGCAGTATCAAAACTATGCGGATTGGTGGCGATGCTGAACTCAAAGAACAGTTTAAAGATTTACTTTTATACTTTAGTTTGCCAAAGCTGTTTGCGGATTGGAAACAATGGCTACGCCAACCTCATGAGCCCCATCAGGCGATTGCTTCAAAAAAACGTATTGCGCCGTTACTTGAAAAAATTGATACTCAACGCTCTCAAATTAACAGTCTACATGTGGAGCTTAAACAATATAAAAACCGTATCCGTCGCCTTCAACAACGTCAACGTTCTATCAATATCGGTTTTGGCGTAATTACTGTCGTTTTAGTTGCTTTATTAGTGTATAATTTATGGGCAGGTTAACCAACACATCTTTCCTGCTCAACAAATCATTTTAATAACTATAAAAAAACTTGACTATTTTAGTCGGGATTCTTAAAATTAACCTATCTAGTCTAAACATGTGTACCGAATCATGCGCCTTACAACTCGCGGTCGCTACGCAGTGACTGCTCTTCTTGATCTAGCTTTGCAGCCAACTGAACAAACGATCACACTCGCTGAAATTGCAGCCCGCCAATCCATTTCAGTCGCTTATCTTGAGCAGTTATTTGCCAAACTAAAGCGTCATGGATTAGTTTCTAGTGTTCGTGGTGCGAATGGTGGTTATCATTTAGCTCGCAAAGCCAATGAAATTACCATATTAGAAATTATCGAAGCCGTAAATGAAACTGTAGATGCAACGCGTTGCGACCATAAAGGCAACTGTCAAAATGGTGCAATGTGCTTGACTCACGATTTATGGCAAGAACTCTCCCACCACATTGCCGATTACCTTGCAAAAATCTCACTTGCTGATCTCGTCAATCGCGACAATGTACAAACCGTCGCACTGCGTCAGAACTCAGCAGATTATGATTCTGCCCTACTATCGGCTACAGGTATTTGAAATGAAACGTCCGATTTATCTTGATTATGCTGCAACAACGCCTGTACTTCCAGAAGTTGCAGAACGCATGATGGAATGCCTGACTTTTGATGGTACGTTTGGTAATCCTGCATCACGTTCTCATGCGTATGGATGGCAAGCAGAAGAAAAAGTTGAATATGCACGTGAACAAGTCGCAAATTTAATCAAAGCTGATCCTCGTGAAATCGTATGGACATCAGGCGCGACTGAATCTGATAACTTGGCATTAAAAGGGATTGCTCAGTTTTATGGTTCAAAGGGTAAACATATCATTACCAGTAAAATTGAACATAAAGCGATTTTAGATCCTTGCCGTGAGTTAGAAGAACAAGGTTTCGAGATTACTTATCTTGAGCCAGAACCACGTACAGGTCTCATTACCCCTGAAATGGTAAAAGAAGCACTGCGTCCAGATACAATTTTAGTGTCACTGATGATGGTGAACAATGAAATTGGTACTGTGACAGATGTTACCGCAATTGGTGAGCTTACACGTGCCAATAAAACTTTCTTGCATGTAGATGCGGCCCAAGCTGCTGGTAAGGTCGAAATTGATCTTTCTACCATGAAAATTGACTTGATGAGTTTTTCTGGTCACAAAGTTTACGGCCCTAAAGGTATTGGTGCGCTTTATGTGCGTCGCAGCCCACGTGTTCGTTTAAAAGCACAAATACACGGTGGCGGTCATGAACGCGGTATGCGTTCGGGTACTTTAGCGACTCATCAAATTGTAGGTATGGGTGAAGCGTTTGAAATTGCTGGTAAAACCATGCAAGCAGAACAAACTCGTATTCGTCAGTTACGTGACAAACTCTGGAATGGCTTACAGGATCTTGAACAAGTGTTCTTGAATGGTCATCCAACTCAGAACGTTGCAAATTATCTTAATGTCAGCTTTAACTTTGTTGAAGGTGAATCATTGATGATGGCACTTAAAGATGCGGCTGTATCTTCTGGATCAGCATGTACATCTGCAACTCTAGAGCCATCTTATGTCTTACGTGCTTTAGGCCTATCTGATGAACTGGCACACAGCTCAATTCGTTTTAGTTTTGGTAAATATACCACTGAAGCTGATATTGATCACGTGCTTGAAATTACCAAAGCTGCTGTCGAGAAATTACGTGAACTTTCTCCGCTTTGGGATATGTATAAAGAAGGTATCGACCTTTCAACAGTTGAATGGGCTGAACACTAATCCATTGATCTGTCGATTGAAAAACATATTTTTGCCCTCATATTTAATATTAGGCTGACCCCGAGGTTTGGAGAAGCAACATGGCTTATAGTGAAAAGGTTATTGATCATTACGAAAACCCGCGTAATGTTGGTGTTTTAGATAAAAACGCTGAAAATGTAGGTACAGGAATGGTAGGTGCACCAGCATGTGGTGATGTGATGCGCCTACAAATTCAAGTCAATGATGATGGTGTGATTGAAGAAGCGCGTTTCAAGACTTATGGTTGTGGTTCAGCCATTGCATCGAGCTCTTTGGTCACAGAGTGGCTTAAAGGTAAAACACTAGACCAAGCGCAAGCAATCAAGAACATTGATATTGCAACTGAGCTTGCTCTACCGCCTGTTAAAGTTCACTGTTCGGTTTTAGCAGAAGATGCAATCAAAGCTGCGATTGACGATTACCGCAACAAAAAGACCAAAGCTTAATTGCTTGCCTTAATTTGACGGAGTTTTCATGATTCATTTAACTGAAAATGCGGCAACTCACATTCGCAATTATTTGTTGAATCGTGGTAAAGGTGAAGGCATTCGCGTTGGTGTGAAAACTTCAGGCTGTTCAGGTCTGGCTTATGTGCTTGAATTTGTCGATGACATGGATACGCATGACCAGATGTTTGAACAGCATGGCGTAAAAGTTTTCGTTGATCCCAAAAGTCTTGTTTATCTTGACGGGATGGAAATGGACTATGTTAAAAATGGTCTAAATGAAGGCTTTGAGTTTAATAACCCCAATAAAAAAGGCGAATGTGGTTGTGGAGAATCCTTCACAGTTTAAAGCCCTTACCCTTTTTACTTCATATTAAAAGCAGTGTTTTTACACTGTTTTTAATATATTTATTTACTACGGAATTCATCTCCCATGAATCATTTTGAGTTGTTTAACTTACCCGTAGCACTCGATATCGATTTAGCCGCGCTAAAAACAAATTTCCTGAACTTGCAGCAACAATATCATCCCGATAAAGCGGAAGATAAAGATCAGGCACTCATCAAATCCAGTGAAATCAATCAGGCTTATAAAACACTTTCACAAGTGGACAGTCGCGCTGCTTATTTATTATCGCTTAAAAAGCAAGATTATCATCTGGATCAATCGATTAGTGATTTTGAGTTTTTGCAATCAGCTTTGGAAATTCGTGAACAACTCGAAGAAGCCAGTGATCCTGAACAACTTCAAACTCTAAAAATTGAAGTCAACCAATGGGTGGATGGTCTGATTCGTGAGTTTAAAATTGATTACGCAGATGAAGATTGGGGCGAAGCACGTGATACTGTTCGTAAACTGCGGTTTTTCCAACGTGTTCTCAATGATATCGATAAAGCTGAAGATCAAATGCTCGATGATGATAGCTTCGATTTAGATGATGAATTTTAATTTAGTTGTACCGATTTATTTTCAAGGGATTTAACTCATGGCACTCTTGCAAATTGCTGAACCAGGTCAATCAAGTGCCCCGCATCAACATCGTATTGCGATTGGGATTGACCTTGGAACAACACATTCTTTAGTTGCCACCGTACTCTCTGGCAAAGCAAAAGTTCTACCAGATGACAAAGATCGCGTCTTGTTGCCTTCAATTGTGCATTATGCTGAGAAAACCACAGAATATGGTGATGATGCCAAGTCCTTTATCACCACAGATCCTAAAAATACGATTATTTCAGTTAAACGTTTTATGGGTCGTTCCAAGGCAGATATTAAATTTCAGCATCCTTACACATTAATCGGTGCAGACAATGAAATGCCCGCTTTTGAAACTCGTGCAGGTCGTAAAACACCTGTTGAAGTTTCAGCAGAAATTCTTAAGCAGCTTAAAGATCGTGCAGAAACCAGCCTTAAAAACCCTGTCAATGGCGCAGTGATTACTGTACCTGCTTATTTTGATGAAGCGCAGCGCCAAGCGACACGTGATGCAGCTCAACTTGCAGGGCTCAATGTTCTAAGACTTTTAAATGAACCGACTGCGGCTGCGGTTGCTTATGGCCTCGATCAGGATACAAACCTACAAACCGATCATAATTATGTGATTTATGATTTGGGTGGTGGTACTTTTGACGTTTCGATCTTACGTTTTTCACAAGGCGTATTTGAAGTGCTTGCGACAGGTGGTCATACCGCTTTGGGTGGTGATGATCTGGATCGCTTAATTGTGAAATGGGCTAAAAAACAGCTTAATATCGATGTATTGGATGATGCAGAATATGCTGCGTTTATTGTTGCTGCTCGCAAAGCAAAAGAAGCTTTATCTGATGAACCTCAGGTTCAATTTAAAGCACTCGATCATGCCTTAGCACTCGATCGCGCTACGTTTGAAACGATCATTCAAATCGCACTAGATAAGACAATCAGTGTTTGTAAACGTGTTTTACGTGATGCAAAACTGAATCTGGACGATATTCAAAATGTAGTATTAGTCGGTGGTTCTACGCGCTCCTATGCTGTACAAAAAGCAGTGCGTGATGTATTTGGTCAGGAACCACTTTGTACCATTAATCCAGATGAAGTGGTCGCTATCGGTGCTGCCATCACAGCCAATCAATTGATTGGTAATTCACAAGATGGTTCGTTACTGCTTGATGTCACTCCGCTTTCTCTTGGCTTGGAAACCATGGGTGGTTTAGTTGAACGACTTATTTCACGCAATACTGCCATCCCTGTTGCTCGTCGTCAGGAATTTACGACTTATCAAGATGGTCAAACCGCCATGTTGATTCATGTAGTACAAGGTGAGCGTGATCTGGTTGAACATTGCCGTTCATTAGGCCGCTTTGTGTTGCATGGCATTCCACCGATGACCGCAGGTCAAGCACGTATCGAAGTAACGTTCCAAGTCGATGCTGATGGGTTATTAACTGTTTCTGCGCAAGAAACAACTTCTGGCGTAAAAGCTGAGATTGATATCAAGCCTTCTTATGGCTTATCCGATACAGACACCGAACGTCTATTGATCGAAGGCTTCCAACATGCGGAAGAAGACAAATTATTGCGTCATTTACAAGAAGCCAAAGTTGAAGCTCAACGTGAACTTGAAGCACTTGAGCAAGCCTTGAAAGTCGATGCTACGCTATTGTCTGAACAGCAGTTGACTGCATTAAATGTCGCCAAAGATCATTTATATATACAACTTAATGCCAATGATATTCAAGCCATTGAACAGGCGGTACAAGCGCTTAAAGTCTATAGCGATGAATTTGCAGCATTACGCATGAATCGACATATCGATCATGCACTCAAAGGCACCAAACTGAACGACTGGTCAGACTCAAATTAAGAAACAGGTGAATATATGCCACGTATTAAAGTTCTTCCCCATGCGCAAATTTGCCCAGAAGGTGCTGAGTTTGAAGTTGAAGAAAATGCCAACCTTTGCCAAAGCTTACTCAATAATGGCATCAAAATTGAACATGCCTGTGATATGTCATGCGCCTGTACGACTTGCCATGTGATTGTGCGTAAAGGTTTTGACAGTTTAGATGAAATGAATGATGTCGAAGCCGACTTGCTTGATCGTGCCTGGGGATTAGAACCAGATTCACGTTTATCTTGTCAGGTTAAAATTGTTGATGAAGATTTGGAAGTTGAGATTCCAAAATACACCATCAACCATGCTTCAGAAAATCATTAATTCATAACTCAGAAAATGAAAAGCCACTCAAAAGAGTGGCTTTTATTTGACTTCATCTTCGAGTTTTAACTTGGCAACACCTTGCGCGTTAGTGAGATTCTGCTGAACCTGAATACGCTGAATCATTTTTTCGAGCACTTCTACCAATTCTGGATATTCAAAATTTTGCACTTCCTCAAGATTAAGTACCAAGTGAAATCCTTTGTATTCATAATCAAACCATTGTTGATTATCGGATTTTTTACCCGTGTATTTTTCCATGACTTGCCATGTTTTGACTGCACCCTGAATACCTTTTAAATAAATAGGCGCTTTAGGTGCACATAGGAATTCATTTTTAACTAATTGATAAGTATCATCAGAAATTAAAATTTCATCAATTTCTGCCGCATATTGTAACCGTGCTGCAAGATTGGCATCACGTCCTACAATGGTATAGGCCATACGATGGGTCGCGCCATAGTTTCCCACGTGACAATATCCCGTACTGATTCCCATACGAATGTGCAATGCTGGATAGCCCATTTTGATCCAGCGCTCACGCAATAATTTCATTTGCTGGCGCATGGCGATTGCCATTTCTACACAGGATTTCGCATCTTTCTCGACCCCTTGAGAAGTCGGATCACCAAAAAAGATAAGAATCGCGTCACCCATAAACTTATCGACAGTCGCTTCATACTGTTTGGCAATTTCAGTCATGTGACTTAAATAGTCATTCAGTAGAAATGCTAAATCATCTGGAATCAAACTCTCTGAAAGTTCGGTAAATCCCTGAATATCAGAAAAGAAAATCGTGAGTTTTTTACGTTTATATTCAATTTTAGCTTCCGCTTCACCACGCATAATCGATTGCCAAAGCTGTAAAGGCGCATAACGACTCAGCTGGTTGGAAAATGCCATGTAACGGGTCATTTGATTATAGTAATGTTGACGAAGCTGGGTCAGTTTTTCGATACGAATATGCTGATAATAATTGCCAATATTAATAAAAGTAATCAGGCAAATTAGACTAATAACGGTCAGCTCCTGACTCGTTGGCTCGAAATAGTCCTGAAAACCAAAAATAAAAATAGTACTTGCATAAAAAATTGTAATCCCAATCATGCCAGACAAAGATGCCGCCATAAATGAAATTTTACTATTAATTGCAGTGTACAATAAGGCAAATAAAGAGGTAAAAGTTAAAACCAGACTTAAATGTCCGCCTGCCAATGAAACCGCAACGGCAATGACATCAATGACAAAAAAAACATTTCGGGCGACATTCTGATTAAATTTATATTGTAACCAACGATCTAATTTGGGACTGATCAGTAAAATCAAAACCAGAAAAATAGGGATAAAGAGTTGATAGTTAGCGTCTGGTGAGGTAAATGAATAAATTACCACAATCAGTGACAGTATAAAATATCCCATCAAACGATGAAAATATGCAAACTGCCGCGGTTCCCTATCAACCAGCCTATCTAATGGCACTCTACCCTCCGATCTTTAACTTAAACCACATTTTCATGCGGTTTAACAAAGACTTAGTCCATACGCCAATCAAATGGCATATCACCCTGTCCGCGTAAAGCTAACATCAAAGTCTGGCGCATATGTGCAAGTACATCATTACTATACGGTACCGCAGGTGTTCCCCATACTGGTTTAGGCCAAGCGACATCGTTCTGATAACGAACCACATGATGAAAATGCAACTGTGGCACCATATTACCTAGTGCGGCAACATTCATCTTATCTGCACGGAAAACACGGGCTAATTGGCTAGATAACCAGCTTGATTCACGCAGGAACTGTTCCTGATCAGCTTGGCTTAACTCATAAAGCTCTGTAATTCCAGGTACACGCGGTATAAGAAT
This sequence comes from Acinetobacter sp. 479375, assembly GCF_000581715.1. Lineage (NCBI taxonomy): Bacteria > Pseudomonadati > Pseudomonadota > Gammaproteobacteria > Moraxellales > Moraxellaceae > Acinetobacter > Acinetobacter sp. 479375. The sequence goes on along the minus strand of NZ_JEZN01000001.1, from coordinate 439,501 downwards.
CAACCATGGAAATTGCATATCATTCATTAAACGACATGTTGAAAGCGGGAAATCGCCTACAAAAAAAGTATCTTGAGCAAGTTGTGGATGCAAACTAAACATATCTTTATAAATGACGCATGAATTATGATGGCTAATACTATCACAACACTTGTGATGTGAGTATTATTAGTACCTTGTTTACTTACAAATAACAATGATTTTATTCAATAATTCAGCGATAAAAGTCCAATTTTACAGCGGTTTGCTGATCGATTTAGCCAACCTCAAGTTAAACTAAAAAATGTGATGAAAATCGATAGCATTTCATCACATTAGCTTAACAAAAGTTGCATGTCTTAATGCAACTCATTAACAAGTTTTGCAAGTAAATCCTGAATAAATTGGACACGTTTATCATATTCCTGTAATTGCACTGTAATTTTTAAACGCTGCCCACCTTCCATCCGATAATAAGTTGGATTTTTCTGCATCAGTTGAATAATGCTGATCGCTTGTACAGGCGTATCTGGTGAAAATTCAACATAGCCCCCGTTTGCATTGATATCAATCTTGGTTATACCTAGATGTTCGGCTTTAAGACGAATCTGATGCACACTAAATAGCTGTTTAACTGCTTGTGGCAATGTCCCAAAACGATCAATCAATTCCATGCGGATATTATCGAGCTTTTCCTGTGTATCGGTATTACTGATTCGTTTGTAAAATAACAATCGCTGATGTACATCCCCAAGATAATCATCTGGAATTAAAGCTGGCATGTGTAAATTAATTTCTGCGGTTAACGATAAAGGCGCATCGAAATTCGGTGTTTTACCCTTTTGAATGGCTTTGGTAGCTTTTTCTAGCATTTCCATATACAAGCTATAACCAATTGCCTGCATAGAACCACTTTGCTGTTCACCCAGTAATTCACCCGCACCACGGATTTCCAAGTCTTCGGTGGCGAGCATAAAACCCGCTCCTAGTGTTGAAGCGCGTTGAATCGCATCCAGACGTTTTTCGGCATCACCTTTCAAATGTTTAATTGATGGTACCAGCAAATAGGCATAAGCCTGATGATGTGAGCGCCCAACTCGACCACGTAATTGATGCAATTGCGCCAATCCAAGCTTATCCGCTCGTTCAATGATAATGGTATTGGCATTAGGGACATCAATTCCTGTTTCAATAATGGTTGAACACACCAATACATTGAATTCTTTATGATAAAACTGCTGCATCACTTGTTCGAGCTCACGTTCACGCATCTGCCCATGCGCAACTGCAACACGGGCTTCTGGTACTAGATATCGAATATTTTCGGCAGTGCGCTCAATCGTATCGACTTCATTATGTAAGAAATAGACCTGACCACCCCGTAGTAATTCACGCAAAATGGCTTCTTTGACAGACTCATCGGTATGTTCTTGCATAAAGGTTTTTACTGCCAAACGTCGTGCTGGCGGTGTCGCAATAATCGATAAATCACGCATTCCAGAAAATGCCATATTTAAGGTACGCGGAATCGGTGTTGCTGTTAATGTCAGCATATCGACATCAGCACGTAAGGCTTTAATTCGCTCTTTATCTCTTACACCAAAACGGTGTTCTTCATCGACAATCATTAAGCCCAGATTTTTAAACTGGACATTTTCCTGAAGTAATTTATGTGTTCCAATCACAATATCGACTTTGCCATCAATCAAATCTTCAATATTTTTTTGATGAGCTTTGTTGGAACCAAAACGCGATAAAACTTCGATGCGTACGGGCCAGTCTGCAAAACGATCTTTAAAAGATTCATAATGTTGCTGCGCCAAAAGTGTTGTTGGAACTAAAACCGCTACCTGTTTATTATTTTGCACTGCCACAAAAGCCGCTCGCATCGCCACTTCAGTTTTACCAAAACCGACATCACCGCAGACCAAACGATCCATTGGTTTTGCCAAATGCATATCGTGTATAGTCGCTTCAATGGCATTGGCCTGATCGAGCGTTTCCTCATAAGCAAAACCACTGGCAAATTGCATATACAAACTTTGATCCAGTTCAAAAGCAAACCCCGGTTTAGATTGACGACGCGCCTGTATATGCAATAATTCCGCAGCTACATCATGAATTTGCTCTAAAGCTTTTCGTTTTGCTTTGCTCCATGTATCTGTTCCCAACTTATGTAATGGCGCAAGGTCAGGATCACCGCCACTGTAGCGACTAATCAAATGCAAATTAGTCACGGGAACATAAACTTTAGCTCCCTCAGCATAATCAAGCTGCAAAAACTCATGATCCTGCCCATCGATTGCCAGCGTGATCAGTCCTGCATATCGTCCGACCCCATGATCGATATGCACCACAGGTGCGCCAATGCTGAGTTCGGTGAGGCTACGGATCAGAAATTCTTCAGAAACTTCTTGTTGACGTTTACGACGGCGTTGTACAACACGATGCTCATAAAGCTGATTTTCTGAAATCACTGAAAGCTGATCTCGAATCACTAAGCCTCGATCTAAGGGCGCGTTGGTAATCGCAATCGCATATTGCTGTTTAAGAAAATCGCTAAAACCTTCGACATTTGGAATTTCACCCAGACTCGATCGCAATGAATCTTTTAAACTTTCACGACGACCAGCACTTTCAGCGACCAAAAGCACGGGATGATTTGACTCATCAATATACTGTTTGACACTTTCAAAAGGATGCTCTTTTTTGGCATCGACAGGTAGTTTCGGTGGAGCTAAGGTATCAAGATTGATTGCGCCTACACGTAGTTCTGTTGCTTCTGCACTGGCTAAAATTCGGGGGAATTGATTAAGACGTTCAAGCACCAGATTTGGCATGAGAAATAATTCTTCTGGAGCTAAAAGTGGCTGATCAATATTATGTCTACGACTTTCATAACGCTGTAGAACATCTTTCCAAAATTGGGATAAGAATTCATCCAAATCGGTATTAGTAATGACAACGCAATTCTTTGGTAAGTAAGATGTAAACGCACTCTGCGTTTGCATAATTTCCTTTTCAAAAAATAAGGGGAAATAAAACTCAACACCTGGCGATGAAATTCCATCTAATACATCTTGATAGATCGGATTTTTCTTAGGATTTGCCGTTGGAAAACTTTCAGCGTAACGGTCACGAAAGACTGAACGTCCTTCTTTTAATGGAAATTCTTTTGCAGGTAATACTGTAAATTGATCCAGACTCTCCGTCGTTCGCTGGGTTTCTGGATCAAAAAATTTGAGTGTATCTATTTCATCATCGAATAAGTCAACACGAATCGGTTGTTCTTGTCCAGACGCGAAAATATCCATGATGCTGCCACGAACGGCAAACTCACCATGATCATAAACCGTATCGACCAAATGGTAACCCGCCTGAATCAGTCTTAATTTTTCTTTTTCCAGATCAAACTTTTGTCCCACACGAATATCAAAATGTTCTCCCAATATCCATGAAACAGGTGCAACTCGTTGAGCCAGTGTCGCAGCAGAGATCAGCAAGACCCCTTTTTGCGGCATATTGGATAGAATCGCAAGGCGTTCTGAAACAATGTCCTGATGAGGCGAAAGACGATCATAAGGCAGAATTTCCCAGTCAGGAAAAATTGTGGGTTTAACCCCATAAAATTCAAGCTCACTTTCCAGTTGAGCCAAGTGCTGATTATTTCTTGCTACAATGACCAATAGAGATGCACATTGATCGGCCATTTCTTTAAATAGTAATGCGCCAGATGAACCTAATATTGATCCGATCCAGCGTTTTTCGCCTGCTTTTAATTGCTGTAATTTGAGCTGAGAGATTTCTTGTTGGAACATTGAATGTGTTTGGATAAAAGACATAGCACCTATATTAACATGATGCACCACGACCAAACTTGATTTATGTTGTTGTTTGCGCAAGCTTTGAAGGAATTATTTGTCTCGTTTAAACTCACGGTAATATTGATTGAGCTTTTCGATCAGGCTTTTGAATTGTTGTAAATTCTCGTGATTATTTCCCAAACGCTGGATATAACGTCCTGTTGCCATTTCCAGATCAATTTTTTCATTAATCAGCATCGATCTTAAATAAAGCTGTTCCAAATCATTAAAACTGGATAACTTTCGATTTGAAAAATATTCCAGTCGTTCCGATAAATCATTCATAACAATCCCATCCACTATATAGCCCTGTACTGCATCGAACTGAATTTGATGCTGTTGCATATATTGCTGTTCAGCCGATGGCTTGCCGGATTTAAATAAATTTGAAAGCTTGTTTAACATTGCTAGTCATCACGAATACAGTTCATCAATAGTAATAATGCTTCGGTCGTGCATGTAAGAATGCAGGAATCAGCCCCGTTAAAGCAGCACGAATATCAGCGCGTTCATTGATTAACTGATGAGAACCTTCTTCAAGCATTAGCAAGGTTTGTAAGCGAAATTTACGTCGAATAAACTCAATGTTATATCGCCAGTCGACCGTTTGATCCAATGCGCCTTGCGCCAACCAGACTGGAATACGACATGGCGGACGTTGCTCCATTTCCAGCATCCATTTAGACATGGCTAAAATCCAGTCCATTCCCATCATACGCGGTTGAAGTGGATCTTTAAGCCGAATAAAACGCAGAAATTCTGGATTGTGATTATTGCGTCTAAAATGACGCGGAACTTGGCGTTTAATCCGTTTAATAATGCCCAAGCCCACTGAATTGTGCCACCATGCGGTTTTTGCAGGTCGAATCAATGGTGATAATAATAACACCCGATCTACAATCGGATCTTGGCGTTTTTCTGCATATTCAAGTAAATGATGCATCCAGATCGCGCCACCCGTACTCTGCCCAATACCCAACCACGGTTTTGGAAGTTGATTGGCATGTTTAACGTATTGGTGAACTGCTTTTAAGACTTGTTGATAATGATCAAAATTTTGAATATTGGCAGGTGAACCATCACTTAGACCATGACCCGGCAAATCATAAGTCAATACACTAAAACCCTGTTCCAGAATTTCACGGATAATCGGTTGATAGATCCCGCTATGTTCCAGATAACCATGCAATAAACATACTGTACCTAATGGTTTACGATGTGGCTTAAATACCTGTACATGCAGTTTGAACAATGGCATTTGGATATAGCCTTGCCATTGTTCACAATCAAGCAAATCAAGACCATAGAGTTTACGATAAGCTAAAAGATCTTTTGATGGCTCAAAGGCATGATTTAGATTTAAAGGTTCAAGTACATGCGGAGTTAAATCACGACTTGGAACAGGTAAATCCAGTTGCTGAAGCGCAGTTGGATTTAAAAAAGGAATTTCTGGCATTTAAGGTACCTCCCGACATCCGCTAGAGCCAAAAAGTACATCACGTATAGTCGCCAATAGCTCATAATTGGCTCGACGACTATGATCATAATTTTGTTGACTTGGTTGCCATTTTGTCAATTGTGTCGGCATAGGTGCTTCAACAGGAATAGTTTCAATTCCATTTAAAGCAAATAAACGTCTTGTTCTTGGCATATGATAAATATCTGTGACCAACATGACTGTTGGCGCTCCCCCTTTTTTTTGTAGTAATAAAGAACTAAAGCGTGTGTTTTCACAGGTATTCATACTTCTATTTTCAAGAAGTTTTGCATCTACACCCCGTTGTTTCAGCCATTTTTGCATATAGGGTGCTTCTACACCGCTCAATACAATAGGTAAATGATTTTGTTGGTGTAATTCCAGCGTTTTTTCCAGTCTTAACCGTGTATAAGGATTAACAACGATATCCTTTTTGTTTTCATCCAGCGTCAAACCACCACCTAAAACCACAATGGCATAAGGCTTATTATGATTTGCGGGCTTTTCATCATTCTGATTTTGCTGAACGTAAGCAACATCCTGTGAAGTTTGTTGATCAATCGTTTTTTCATGCTCAACTGAAACAGGATGTTTTTTAAGAAATTCAACATACTGCTGCATTAATGCTTTATTTTCAGAGCTATTAAGTTCAATCAATGGATTTGCAGGCTCATCGACGTGTACCTCACTTGCAGCAGCTTCTGGTTCTGAAACAGAAGCTTTAAGCAATGGCACGGCTGGCTTTTCCTGATCTTCATCTTCTGCTTCTTCTTGTTTTTGCTGTTCTAATATACGCTCTTGTAAAAGCTTATATCGAGTTTGTAGCAAGCTTAAAGACTCTGGATCTTTTGAGTTTAGCGCTTCTTCAATCAGGCTTAAATAAGCCTGACGTGCAATCCATAGGTTTGATCCTGGTTCAAGATTATCATGTTCACTTAATGCAGCCTGTTGCTGACTTTTTGCTGCGACTTGATTGACTTCGACAGGCACAAAATAATTTAAAGCTTTTACAATCAATTTTGAGTAAAAAGGCGTATAAATAAAAACCATTAGACAAGCAAAGAATACGAATAGTATGGCAACTAAACGTACTAATCGAATCGCCCAATGCGTTTTAACCATAACTACACTTCCGAATGGGATCGAATTAATCCATTTGAGTCAAATAACACTGGCTCTGGTTCAAGCTGGATATTAAAACGCTGTTTTACATCATATTGAACAGACTGATAAGTGTGCCTAACATCACTTAAAGATGCATTGGCATAATTCACTAAAACCAATGCCTGCTTTTCAAACATCCCAACAGAACCCAACTTTTTACCTTTCCAGCCTGCTTGATCAATCAGCCAGCCTGCCGCAATTTTAACGCAGCCTTGGGCTTGAGGATAATGTGAAATTTGCGGAAATTTTGTAAGTAACTGATCAAAATCTGCTTGATCAATCACAGGATTTTTAAAGAAACTGCCGACATTCGGATATTGCTTTGGATTGGGCAATTTACTCTGACGAATCTGAATCACCTGTTTCTGTAAATTTTCAGGGCTGACATCACTTCCCACTGCGGCTTTTAAATCACCATAATTCAATTTAAGTTGAGGTTGTTTCAATAAACGAAAAGTGACATGAGTGATAATGTAACGGTTTGGGTCACGTTTAAAAATACTATCCCGATAAGCAAATTGGCAATCTTCAGCGAAAATATCTTGTGTCGTTTTCTCAAATCGGTCATAGACTTGTACAGACTCGATAAACTCACCGACCTCGACCCCATAAGCGCCAATATTTTGTACAGGTGAAGCCCCAACCAGACCTGGAATGAGTGCTAGATTTTGTAGTCCATACCAGCCGTTCTCTGTAGTCATCAAGACAAAATCATGCCAAATCTGCCCTCCACCAACTTTGACTTTTACATGGTTAGGGTGATCTTCAACCAGCTCGATACCCTGAATATTGATATGCAATACCAATGCATAAATATGCTCTGGCAATAACAAATTGCTCCCACCAGACAGAATGAGAACATTCAATTGCTGTTGTTCGGCATAGTTTAACGCCACGATTAAGCTTTGGATTGAATCAATTTTTACATAATGTGAAGCGATTGAGTGCAAATTTAAAGTATTAAAAGGTTGAAGCTGTACATCGTGTTGAATTTGGATCACAGGTAAACTCATTTTTATTGATTGCTAGTCATGACTTGCTGTTTAAAGCTTGCTGTTTAAAGATTTGCACCATGCCTGCGCACTAGATTCACATTGATCGAGCACTCGCTCAAAACCATCAGCTCCACCATAATAAGGATCAGGCAATGCCTGACCGAAGTAAACTGGATCATGCTCACTCATTAAAGCAACTGTTGCCAGCAATTGATGTGGCTTATATTGTTTTAATGCTTTTTGTTTAAGTAGTTGAATATCATCAAAATTCTCATGATCCATTGCTAGAATAAGATCAAACTCCAAAAAATCTTGAACCCTGAGCTGACGAGCACGTAAAGAAGACAAATCATAACCCCGTTTTAATGCATGCTGCTGACTTCGAGAATCAGGTGCTTTGTTGGGATGATAATTACTCGTACCTGCCGAATCCACCACGACATTCAGTTGATATGTATCACAAAAGTGTCTTAAAACAATCTCTGCCGTGGGAGAACGACAAATATTTCCCAAACAGACACAAAGCACCTTATAAGGTGGGTGTGATGACATATAAACCTCGAAAGTGCTTTATTTTCAGGTGTCTTATGTTAATTTATTTAAAAGCAGAATCCTATAGAAGAAATGAACAGAAATGTTCGATTTATGATGAAAAATAAGGAAATACCTCATGAGCCAATTTCAATTTCAGACAGCAGCTCGCATTATTTCAGGTCTTGGCTCAATACAGGAACTTAAACAGATTATTCTCGAGAATCACTATCGAAAACTTCTTATCATTACCGATGCAGGAATGGTACAACACCAGCTGCATTTACCTATTATCGAGATTTTAGAACGCCTAAATATTACTTATTCAATTTATTCCAACATTCAGGCTGACCCGCCCGAACATATCGTGCTCGATGCCGCTGAGTTTGCTAAAAAAGAAAAAGTTGATGCGATTTTGGGTTTTGGTGGTGGTAGTTCGATGGATGTTGCTAAAATCATTGCCTTATTGGCACATCCTGAACAAAGACAGACTATCGCGGAGATGTATGGCGTGAATAACGCCAAAGGCCCCAAACTGCCACTAATTCTAGTGCCTACCACTGCTGGGACTGGCTCCGAAGTTACCCCAATTTCTATCGTCACTACAGGTGAAACCACTAAAACAGGTATTGTCTCCCCCCATTTATATGCTGATATTGCCATATTGGATGCAAATTTCACTCAAGGCCTACCTGCACATATTACTGCTGCGACAGGGATAGATGCGATGGTGCATGCCATAGAAGCCTATACCTCCAAAATCAAGAAAAATTTCTACGCGGATATGTTGGCAAAAAATGCATTGCGCTTACTCAATGATAATCTGCCTAAAGTCCTCAAAGATGGTACGGATCTCGAGGCGCGACAAAATATGTTATTGGGATCAATGCTCGCGGGACAAGCTTTTGCCAATGCACCAGTGGGTGCAGTTCATGCCTTAGCCTATCCATTAGGTGGGCATTTTCATCTTTCGCATGGGCATACCAATGCATTGGTTTTAGTCGAAGTTCTCAAATTCAATGCACCACATGCCAAGCATCTCTATGCAGAACTGATGCAATGGCTGGATCCACATAGTAATGGCTGTTCCGATGGTTTATGTGATCTTTTTATTGATCATATGCAAAATCACTTAGATCAAAGTGGACTGGTTTTAAAGCTACAAGATTTGAATGTACCACGGCAAAGTCTTGAGACGCTTGCCAAAGATGCGATGCTACAAACTCGCCTTTTACAAAATAATCCATGCGAAATGACGGAACAAGCTGCGCTTGGAATCTATGAGGCGATTTACGCATGAACAAAGAATCGATAAAAACTGTAATAAAAACACGTGATCAATTTCATTTCTTTTTAAATATCCAGACACGCTGGGCAGATAATGATATTTATGGTCATGTCAACAATGTCACTTATTATAGTTACTTTGACACTGCTGCGAACTCATTACTGATTCAACACGCGGGTTTTGATATCCGCCAATCTCCCATCATTGGTCTCGTGGTTGATTCTGCATGCAGTTTTTTTCAAGAACTGTCTTTTCCAGATATTATTGAAGTTGGCGTAGCCATTGCGAAAATTGGAAATTCATCTTTAAGATATGAATTAGCCATTTTTAAACAACATCATGTTGAACCGTCTGCTCAAGGTCATTTTGTCCATGTTTTTGTGGATCGTGAAACGCGCAAAACAACATCCGTTCCAGACACAATCAGAATAGCACTTCAACCTTATGTATTAAAAAGCGAATCAGATTAAATACGTTTAAAAAAACTACTTCATCATGGTTTTAACTGGATATTTTGTAATTCACCTTGAAATGTTTCCAATAAACTTTTGACCACAGAATCTTTTTTCAACAAATGTTCGGCTCGTTGAAAGGCTTTTTGTTTACGTTCCGCTTGTTTTACAAATGGTGTGATACCTGAAACTTCAGCATATTGCACCGTAAACTGGGTATTTGGCCATAAAGATCGAATCTCGGTTTCCAAAGCATGTTGAAGCTGTGAAAGCATGCCTTCATATTGCTGCGGAATGGTAAATGTACATAGTCCGTCTATTTGACCTGACATCAGACCATGCTGTGCCAACTCCTGAACAGCAGGTGAAAGCTGGCTGTTTCTAAACCAATATTCCCACTTTTCCAGCGTCCATTCGCCATCAAGAACTTCCGCAGAAAGTTTAAGAATTTCTTGTGGCATTAAATCTTCATGACGCGACGCAACAGGTTGATGTTCTTCAAACTGTATGGTCTGGGCAGTGGATTCAAAATTCACTGCAGCATCAGTAGCTGAAATGCTAGGATTTTGGGCACTTTCATATAGATTTTCTAGAGGTTTACTAGAGTCTTCAATATTATCTGATAGTGAAGATACCGGTCGATCTGATGAAACATTCTCTGTTGGAACAATACCATCTTGAACCAAAAGCATATCTTGCTTTGCCTCGCCCAGAGGTTCGATAGGTTCAACTAGAAAAGAATCCTGCGATGGATCGACTATATCTGATTTAGTTAAGAGTTCTTCTACAGGAAAAACCTGCATCTCATCGACTGACATCGCTGGTACAGGTTTTTCTGTATCGAATCCAATCAACTCATCTGAATTTGCATCAAAGACCACCATATTTTCTTGTGTGTCAGTTGTAGGTGCAGGAGAAGACTCCAACGCTTCATGATCCATGGCAATCAATTGCTCTGGTTCTTCAAAGGTTTGAGATTCTTCCTCAAAATTTTCAGTATTAATTAGGACTGAACTGGCTTCAACTTGATCAGATTTAGAGGATATTGGCTGAATATGCGAAACAGCCGTCAAATCATCTTTGGGCAAATCATGTGCGGATAAGTTATCAGTGGAAAAATCATGTGCGAATGTCGATGTATTTGCTTCAAAGCTAGGTTGTACAGTTTCAGATGACATTCCTGGAGATTGTTCAAGCACAACTTCATCGATTGCTAAAGGACGAAATGCCAATAAACGTAGCACACACATCTCGAAACCTTGTTCTTGAGTCACGGCGAGTTGTAATTCTGCTCGACCTTTACAGGCAATCTGATAGTAAAGCTGTAAATCCTGAGCCGACACCATTTTTGACAATGCTAAAATCTTTTGATTGATTTCCTCACTGTATTTGAGGCTTAACTCAGGTAAATATTGCAACAAGGCCAGTTCATGTAAGGTGGAGATCAACTGATCCAGTACCAGTGATACATCAAGCGCTTGTTGGCGGAATTGTAGTAATAATTGGCTGACACGCGCCTGTTGATTTTGATGAATCGCAATGATCAGATCATAGATAATGGTTCGATCAATCAGCCCCAACATTTCCTTAACATCTTGATGATGGACTTCACCTTGCCCGTAAGCAATCGCCTGATCTGTTAAAGATAAAGCATCACGCAAAGACCCTTGCGCAGATTCTGCAATCTGCCAAATCGCATCTTTGTCTGCACTGATCTGTTCTTTGTCTAAAATAGTCGTCAGATGTTCGGTAATTTCATCTACAGCTAAAGGACGCAAGGTGAATTGTAGGCATCGAGAAATCACCGTAATTGGAAGCTTTTGCGGATCTGTGGTTGCAAATAAAAACTTCACATGTTCTGGCGGCTCTTCCAGAGTTTTAAGCAAGGCATTAAATGAGTGCGTAGACAGCATATGCACTTCGTCAATCAAATAAACCTTAAAACGCCCCTGAGTTGGTGCATAAGGCACATTGTCCAAAAGCTCACGTGTATCTTCAACTTTGGTACGTGATGCCGCATCAATCTCAATCAGATCAATAAAACGACCTTCATTGACAGCGCGACAAGTTGCACAAACTTCACAAGGGGTAGAAGTAACGCCTGTTTCACAATTTAGACATTTCGCCAGAATACGCGCTATGGTCGTTTTACCCACGCCGCGCGTACCTGTAAACAAGTAGGCATGATGCAAACGTCCACGCTCAAGCGCACTAGTGAGTGCACGTGACACATGATTTTGCCCGACCAATTCAATAAAATTAAGAGGACGGTATTTTCTAGCCAGTACTTGATACATGAATGCTCCTTAATGTATTTATAAGGATACTGTTTTTTTGCCCGATAGTGAATGAATTCAGCAACAATACATCAACAAGCAAATATTAAATAAACAAATTGTTTTAATAGCTATTCTCCTCATCACATACTCGCTTAGAAGGCAATGCCCACCACACAAAACCAGATAAAATTAAAAATAAACTTCCTGCAATCGCAAGCACTTTCGCATGTGAATGACTAAAAGCATCTGATGCTGCCTGAGTCAATGCGAGCACTAAGCTTTTATCATCGAGTTGTTGTGCAATTTGCATCGCTTCAGCAATTGAATGACTTGCTGTTTGAGCTAACTCAGATGGTAAACCATGTGGAATCAATAAAGATTGCGTATAAAAAAAAGAAAGTAAAAGACCAAATATTGTAATCCCTAAACCGGCACCGAGTTCATATGCCATACCCTCTATTGCCCCAGCTGCGGTTGCTTTGTGTGGAGGCACAGCAGTCATAATCGCAGCAGTTGATGAAAGCAATGCAATTTCAACACTGATGCCCATAACAATCATGAGACTCCACGTTTGCAAATGTTGTGTATCAAAATTAGTAAGCGCAAAACCCCATAAACTAAAGGCACACATCATCATCCCTAAAGTGGCGACTGGGCGAAGTCCATAACGATTCATTAAAAAACTGGTAAATGGCCCACCCAAGCTAATCGCAATCATAAAAGGTAAGATAAATAAGCCTGCCTGCAACGGTGTATAACTATAAACAAACTGAAGTTCTTGAGACAACAAAAGCTCGAATCCGACGAGTGCGATCATCGCCACAATTGCCATGACCATGCTGGTGGAAATCACAGGATGCTTAAACAAACTAAAATCAATCATTGGACTTGCTGATTTTAACTGCTGTTTAACAAAGAGGATCAAAGCACCGAGTCCAATCACAAACAATAAAATAATGAAATAATTCAATTCATGCGTCGCTGTTTTAGCGGCATAAATGATCATTAAAATTGCACTGACTAAAATAAGTGCCTGTAACAGATTTAAAGGCTGCTTAGATTCAACTTTTTGTTTTGGTACGATCCAAACCGTTAAAATGAGTACGAGGATAATGATGGGCACATTTATTAAAAACACAGCGCCCCAATCAAAATGCTCCAAAATAAAACCACCCAGTAGCGGACCAAAAGCTGCTCCACCGCCACCAACTGTTCCCCAAATCCCTAGCGCATAATTGCGTTGTTTTTCATCTAGAAAACTGTTGCGGACACCTGATAATGTGGCAGGAAGAATCATGGCAGCGCCTAACCCAAGTAAAGCGCGAGCCAAAATTAGCATATCAGCCGATTGAGCCAATGCCGCCATTAAAGATGCCAGACCAAAGATCGTCGCCCCTATGATCATTAGGCGTTTAAAACCAATACGATCCCCCAACGCTCCCATTGGCAGAATAAAACCTGCCATAATCAAGGAATAAATATCCATGACCCAGAGCATTTGGTTATTACTGAGTGCCAAAGTTGCGCTTAAGGTCGGAATCGCGACATGCAAAATGGTGGCATCAATCGAGACTGGCAAATAAATCAAAACGATGATTGCAAGAATCATCCACTTGCGGTACATAAAACACCCAATTTAAAGTTGGACACTTGTTCAAATTAAAATCATTATACTCAAACTTGAACAAACGTCCAACTTTTATTAAACTTGAATTTGATGATGATAAATATTGAAAGCCAAGCGAATGAACTATTTAAATCGTGAACAACGTCGTGACATGATTTTAGCTGCTGCTAAAACTTTGGCATTAAAAGAAGGTTTAAATGCATTGACCGTTCGGGCGATCGCAACGCAAGCAAAGGTTTCTACAGGTCAAGTTCATCATCATTTTGAGTCTGCCTCACACTTAAAAGCGCAAGTTTTTATTGAATTGATGGATCAATTGAATGAACTTGAAGCTCAGGTACTTACAGATTCATGGCTTCAACGTATTTCTTTACTATTGGGTTGTGAAAATATCGAGCAAACTCAGCCTTATTTACGACTTTGGAATGAAGCTGAAATTTTGATAGAACAAGATATCGAAATAAAAAAAGCCTATAACCTCACCATGCAACGATGGCACAATGTATTGGTGCAGTTGATTCAAGATGGGATACAACAAAAGCAGTTTAAAATGCTTGAAACGACAACCGCACAAGATGTGGCATGGCGACTCATTGCTTTTGTGTGTGGTTTAGAAGGAATTTATCAACTTGGTCTACAAGGCTTAGATCAGCCATCGTTTCAACGTCATGTGGAAATCATGATTAAAATGGAATTAATGAATTCAATCTAACTTTATATTTGCAAATGATTATTATTTATATATGATAATTAAGTTCGCTAAAAATATATAAATTTCACTATGCTTGCTACTCCAAGTCTTAGTTCTCCTAGACTTAACATAGAAACCTTTAAGTTACAGGATTGTCCTGATATTTATCCATGCATTACGTCAAGTTTGACTCAATTTATGTCTTGGGAGCCAGCAAAATCTTTTGCGGAATTTGAGTCGATTGGTAAAAGCTGGATACATGCTCAAACTCAAGGCACAGATCAATATTTTGTGCTAACAGATAAAAGCTCTCAAAAGTTTATTGGCTTAATTGGCATTCACCGTATCCATACTCAAACGCCTGAATTTGGTTTATGGATACGCGAAGATCAACACGCTAAGGGCTATGCCAAAGAAGCTTTGAAGTCGATTTATGATTGGGCGGTTTTAAACTTTGAAGCTGATTATTTTGTTTATCCTGTAGCAGAACAAAATTTTGCCAGCCGAAAACTTGTAGAAGGTTTGGGGGGAAGCATCAGCCATATCAAACAACAACCCAAATATATTCAGATCACTTATCACATTCCTGCAAAACTGAAAATTTAAATTAAAACCAGCCCTTACGCCCTGTTAATATCAGGTCTGCACAACGCAAGATTTCTTGAGTCAATCCCCATAAACGATAATCCCCCGTGATCGAACCAATTTTAAAATTATGAGTATAAGCAAAGCTTAAGTTTCGATCTGGATCGCACCATGCTCCCGAACCATTATAACCGATGTGTCCAAAGCCATTTTTGGCACGTTTGCCCATCGTTAAAACGCGATGATAACCGAGTCGCCAGTTCATCGGAATCGGCATGACTCTATCTCTTGCATAACTTTGAATCGTACTCAGTTGCTGAAAAACCTCTGGCTGGATCAAGGTGTGACCTTCCCATCGACCACCATTGGCAAGCATCGCATAGATCTTACTTAGGCTATTTGCTGTAAAAGCACCATTGGCTGCCGGTATAATCGCTTGCAGTCCCTCATCACTAAAGAAACTAAAATTTTTCATTCCTTTTGGGATCATCGCATCCTGAAAGTCTTGTGGATTTTGTCCAGTCCATGTGACTAATTTATCGGCAAGAGAAGGTTTATGTGCTTTTACTTTCTTTGTTTGAGCGTCTTGAGGTTTTTGTTCAGTTGATCTTTTTTGTGGAATTAATCTAGCAACACGATCCAACTCTGAACTCGGCACACCAAAAAATGCACCGTCTAATTGTAAAGGTTTAACCAAATAAGTTTGCATTAAATCGGATAAACCGCGTCCAGTCGCTTTTTCAAGCGCGCCCCCTACTAACCAGCCAAATGTTAATGCTTGATAAGCATTGCTTTGATTAACAGCAAAACGTGGCGTCGCTTGTTCAAACACCTGTAACATATGTGACCAATTCAGCATCTCACGTGCATCCTCAATCAAATTGCGAATGTCGTACAAACCGCTTTGATGACTCAATATATGTCTGAGTGTGATCTGCTCTTTATTGTTCTGCCCAAACGCTGGCCAATAATGTGCAATTGGAATGTCATATTCTATCAAGCCCCCACTGACTAAAATATGTGCCAAAGTTGCTAATACACCTTTTCCAGTTGAGTAACAAACAGAAAGCGTCTCATCATTCCATTGTTCAGTCTGTGACTTTTTTCCAGTATAAATATCAACCACTTTTTGACCGTGAAAATAAACGGCTAAAGCTGCTCCGCCTTGTTCAGTCCGCGCATCCTGCAAACGGCTAAATTGTTCTGCCAAATCGTGAAAACGCTGATCAATCGAACCGTGATAATTTTGCTTATCTGCAAATAAAATTTCTGTTAAAGCGCTCATTCTTGTTCCCTCATTTTTTCTAGTTTTATATAAAAAGCCCGAATTGATCGGGCTTTTAAAATTTACAAAGCGCTGACCGTCCCTGAAACATGCGGTTTTTTAGACTTTTCATTGCGAATTAAAAAATCAGTTTCCTTTGGCTGCTCTGCTGTCAAAAACTCAACTTTTGATGGCAAATACATTGGAAGTTTAAACCATACATCTGCTTCATAAGCGTCTGGTAAGTTGATATTGGCCAAAGCCTTTGCTTTACTCCACATTCCATGCGCAATCGCTTGTTTAAATCCAAAGGCTTTTGCCGTCACCGCATGAATATGGATGAGGTTAAAGTCGCCTGAAACTTTGGCATAACGACGACCTGTATTTTCTGCAATATCCCATACTTGTTGAAGTTGATACTCTGGTATTCTGCTTTCTTTTGCTTTTTCAGTAGTCTTTTTCTCTGTCTTTTGACGAGACAAGTAAGTGGTTAAACCTTGCATCACCACTTCATTACCCACTTTTGCAGTCGTAATGAAATCAAACTGAACGCCTTTATCATGCGGCTTTAACTCGCCAAATTTACAAGATAATGTTAAACGTTCATCTACTCCAATTTTACGTGTTTGTTTGACTTGATTACGAATATGAACCAAACCTAACACTGCAAATGGAAAAGCTTCTGTGGTCATCATATGCATCTGTAGACTCTGCGAAAGCACCGCTAAATAAATCGCAGGAATAAAACCATCATTTTTAAAGCCACAAACTTCATTATAAGCTTGCAAATGTTTTTGATCGACTTGAAATGAATCCACCACATATTCAACCTGTGGCAAAACTTTTGGACCCGTTGGCTTTTTAAATACCAGACCTTGAATGACTTTTGGATAAGCCAGATACGGTTTAGGAAGTTGGCTAAAATGGCGTGTATTCATGGTTGACCTTATTCAATTTTTATAGATTTACAATGAGGATACCCTCTCCTTAATGATAAAGAGAGGGCGAATATTATTCTATTTTCAAAGCGACCACATAAAAACCAGCAAATTATGCGCCGAGTAAGCTTTGCCCACAAACACGCACAACGTTACCGTTTAGACCAGTTGATGCAGTTGATGCGTACCATGCGATTGTTTCCGCAACATCAACAGGTAAACCACCTTGATTCATCGAGTTCATACGACGACCAGCTTCACGAATCGCAAATGGGATCGCAGCGGTCATCTGAGTTTCAATAAAACCTGGCGCAACAGCATTGATAGTAATACCATTTTTCAACGTTGGCGCAGTAAATTTCACCAGACCAATTACGCCTGCTTTAGATGCAGCATAGTTGGTTTGTCCCAAGTTCCCTGCAATACCACTGATTGAAGAAACGCAAACAATTCGACCATTTTCATTCAAGCCATCATTAGCCAATAGATAGTCATTGATACGTTCAGCCGCTGACAAGTTAATGTTAATTACCAGATCCCAAAGCTCAGGCTTCATATTGGCCAAAGTTTTGTCACGTGTAATACCAGCGTTATGTACAATAATATCCAAACCGCCCTGCTTTGCAGCAGCCGCTTTAATTTTCTCACCTGCATCAGCCGCAGTAATATCCAAACCTAAAGCCGAGCCACCAATTTCCGCTGCAACGCGATCAAGATCTGCTTGCTGCTGTGGTACATCCAGACAAATAACGTGTGCGCCATCGCGTGCCAATACATGTGCAATTGCTTCACCAATACCACGACTCGCACCTGTGACCAATGCAGTTTTACCTGCCAATGGCTGATTCCAGCCTACTTTTACCACATCTGCTTTAGATACACGGATCACCTGACCAGAAACATACGCTGAACGTGGAGAAAGCAAGAAACGTAAAGTTGATTCGATATTATCCGCCGCACCTTCATCCACATAGACGACTTGTGCAGTAATACCTTTTTTGAATTCTTTACCAACAGATTTCACAAAACCTTCAAGTGCACGTTGTGCAATCGCTTGCTTAACCGTTTTTGCTGATTCTGGCGTTGTTCCAATCACAATCACGCGACCAGAACTCTGAATTTGACGCGCGACTGGATTAAAGAATTTATACAGTTCATTCAACTGTTCAGAGTTTTGAATACCAGACGCATCAAAAACCACCGCCTTAAATTTAGACTCTTTATCGCCTGAATTAAAGGCACGTAAATTTAAACCCGCTTTTGCGGCAGTTTGCTGTAACTCTGCATTGTTACCTGCATAGCTATCTGCATGGATATTACTCAATACTTGAGCAATTGCACCAGACAATGAACTTGAAGGCGCAGCACCAAGCAATACAGCACCATTAATCACCGGTTCTGCACTTTCAAAACGATCTAGCACCACGGGTGATGGTAAACCTAAATTTTTTACGACAAATTTACCAAGTGGTGATTGGGTAAATGCCTGGTATTGATCAGTCATGGTTATTATCTCTCATGCAAAAAATGTATGTATAAACTCAGCCAGATAATTGCTGTTTATATCCTTTGTTGGAAACTTGTGAACATATAGGTTCATGGATTTGAATAAAATAATACTTGAGTTAATCTTGATATGTCTTGACCTGAATGCAGTCTAGAATGTCATTCTAGTCAATACAGGTCTATTTTAATTATGTTAATGTACACCGCAAGAATATCATAAACATGCTTGGAAAAGCCTTATGAGCAAAACAACTCAAGACAATCCACAAGAGCAAACAGCACCGACTAATACTGCTTCGGATACTGTGTCAAATACATCAAAGCGCACTCCACGCGCAACTAAAAGTACAGCTTCAGGTACAGCGAAAGCAACCTCTGCAACCGCAACCAAAACATCACGTACACGTGCAAGCACTGCGCGTACAAAAACGACTGCTGCAACCAGTAAAACGCCAGCTAGTACAAAAACATCAACTTCAACTAAAGCGCAACCTTCTGTTCAACAGGATCAAAACATGAGTCAAAACGCAATTCGCCGTGTCGCCATTATTGGTGGTAACCGTATTCCATTTGCCCGTTCTAATGGCGCGTATTTTAAAGCATCTAACATGGACATGCTGACTGCTGCATTAAATGGTCTGGTTGAACGTTACAACCTTCAAGGTCAACGCCTTGGTGAAGTCGTTGCGGGTGCGGTACTAAAACATAGCCGTGATTTTAATATGACCCGTGAGTGCGTACTGAACACTGCCCTTGCACCAGAAACACCTGCTTACGATATCCAGCAAGCATGTGGTACAGGTTTACAAGCTGCTTTTGCCGTTGCCAATAAAATTGCACTGGGACAAATCGATGTTGCAATTGCTGGCGGTGTAGATACAACTTCGGATGCTCCTATCGCATTTGGTGACGGGTTACGTAAAGCTTTGCTTGAATTGAACATCGCAAAAACAGGTAAAGATCGCTTAAAGGCTTTAACTAAAATTAATTTGAAAGAATTGATGGATGCGCCAAAAAATGGTGAACCACGCACAGGTCTTTCAATGGGCGATCACGCTGCAATTACCGCACTTGAATGGAATATTGGTCGTGAAGAACAGGATGAACTTGCTGCATCTTCTCATCACAAAATGGCAAAAGCCTATGAAGAAGGTTTCTTTGACGACTTAATTACCCCGTTTATGGGTCTTGAGCGCGACAATAACTTACGTCCAGACTCATCAGTCGAAAAACTTGCCAAACTTAAGCCTGTTTTTGGTAAAGGTGAAAATGCGACCATGACAGCGGGTAACTCTACTCCACTGACTGATGGTGCATCTGTTGTTCTTTTAGCTTCTGAAGAATGGGCGAAAGCAAACGGACATGAAGTATTGGCTTACTTAAGCTTCTCTGAAACAGCAGCAGTTGACTTCGTGAATAAAAAAGAAGGCTTATTAATGGCACCTGCTTATGCAGTTCCACGTATGCTTGAACGTGCTGGTTTAAAACTACAAGATTTCGATTATTACGAAATTCATGAAGCATTTGCATCACAAGTACTTTCTACGCTTAAAGCGTGGGAAGATCCTAAATTCTGTAAAGAGCGTTTAGGCTTAGATGCTCCTTTGGGTGCGATTGACCGTTCTAAATTGAACATTCACGGCTCTTCTTTAGCTGCGGGTCATCCATTTGCTGCCACAGGTGGTCGTATCCTTGCGACTGCGGCTAAAATTCTCAACCAAAAAGGTTCAGGGCGTATTTTAGTCTCGATCTGTGCCGCTGGTGGTCAAGGTGTGGTTGCCATTGTAGAAAAATAAGTTTTATTTATTTTCTATCAATGTCTTGAAAAAAATCAGCATCCTATTTGGATGCTGATTTTTTTATAACTACTTAAAATTTCAATCAAGTTCAAGAATGACGCTTGAGGAACTGGATCGACTGATCAAAAACTTCATGACTGGCTTTAAACCGCATATTGAAGTTAAAATCATGATTAATATTTTCGGCATAATCTTTGGTGTATATTTTCGAACTGACATCAACACCCAAATTTTTGAGCTTTTTAACCAATGGCTTAGTCTGGGTTTGGGTCAAAATATCCTGATCTGTTGCACTAAAATACACGGGTGGAAATTGCGCTGTGACCCATGGATAAGCGGACATCAAGTCTAATTGTTGATCCTTAGGATGAGGATAGCCACTGTATTGGGCAATGACGCTTTGTGCCCCCCAAGAAACGATTTTTCCAGCTTTTGCACTTGAGTGGTATAAGGTTTTTAAATCATAATCACCACTATGTAAAACGAGTCCCTTCACACTTTGAGCAGAAATAGACGCTTTCAAATTAAGCTGCTCTGCCATTTTAGGCGCATTTAATGCGGCAACATAACTACTCGTAATATTTGCACCTGCGGAATCACCACTAAAAAATACACGAGATAAGTCGATTGGTAATTGATTTTGGTGCTGAACAACATACTCAACTGCCTGATTTAACTCTAATACCTGTTGAGGATAAGCGGCTTGTGGAACTAAAGTATATTCAACATTGACTACCAAAAAACCTTGATCCGCAATCATTTTCGCATAAGGCAACATACTCTCTTTATTACCAGCAACCCAACCACCACCATGAACCAGAAAGACCACAGGAATCTTTTGATCGACCAACACTTCAGGATAAATAATATCCAATCTTTGACTCGACTGATCGCCATAATTTAGATCAGTTTTAATAATAAGTTGTTGATTAATATTTTCTTTGGCATATTGTTCAAGATATTGAACATTCTCTCGAGTTTGCTGATTATCCATTAATTTCGCGACCAGCGTGGTGGGTAAATTTTGGCAACCTGATGAGAAGATCAATAAACCGAAAGCAAAGCAAATCTTCATTTTTTTCAATTGTAACATCTGAACATAATCCATAATTTGATAATGTGCATTTTAGCCTTTTAAATATGCGAGCTATGCATACCAGAAAGTAAGTTGAACTGTGAAATTTTATGCGCGATTAATCATTCAAATGTAAAAAAGCTTTGTTATTTTGCTAAACTAAAAAAGCATGCCCATCATTGTATTGATCAGCATGCCAGTATCAATAAAGTTTTAAACCTCGACACTAAAATTAAAAACGATAACCTCCCCCCAAATAAGTAATGATAGGGTCGATATCCATTTTGGTCGTGGCATGAATCAGTTGTTTGTTTGTATTGCTATCAAACACATTAATCGTGGCCTTATTATTGAGTTTTGCATAAGACACTGAAACCACTGTATACCAATTTGGCGTGATATCATAAGTAAATCCAGCAGTTACAATCGGTGCAATCGCATCATCTGCGTCAACATCCACCACTGGATTTGCACTGGATTTTTTACCGTCTAATGCAGCACCAGCCTGCCGATCATGAATATTTTGAATCATGTGACCGGCAGCTTCCAAGTCAGAGCGTATACCAGAGTTTAGTTTAATATCACTAAAATGAGCATACATTACTCCCGCGCCGACATAGGGTCTAAACTTATTTATGCCCGCTCTACCCCACTGATATTGGGCTTCCAGTGCAGGTGTCCAAGCACGTACCGTTGCGGCTTTGCCGTAAGCATCTAAATTGGTAATAGGAATGTCTTTTTTTAGTCCAAGATTATTCCCAATAACACTGCCAGCCAAACCACCTGGCGCAGCAGAACCTGTCAATGGTGCTTTAATAAACCCTTTGCCGTTAATATCAACTTTAGGAGGAATACCTCCAATAAATTGCAATGAAACATTTTCATTTAAATAATAGTTAAAAGTTAGACCAAGAGTATCTACATCATCCGCTTCTAATCCGCTTCCTTCATTTTGCCAATGATCAATGCCATTAATTGTAGCTACTCCAGACGTAACTGGAGTGACATTACCTTCAGAATCAACAAATCCCAGTAGCTCCCCAACACTTTGCCCACCGCCTTCAGGTTTTTTAAAGACTAAATCCAAAATATCTTTAGCATTTTCACCTGTAGATGGAAGAGTAGCCTCTGGATCAACAGCACTCATAAATGCAGGGATTGAGATTTGACCAACATTGGCTTTAGTACCACTTGGAACAGAGGTCGAGATATCAAACGGATTTGCTTTTCCCTGTGGCATTACATGTAACCACCCTGCTGACACTGAGAACCTTTTAAAATCAGCTGCATGTACCGCAGAAATGCATGTTACACCAATTAAACTGCAATACATTGTTTTGTAAAATATTTTACTTTTCATATTATATTTCCTTTATATTTAGTTCATCATCAATGACAAAACTCATTTTATCGTACAAAAATATTGAGTAAAAATAAGACAAAACCGACAAATGGCATTAAATTAAAATTCATATATTTCAATATTATAAAATTCAAATATTTATAAAAAACTAACAAATTCAATTAGTAGCGAAATGAAAGATTTAATTGTTAATTATGTTAATTTTCATAGAAAAAGTCACCAATTTTAAAAATCAGTGACTTAAATTGTTAGTTTTGAGGCGCATAACCCAGACGCATTTCTAAATGGTCATAACACCACTGGAATATAAAGGTATAAATCAAAATACACATGGTCAAGCCAAAGTCTAAAACAATCGCCTGCCAGATACTCATATTCATGGCGTAGGCCACCATTGGAATCGTTGCAAGCATCAAGCCGCCTTCAAAACCAATGGCATGAAGAATACGGACTTTAATGGTTCGTTTAAGCTGATGCATATGTTCAAATTTTTCAAAAAAATGGTTAAAAATCATATTCCAGACTACAGAAGTCACCGCCATGGCAATACCTAACGAGCCTGTGACTTCCATCGGAACATCGAAAATAAAACTCAATGCGATTGCTATGATGACCAATAGAATCACTTCATAGCTCAAGGCATGAATAATTCGTCTTTTGGAAATCAACATTTTAAAACACTCTTTTTGTTTACAGTATGCTTATTTTATTTTTATAATTTTGATAAATACAATTAGGTTCTTTCAATAATTTTGATAGATGAATATTAATCAGGAACAACTCACCATCTTTAAGACCGTGATGGAAACAGGTTCATTTTCTGCTGCCGCAAGAAAATTAAACAAAGTTCCATCTGCGGTCAGCATGTCTATTGCTAATTTGGAAATAGATCTTAATTTAAATTTGTTTGAACGACTTGGTCGTGAACCTGTTGCCACTTCGGAAGCGCATGTGCTTTATGAAAAGACCAACCAGCTTTTGATTGAAATGAATCAATGGAAACAACAGGCATATGCACTCAGTACAGGACTTGAATCAGTCTTGAATATTGTGATTGCGTCTGAACTACTGGATACCAATTGGACAGATTATGTCAGTCTAGTTTCCAAACAATTTCCAGATTTACAAATTAATATTACCTCTGCACCTCAAGAAGATGCTTTAGCCATGTTGCTCGATCAGCGCGCGCAACTAGCATGGATGTTTGAACGGGAGAATCTGGATTATCGTGAACAATTCGTTGAAATCAAAAAAGAATCACTGATTCCTGTTGTCTCCAAAACACATCCTTTGGCGAACATGCAGCACATTCAATTTGAAGATCTGTTAAATCAGCGTCAAATCGTAGTGGCAAGTCGGGATAATACGATTAAACCTGAATTATTGTTTTCTAAAAATTATTGGCGTACAGATAATCACCATTCGGCTTATATGCTGATTGTCAGAAATTTAGGCTGGGGCGTTTTACCCTCAGAAATGTTCAAGGAAAACCCTAGATTAAAACAACAACTGAAAGTTTTAGATCTTCTGGATTTTACGCCCAAATTTGAATATTACATCGATCTAGTATGGAGTCGAGAAAGTAAGCTAGGATCTGCTGCGCGATATTTAATCGAGCATATTCGACGTGACAGAAAATAATCAATCGACAAGTTTTAACGTGGATTTACAATAGAATATGCTATAACTAAAGAGATAAATATTTTAAACCAAGAATGTTGATTGCAATGACACAAACAGCTTTAGACCAATTAAAACAGGTTACAACCGTTGTCGCTGATAGTAGTGACCTCGAAGCGATTCGCCAGTTTCGTCCTCTGGATGCCACAACCAATCCCTCATTAATCACTGCGGCAGCTAGCCAGCCTGAAAATCGTGAACTCATCGAAGCTGCTTACACGCAAGCACGTGAAGAAGGTTATCAGGCAGATCAATTGATTGAACGTACCATTGATATTTTGACCGTCAAATTTGGCGTTGAAATTTTAAAGTTGATTGAAGGTCGTGTTTCGACTGAAGTGGATGCGTCGTTATCTTATGATACAGAGGCGACCCTGCAAAAAGCGCGTGAATTGTCCAAACTTTATCAAGATTATGGCATCGATCCATCTAGAGTGTTAATTAAAATTGCATCGACATGGGAAGGTATTCAAGCAGCCAAAGTACTTGAAGCTGAAGGCATTGCTTGTAACTTAACCTTATTGTTTGGTTTGCATCAAGCTCAAGCCTGTGCAGATGCGCATATCACTCTCATTTCTCCATTTGTCGGGCGTATTCTGGATTGGTATAAAAAGGCTGAAAATATTGATCACTATCCGACCGAAAAAGATCCAGGCGTGATTTCAGTCAAAAAAATCTATCATTATTATAAGCAACACGATATCCAGACTCAGGTGATGGGTGCAAGTTTCCGTAGTGTCGATCAGGTTTTAGGTCTAGCGGGTTGTGACCTACTGACGATTTCTCCAGCATTGTTGACTGAATTAAATCAAGACCACCGTCAGGTTGAAACTGTTTTAAGCTCTAAATCAGCATCCGATGCCGAGAAAATCAATCGAGATACGCAAACACGTGAAAGTTTCAAAATTGAACTCGAACATGATTTAATGGCTTTTCAGTTATTACAAAGTGGCATTGATGGCTTTATCAAAGCGCGTGATCAGCTCAATACCTTACTACGTCAGTCATTTGGAATTGATGCCGAAATTCAACCCTAATATTTGATAATTCACATATTAAAACCGATTTTTGTTATAGTACAAAAATCGGTTTTTTATGAGTAAATCTTCGTGTTCGGGATTATAGATCTAGCAACTTACATCGTTGGTACCTTGTTAATTGTATTTTTACCCGGACCAAATTCTATTTACGTCATGTCGATTGCTTCGCGCTATGGTATTAAAACTGGTTATCGTGGCGCATTTGGTATTTTCACGGGCGATGCGATTTTAATTTTGTGTACGGTACTTGGCGCCGCGTCTCTTATGCACGCTTTTCCATGGATTTTTACTACACTCAAAATTGTGGGTGCACTCTATCTATCTTATTTAGGGTTTAAGCTACTGCAAGCAAGTTATCAACGCTGGAAAAATAAGTCTGTGGAAGAAATTCAAATGGCAGACTTACCGCAACTTGATCAGATTCATCCTTATCGCACTGCACTCGGCATTAGTTTACTTAACCCTAAAGCGATTTTATTTTTCTTGTCTTTTTTTGTGCAATTTGTCGATCCTACTTATCCTTATCCCGCGCTAAGTTTTCTGATTTTATCCATCATTTTACAATGCGTAAGTCTAAGTTATTTAACCATTCTGATTTTTTCAGGAGTGAAATTATCAGCTTTTTTTAAATCTCAAGATAAAATCGCTGCGGTCAGTATCTTTATGGTGGGTATTTTATTCTTTGGCTTTGGTTTAAAACTTGCGACTTCAACTTTGTAAGATTTTACCTTTTGTTTAAATCCCTACCTCTTTAGAATACAACCCATGCTTTTCTTTCGCTGAATTTTGAAAAGCATTTTCTTAAACACCTTATGACCTAAAGCTGAATCATGCAAAAATTTATTCGTGATTTTTCACTTCCTGCCGCTTTTGCTGGATTTGTTACTTTTCTGATTGGGATCAGTGTATCTGCTGTGTTGGTTATTCAAGCCGCACAAATACTGGGTGCAACGACCGAACAAATAACCTCATGGTTTTGGGCATTAGGGATTGGGATTGGTTTATCTGGTCTAATTTTGTCATGGAAATTTAAATATCCTGTAGCAACATCATGGTCGACAGCGGGTCTAGCCTTAATTATTGCAACAGGCAGTGGCTATAATTTACATGAAGCGATTGGTGCATTTTTGGTATGTGGCTTAATCACTGCATTGCTTGGTTTCTTTGGTGTTTTTGAAAAAGTCCTCGCTTATATTCCACAAAGTTTGACCAGTGCAATGCTGGCTGGCGTTTTACTTAAATTTGGAATTGCTATTTTTGCCAATATGCAGGATCACTGGCAGTTTATTCTAAGTTTACTTGCCGTCTACATCGTTTCTAAACGTGTTTGGCCACGCTACTGTATTGTCATTACGGTCGTGATTGGCATTATCATCTGCCCATTTTTTATGGAGTTTCACCCTCCTGTTCTACATTGGACTTTGGCAAAACCGGTGTGGATTACACCTGAATTTACATGGTCTGCAATTTTAGGATTAGCACTGCCCCTTTTTGTCATCAATATGGCATCACAATATTTACCGGGTATCGCCATGATTAAAAGTTATGGTTATCGCCCTCATGTCAATCAATTGATTGGCTGGACGGGTGCAACGCAAACCTTGCTTGCCCCTTTTGGCTGTTATACCGTTAATATTGCCGCGATTAGTGCCGCTGTAAGTCTGGATGATCAAGTGCATCCCGACCCAGCCAAACGTTATATTGCGGGGATCAGTTGTGGATTTTTCTATATTTTAATGGGTTTGTTTGCAGCGACACTTACCAGTTTACTGATGTCATTTCCGTCATTATTCATTATGGCGCTGGCGGGTATTGCTCTATTTGGTACCATTAGCCACAATATCGCCATTGCCTTTCATGAACCGAATGATCGCGAAGCAGCGCTACTCACTTTTTTATGTAGCGCTTCTGGGGTTCAGTTTTTTGGAATTGGCTCTGCTTTTTGGGGATTAATTGTCGGAATTATTGTTTCGCTTATATTCAAAGTAAAATTTAAAAAGACATAAACAACAAACTGCTTTTTTAAATTTCATTGAAACTAAAAATACGATGTTTAAGCCATCGTATTTTTATCCCAATAGGCCTGTTGGACTTGTGGCATTTGATTAAGTTGCTTAATCATTTCATTCATTTCAACAGGGTCTATGGACGTTGCAATTAAGGTTGCCTCTATTTCCACATCCTCTTCCCCAAAAGGCTCAACATCCAGATCCATCAAGGGATAATTCAAACTTTGCAACATTTCGGTGAGTTTATACATCACCATTTTTCGATGATCCTTATGGGCGATCAGATAGATCACATGGGTCACTTCTGACTCAGCATCCAATGGTTGCCGATCCATCATATTGACGAGAGGTCGTAATAAAGTATTCGCGGCGATAATAAATGCTGTCGCCAATATAGCCTCCATAATCAGATCTGACCCCGCCGCAGCCCCCACAGCAGCAGAACACCAAAGTGTCGCTGCTGTGTTTAAACCATGAATATTGCCTTCCTGACGCATAATCACACCTGCACCCAGAAAACCAATCCCAGAAACTACATACGCAATTACGCGTACTGCACCATCTGCCCCTGAAAGATTATTGGCGATATCAACAAAAATTGCAGCACCTAAAGCGACCAGAACATTGGTTCTCAAACCCGCTGTTCTTTGTCGATACTGTCGTTCAAAACCAATCAATCCACCCAATAAAAAAGCAGTGGTCAGACTAATTAAAGTATTAGCCATATTAGATAGACTGGTATTGTGTAAAAATTGCAAAACCATACTGCACCTGTTATTGCCAGCCATAACGACGGATATAAATACCTTTTATCCATTGAGTCACACACATATAAGCCAATAAAATACAAGGTAAATACAGAAAATACGTCAATGGTAAAGCTTCTAGTTTAAAGTAATGTGCCAAAGGCCCCATTGGTAAAAATATTCCAATTGCACTAATGATCATCGTCATGACTACCAACGGTGTTGCAGCACAGCTTTGAATAAACGGAATTTTTTTAGTTCGAATCATATGAACGATCAAGGTTTGAGTCAGTAGCCCCACAACGAACCAGCCAAACTGAAACAAGCTTTGCTGGGCTGGTGTATTCGCATCAAATACGAACCACATCATGCCAAAAGTCAAAATATCAAAAATAGAACTGATTGGCCCGAAAACCACCATAAAACGCCCAACTTCTGATGGCTGCCAGCGTTGAGGTTTTTCAAGCTGCTCTTCATCTACATGATCAAAAGGAATGGCAATTTGTGAGACATCATAAAGTAAGTTTTGTACAAGCAAATGAATTGGCAGCATAGGCAAAAATGGAATAAATGCACTAGCTACTAATACCGAAAAAACATTACCAAAATTTGAACTGGCCGTCATTTTGATATATTTGAGCATATTGGCAAAGGTTCGACGACCTTCAATGACACCATTTTCAAGTACCATCAGACTTTTTTCGAGAAGAATTAAATCTGCTGACTCTTTGGCAATATCAACAGCCGAATCTACAGAAATACCAATATCCGCCGCACGAATCGCTGCCGCATCGTTAATCCCATCACCGAGAAAACCGACCACATGACCGTTTGCCTTAAGTTGCTCAACGATTCGTTCTTTATGAATTGGGCTTAATTTGGTAAAGATAGTGTATTCTTCTACGACAAGTTTTAAATCTTCATCAGATAATGTCTCAACCATTCCACCCAATAAAACCTTTTCATGAGGAATACCAATTTCTTGACATATTTTTTGGGTCACAAATTCATTATCCCCAGTCAGTACTTTTACACTAACGCCATGCGCATGTAATTGTTGTATGGCTGGTCGAGCAGATTCTTTAGGTGGATCCAAGAAGGTGATATAACCAGCCAAAATTAGGTCGCTCTCGTCTTTGACTGAAAAGTTTTCACAGATACCATCAAAGTCACGATAAGCTACAGCCACAACGCGTAGACCTTCACGATTATAATGCTGCGTAATTTCTTCAATCTCTTTACGCAGTTGGGCAGTTAACTCTTTGATCTCCCCTTTAATTTCAATATGAGTACAGACCTTAACCATTTCCTCGACAGCGCCTTTGGTCACCATACGAATCTGGGATTGAGGAGTACGTACGATTACTGACATACGGCGACGTTCAAAATCAAATGGAACTTCATCAAGCTTTTTAAAACGTAGCTTTTCAAACTTCATATCTTGATCAACAGCTTCAAGTACAGCTACATCCAACAAGTTCTTGAGTCCCGTTTGATAATAGCTATTTAAAAAAGCCAGCATCAGCACCGTATGTGATTTTTTTCCTAATACATCGACGTGATGGGATAGAAAAATTTTATCTTGTGTCAGCGTTCCTGTTTTATCGGTACATAGCACATCCATCGCACCAAAATTTTGAATAGCATCCAGACGTTTCACTATTACTTTTTTTCTGGATAAAAATACCGCACCTTTCGCAAGTGTTGAGGTCACAATCATCGGGAGCATTTCTGGCGTTAAACCCACCGCAACGGACAGGGCAAATAATACGGCCTCACCCCAATCTCCTTTGGTGAACCCATTAATGAATAAAACAATAGGTGCCATAATCAACATAAACCGAATCAGTAACCAACTGATTTTATTCACACCTAGCTGAAATGAAGTCACGCTGCGATCGGTTGCAGTAACCCGATGTGCCAATGCACCAAAATAAGTTTGAATACCTGTATTAAGCACGACAGCTTTTGCCGTACCTGAGACCACATTGGTTCCCATAAAGACTAAATTATCAAGTTCTAATGGGCTATTTACATCCATACTATGTTGGAATGCATATTTTTCTACAGGCATAGATTCTCCAGTCATGGCTGCCTGTGAGACAAATAAATCTTTTGCCGAAAGAATTCGACAGTCGGCAGGAATCATATCTCCCGCAGAAAGCAAAATAATGTCGCCTGGAACCAGATATTGGATGGGTATTTCAAATTGAATCTCTTTAAGCTGTTTTACTTTCGCGCCATAACGCTGTTGTAGCAAACTCAAATCTGAATAATTAATCTCACGGCGCAACACCATAGCCGTATTCGTGACCATGGCTTTAAGCGATTCTGCGGCTTTGTTTGACTTAGACTCTTGCCAATATCGCAAAAATGTTGAAAGTAACACCATGATGCTAATAATGACTGACCCAGTCAGATCATCTGTGAGAAATGCGACAACAGCCAAAAGACTTAGTAATACATTAAAAGGATTACGATAGCAGTACCACAGATGTTGCCACCACGTTAACGGTTTTTCCTGTGCAACCTCATTAAGTCCAACTTTAAGC
The DNA here is from genome assembly GCF_000581715.1 of Acinetobacter sp. 479375. Classification (NCBI taxonomy): domain Bacteria; kingdom Pseudomonadati; phylum Pseudomonadota; class Gammaproteobacteria; order Moraxellales; family Moraxellaceae; genus Acinetobacter; species Acinetobacter sp. 479375. The sequence goes on along the minus strand of NZ_JEZN01000001.1, from coordinate 408,598 downwards.
TGCTGCTCTTGTGCTTCAAATTCAGTTAAACCCTCTTCATGCGAAGATAAAGTATTTAAGAGTGCTTCACTTTCAAGTGTTGAATAATGTCTTAATTGCACTGCCAGAGTTTGCCCAATTTCTTTGGCATAACTAGATTGATGCAATTCTTTAAAAGAACTATTTCGAATAAAGAAACGTTTTAAATGAAAAGTTTCTAGAAAGCGTGTAAATAGACGTTGCCATAGATCATATTTCATGTAGAGATCTCCTTTTTTCAGGCATACGAAGCCGCACTTTATTTAGATGAATAAAGTGGATTTGCAATAAATGATTTAGAAAATAAGTGCTTTGGTTCTAAATAATCAGATTAGGGCGTAAAACTTAAGCCAAAGCCAAACCATCGCTCTCGAAAAGTATTCAAGCGCTGTCCAATGGAAGCTTCAAAAGTCAAAATATTAGGAAGGATAGAATAATGAATAGCGCTTTGTAACAAAGGCGCATGTTGATCTTGGTTATAAGTTTCAACACTTACACTTGTTTTTGGTGTTAAAGCAAGGTTAGACGCCAAACTCCAGCGCAATAGATTCAAGTTTCGTGGTGAATATTGATAGCCAATATTACTATCTATATGTAGAGAATTATTAAGATAAACTAAAGAAAAAGGAATATTAAGAAACCACTGAATGGACTCTTTATCTTTTTCATTCTGCTGGGAAACTTGAAGGCTGGCAGCCATTCCCCATTGACTCATGGGTTGGATCACACCTTTAACTTGAGCGGACCATTGTCCTTTTCCAGCATCAACAAATTGGTCAGTATAAGAAATCGAACTTTCACCCCCCTCAATGAACTGGCAAGCCGTATTCAACTGATAGCCTGCCTGTGAACCTGACGGGCGAGTTACAGCGGATTCCAACTGGCAATGTTTTGCAGACACAATGTCTGCATCGTCTGTATTCAACAATGGATCTGCTTTGGCATATTGTGAAAGCAACATACAAATCCAGATGCAAAAGCATTGAATACTATAAAGTTTTAAAATTGAAGCATGTAACCACATTGGCTTCTCCCACGTTTTAGAAGGAGTCTAAGCAGGCAGTATTACGCCCGAATGAAAATTCAGCGTGATTCAATATAGATATGGATATAAATGTGATGACAAACTATCTCATTGCAAGATAGTCGCCCTAAGTAGTGACTTTTCTTGCTCAGATGACAGTATGCATAACCAATTTACAGCATAACCTCGAACAACTTCCCACTTAGGGTCTCCTCATATTAAATTTGGCTGTATTATATTTAGATTTTCTTAATTTACAAGTCCTTTTAGTGCAACTTTTTACAGATAAAATACAATTATTGCAAAAACATCATCTGCATCGATTAAAGTTCTTTGACCACGACTGTTTTCGCCATTTTATCGTGCCAACCCTGTTTTTTTGAATCAAATGCAATCCAGATGAATCCGAGCATAAAAACCAAAGTAGATGGTATATATCCGATATAACGAATAATCGACTGACCTAAAGTCAGTTTATCACCCGTTTTTTCATCTAGCACCTTTAAACGCATCAAACGCTTGCCAGGTGTTCCACCTAAATATAACCAAAAGAGAATCGTATATAAAAATGGGAAAATATAATTGACTAGAATATCAAACCATAGCGAAGCTTTTTGATCAGCCAAACCTGTAGAAAAAACCAGATCATAATTCCCCTGATAAAAAATCCATGCTGAAGGTATGATGGCTAACATCATAATAAGCGTATCAATAATCGAAGCGCCACAACGTATCCAAAAGCCTGCGTATTCATATTTATAAGACATGTTTTCCTCTCATTGTTGTTATCAAGGCAGTATTTTAGTTAAACACTATCATTGATTTTATCCTAATCTAAAAAAGTGAAAGGCGAAATATGCAACTTCATCATCGTGCATACTATTTATGCAAACAGAAGAGACCATTTAAAATTTTTAAAAAGTGATAAGTTTTATCCTATGGAGCCTATACAAATAATAATAATTTTTAGAAACACAATCTTCTGATACTGTGTTAGCCTAAAAGCATAAAAGATTTTTAGAAACAATAAATTAAGAGGAAATATTATGTCTTATCATCGTATCTTGGTTCCAGTCGATGACTCACCTCTTTCAGATGCAGCAGTGAAACATGCTGTAGATGTTGCGAAAGCATTTAATAGTAGTGTAACGGTAATGAGTGTGGTTGCCGTTGATCCTTTTGTCGGTGTCGATTTTTATAAGGTTGCACCTGCAGTTACTGAACATTTGTTTGAAGCTGAAACAAATGCTGAAGCGCATTTACAAAAAATAAGTGATATTTTCAGCTCCAATGGAATTGAAACAAATACGAAAATTATTAGAGAAGAACCTACAGCGGTAGGAATCTTGAATATTGCGGATGAAGTGAATGCGGATCTAATTATTATGGGTTCTCATGGCCGTTCAGGTTTAAAAAAATTAGTGCTGGGTAGTGTTGCACAGAAAGTACTTGCTGAAAGTCCTGTACCTGTTTTGATTGTCAAAGCTTAACAAGCAAAAACCTAAAAAAACCGCTTAAGCGGTTTTTTTGTTTAAACGTTTTCGTCTTGGAAATATTTAAGCCAGAATGCTTCTCGACATGTCGAATTAAACTGAATGCGCTTAGGGGTGATATGCTCTAATCGATGTTGATGATCGACGACTTCATAGCTAATCCAATGCTCGCGACAAGCTTCGATCTCGATGGCTGTTGCATCATGCTCTTCAATCTTACGAATGGTAATGCCATTTTCAAACTGAAAAAGCGACATTTTTCCAATAACTTGAATATCACCATCAAACCATTGTTTTATTTTTTCCTCTTTATCCACTACCTGATGTTCCGAAGGTTGCTCTGGATATAGAATACTTTGAACATATTTTGAGAGATGAGACATCACACACGCAGTCATGCATAAGGTGGCAACATGATACCACCAAAGTATAAAATAATGTGCTTATAAATTTACTTGCGTAGCAAACAAGCAAACGTCGTTAGAAATCTTCTTTATGACTGAACATTCTCTCACTTTTCAGGGAAAGCAGTAGTCTGCTACTGCATAACTCAACTCAGTGAATTATGCAGCAGATCCTTTCAATTAAACACTTAAAATACTATTTAAGGTTTCAGTGACATTTTTTGACTTCACACGAGGCTGTAACGCTTTTAAAGCACCTTGTACATGACTACGCTGAGGTTCAGCCAACGTGTACCAACGTGACAATACCTGTAATAAACGCGAACCTAAAATTGGATTTTTTTCATCGAAGTATTCTGCTAAACCAATATAGTGTTCAACACCAAAGCTCCATGCATTGACAGGATTATTACTTAATCCACCGCTGACCGCTCGTACGCGGTTAGGTGTACCCAAATCATAATCTGGATGTTTAGTCAAAGCAGCAATACTTTCAGATGTTGCACTTGGATTGGCTGCCTGTACCATAAACCACTGATCAAGCGATAAAGCTTCATCCTTATAACGATTATAAAAATCGTCTAAAGCTTGCTGTGCTTGTGGGGCATCATTCCAGACTAGCACACGTAATGCCCCCATGCGTTCTGACATGTTATGGGTCTGTTGATACTGGTTGTAAGCCAACTCAAATACACTGTCATCACCCTGACGCGCCATCATACTCAGCATGATATTTTTTAAAGCACGCTCGCCCATCGCCTGAGAAAAGTCATTTTGCAAAGATGGATCAAGTGACAAATAAGTTTCTTTCCAGAAAGTAGCTAATTCACGTGCCAATGTTTCTAGCACTGAATTGCGTTTTTCCTGCACCACTTCTGGTTCATAATCAGCATCAATACGACTACCCAAATACCCTTCAGTTGGTACATCAAATAAACGCGAGGCGAGTAGCGGATCTTTACGCACTAAATCAGGTAGCGTATTTTTAATGGCTTGAATATAAGGTTGAACATCATGATCTTTAAGCAAAATCCGCTCAAGCAAAGTTTGACTGGCTTGCCATTGATTAAAACCACTGGTTTCATGCTGAATCAGAAATGCCAATTCATCATCGCTATAGTCAAACTCCAAGTTCACGGGTGCAGAAAAATTGCGCAACAAGGATACAACTGGTTGCTCGGCGACCTGTGTGAATTCAATAGTGGCCGTATCTTGATCAAATAGATAAACCCCATCCTGAACAGCATCGACAAATAAATCTGGAGAATGAAGCGTATATTGTTCACCTGTTTGGGCATTAAATAATGCAAGCGCGACAGGAATTGGGACTGCTTTTAGATTTGGATATTTCGGATGCGCTTTTAAACTTTGTTTAAAGTTCAACCGATAAGTTTGTTTTTGAGCATCGTACTCGGCATTGACTTGGAGTTTAGGCGTACCTGGCTGGTTATACCATGTCAGAAAATTCGATAAATCTATACCTGAACCTGATGATAACGCATCCACCCAGTCTTCGACTGTCACGGCTTGACCATCATAACGGCGGAAATATTCATCTGTCCCTTTACGGAATTTTTCTTTTCCAAGTAAAGTCGACATCATACGGTTAATTTCCGCACCCTTTTCATAGACGGTAGCGGTATAGAAATTATTGATTTCAACAAAATGATCTGGACGCGGTGGGTGTGATAATGGTCCAGCATCTTCAGGAAATTGATGTGCTTTCAACACTGCAACATCATCGATACGTTGTACCGCAGCCGATTGCAAATCTTCAGAGAAAGATTGATCACGAAATACAGTCAAACCTTCTTTTAAACAAAGCTGAAACCAGTCACGGCAAGTAATACGGTTTCCTGTCCAGTTATGAAAATACTCATGAGCAATCACCGATTGCACGCGCATAATTGCGGCATCGGTGGTGTATTCTTCATCTGCTAATACACATGAGGTATTAAAGATGTTTAATCCTTTATTTTCCATCGCGCCCATGTTGAACTGACTCACCGCAACGATCATGTAATTATCCAGATCGTAAGCGCGGCCATAGTGTTCTTCATCCCAACGCATCGAATGTTTTAGGGCTTCCATGGCGATATGACATTTAGGAATATCTTTTTCGATGGCATAAATTTCAAGTGCAACATCACGACCTTCAGAAGTTGTGTAACGGTCTTTTAATACCGCCAAATCACCAATCACACAAGCAAATAAATAACTTGGTTTTTTGGTCGGGTCTTGCCAAATTGCAAAATGACGATTCTCACCCACTTCACCAGTTTCGAGTAAATTACCATTGGCGAGCAATACAGGATATTTTTTATCGGCTTCAACACGGGTGGTAAATTCAGCCAAAACATCTGGACGGTCTGGATAAAAGGTAATTTTACGAAACCCTTCTGGTTCATTTTGGGTAACAAACAAATCCCCCGCTTTATATAAACCTTCGAGTTGCGTGTTGCTTTCAGGATGAATAATCACTTGAGTATTTAAAATAACATCATCAGGTACGTTGGCAATGACCAGCTGCTCAGAATCAAGTTGATACTGATCGGCTTGTAAACTTTGCCCATTCAATATAATCGATTTCAACTCTAAATCACGGCCTAATAACACCAAATCCCCAGCAGTTTGACGTTTCATGACCAAGGTTGCGTCGACAATAGTGCGATCATCATAGACCTGAATATCAAGGTTAATCGACTGCACTAAAAATGATGGTTTTTGATAGTCTTTAAGATATACCGTTTGATCTGCCTGAACGTGTGGATTTGCCGCAATATTCATATATTTTCCTATGTCGCCACTTGTATCGTGGTATCAGTATTTATTGTGTATGAATCTGATCATACGCCAACTTAACTGAAGTGTCTGTGTTGTTTCACGTTAAAATTTACATGGGTGTAAGGCTTTGATTTTTCAATTCCCCAAGAGTTAAAATTATTGATATTGCTTCATATCTTATGTAAGAACATCTTTTCAGCGTTATCATAGCTATCTCACTGGTTACAGATTGACCAACAAATCTACACATGTGCTTGCATGGATTACGTCGAATTACTTTTTTTCTAAACTGCTTACAGTTTGTGCACGTTTTTTGCTTTGTCTTAAATGACGTCATTAGTCAAAATAAAAACTCAATCTATGCTATACACAAAATAGCCGAGAGGTGACATAAGATGGAATTAACTCAACACTTGTACCGCGCTGAAAATATCAAAGCTATTCATGATTTACATGATGCAGGCGTCGCTCATAACGTGATTGCCGTATTTATGACTGCCGAGGGTATAGACATTCAGCCACAGGATGTGACCAGTATCGTCAATACTTATGACGCGCTGGGTAAAGAAAAACTACCAAGCAAGAAAGTGAAAGCACTTATTGCTGCCAAAAAATTAGGACAGCATGACGAGTCGTTGCCTTGCCCTGTTTAAATAAAGCAATTTTTTAGATCAAGAAAGCCTGAACTTTACGGAGTTTGGGCTTTTTCATTTAATGGTGTTTCAATTATTCCAGTTTCCCCTGACCATTCGACTCAGAGCAAGCTATAATCTTATTTTTACTCACGTATAATTTTCGCATGATTTTGAATATTCTGAAAAAACAGCTTGATGAAAGTACACTTTGCCCTTTATGTCAGGCAGCAATGTACTTTGTGGAAGCTGATCAATTTGATCAGGAGGTTCTATTTCATGAATGCAGCCATTGTCAGCATCAAGTCTTTGCTGATGCAAAAATGGTCTGTCATTGTGCAACTTGCACCAAACAACGCAAAAAAATGATGCAGGATACTCTGCAACAAGAACAACGCAAAAATAAAATTAAAGATGACATCATCTACAATCTGGAAGATTTAAGTTTATTACATAAGCTGTTCCTGCTGTCTTTACTGGATGATCGGATTCAGGATAATCTGCCACATGATGAATATATTTACTGGGATCGAGTCAAATATGAATACATTAGCCCCAATTATTTATTTCAATATGGCTTGCTCAAAGAGTTGATTAAATTGGGTATTTTGGCTCCCAAAAACCTTCAGGATGATCAGCACATCTATTATTTAAGAGTCCGTTTGGATGGCTACAACGAACCCAGTTTATTTAGTATCGCCCAACAATTACGTTATTGGTTTTACGAAAACTTAAGCCTAGGCATTCCCTACAAAACTTCAGATGAAGTGAAAGATGTTTTATTTTTAGTGCTTTATCAGGAAATTATTCAATTTATGCAAATGTACTGCCGTACATGGGGCATACAAATTGCAGGTAATCGGAGCTTTCAGCAATTTTGTTATCGTTTGCTCGATAGCTTGGCTGTGGGTCAAGTTTATTATCTTATTCAAACTGCTTTGGATTATTTATATAATAAGAAAGCCTTACAGCCACGTAATGAAAACTTTATTAATACCAATATTTTAAAAAAGACCTTGGAGCAATATCGTGAGCGCTCACTCAATGAAAAATGGGAAACATCTACGCTACCACGCCCAATGAATTTACCTCTAAGTAAAATGAGTCAAATTTTTTTGTTCCATTTTTTATCTTATGATGAGCGTATTTTCATTCAACCAATCTGGCGCGCATGGCGAAAGATTGAACCTCGACTTAATTTTTATTCGATCAAACGTTGTATGTATTGTGGTTCTCATGATTTAGAAGTGGATTATGATGCTGCCGATTATGTGTCTTTGATTTGTCGACATTGCAAACATCAGGATCATTATTTTACACAATAATTTTTATAAGTTTTAAGGGGAAAAATATGTATAACTCATCTAATATTATCGATTATGTCATTGAAGCGTGGGAAAAATTACAACAGCAAACACCATTAGTTCAATGTATCACTAACAGTGTTGCGGCAAATTATGCAGCCAACGTTCTGCTCGCCGCAGGTGCATCTCCTGCCATGATTGATAATCCCTTTGAAGCGGAAGCATTTACCAAAATCAGTGGTGCACTCAGTATTAATCTCGGAACACCCACCACTGAACAGATGCAAGCCATCAGGATTTCAGCAAAAACTGCCCATGAAAATCTAATCCCGTGGGTATTAGATCCAGTTGGTTATGGCGCTGTTTTGAAATGGCGAAGCGATACGGTCGATGAATTACTGCAATATCATCCGTCTGTAATTCGTGGCAATGCATCAGAGATCAGCGCACTTGCAGGAAGTTTATCTCAAAGCAAAGGTGTAGACAGCACCTTAAAAAGTGATGATATGTTCCAACTTGCACAAGGCTTGCTGAGTAAAGCCAGTTGTATTGCCATATCTGGGGAAACCGATTACATCTTGTCGACTGCCATGACCTGTATTGTCAAAATTCGTGGCGGTAGTCATCTACAACCCAAAATTACCGCTACAGGCTGTGCTTTAGGTGCATTGATTGCTGCATATTCTGCGGTTGCACCCATTCATTTAGCCACCATTGCAGCCCATGTTCATTTCGCGATTGCAGGTAAGCTTGCTTATGATCAGGCTCAAACGGTGGGCAGTTTTAATACCATGTTTATGGATTATATTCATATGATGGATGCCAATTTAATTGAGCAATATGCCTGTATCGAACTGATTTCGGATGATTAATCAACACTTATTTAAAAAAGAGACGAAAATCATCGTCTCTTTCCATGATTTATTTTAACAGCAGATAAATATCTGTGATTAAATCTGCTTCGTTCACTTCATGTACAAAATTGTGATAATGAAAAAAAACTGGATAATCGCCTGCTTGTTCCTGTTGTTCAAGTAACCAGTTTCTAAATAGAAAATACACGCTTTCCCGAATCTGATCGTGACTACCTAAATGCCGAATCATGGCATAACGTCCTGCTGGAATTTCACCTATTCTGATTCCATCGTCTTTTTGAGCAAAAGGTTTATCGATTGAACCTGCAATATCAAAGCGAAATTCCTGTTCAGGTGTCTGCTCTGGATCAGAAAAAGGTATGCCATAGGTTGCAGATTTTCTGAATGGAGATAGTCCTGTTCTTTTTCGCCATTCAATAAACTTGGCCGCAGTTTCAAATACTTTTTCAGGCGAACCAAGATGCGAAATATAAGCTATTTTCTCTAGCGGTCGCTCAATGATATTTACGTTCATGTCTAACTCACTTTTAGGGGTGAAATACACAAACTTCGTATGCCAATTTTGCCAGTTAGGCTCAGTTCTAAAAGCACTCGGAGTCTGGTCAAATGAACGTTTAAACGCTCTCGTAAATGCTTCAGGACTGTCAAATCCTGAATTAAAAGCAATATCAATAATTTTGAGTTCGTGATTAAATACCAGTTGAAATGATGCGCGTTTTAAGCGCAACATCTGCGTATATTTCATCACATTGATACCTAAATGTGCGTAAAAAATACGATGGAAATGAAAGCGTGATAGCCCTGCAATTTCACTTAATCGCTGTAAATTGAGTGGTTCATCCAAATGTTGTTGAATATAATCACAGACACGTTTTAGTTTCAGATCATACGCCATCATAGCTTCAATACTTGTTCATTTGACAGAAGCATTATGAAAGGATTAAACGCGCCGATCCTGATCAAAATTGCGATTTAATCACGTGTTTAAAATAATCCTGTTTCGGCATTTCAATTAATTCTACACAACTTTGCACAGGAAAATCTTGCTGCTGTAAGGCAGAATAAGAAAGTAATACTTTCAGAACGTTCTTCCCAATTTCCTGCTTTTGCTGTTGATCACGTCCAGACAAAAGATAAACTTTAACATGCACATAAGCTTGCTGTTCAGCCCCAAGCCCAATTACAAAAACATCATCCATGTGCGCTCTGGATTTAATATCAAGTGCTTCGCAATAACCTGTTTCCACCAGTGCAGTGTTGATTTGCAATAATAATGGTCTAGGTTCAAAATCTTTCAGATTTGCAGAATAATCAACAATCACATGGGGCATAATCAAATCGTCCTATTCAATAAATAAGAGTGCTAACCGTACCTGATCATAGCCCATGCGTGGACTGGTTAATTCCACAATCGGTCTAAGTTTGATGGAACCGTCATCATTAAAATTTTCTGGGCGTTTGCTTTTTTGCACACGTTTATAGAGTTTTCTGATTTGTTCAACCACTTCATCACCAGGATGTGCAACAGAAATATCGAGTCCTTGTTCTTTTTGTAGACGTGCCAGATGGTTAATAATGGTCGCAGGTGTTAAACCACGTTCCGTTGCGATATCCTGAATATCATAGCCTTCTTCAAATAAAGCACGGGTTTCATCCAGTGTTGCTGAACCATAGTTTTGCTTTTCACTTTTGGCCAGTTTTTTCTCATTTCGTTGAATCTCAGTTTCATTGAGCGTACCACCGCAGTGACGAATAAACGCTTTATGTTGATCACTTAAATCAGTATCAAGAAAATGCTCTTCTGCATCCTGAGATAGTTCCTGAAAACGTTTATCGGCTTTTAGAGCCAATGCATCCAGTTCCAATGCCTGATCATTAAAGCCTAATAAACGCAAACCTGTTAAGGATTTTAATCGCGACAAAGCCACATAGCCCTGTCCTTTTTCAAAGGTATGCGACAGATTAATTTCTGCGGCTTCAAGGGTCATGCCCTGACTTTTATGAATGGTAATCGCCCATGCCAAACGCAGTGGAATCTGCTGAAAACTGGCAATACTTTTTCCGGCTTCATTTTCAATTGACCAAGTTTCGGGTTCAACAAGCAAAGTCGTGCCATCGGTTAATTTTACTTTGGGCAAAATGCCGTGTTCATCATCTTCTTCAAAAGCAATGACTTCGCCCAAGCTGCCATTGATATAGCCCATATCAAAGTTATTCTTTACAAACATGACTTTGGCATGTTTTTTCAACATTAATTCTTCAGGTGCGCGTACAGAAGACTTTAAGGTTTCCAGCATTTTTTCATTGCCATCTAAAACGGCGTTAAATTGATGTTCTTCATTTTCAATTTCATTAAGATGTTGAAAATTAATATTATCGACATCCATATTATGCGTATAAAGACGGGTAAATGTATCGCCGATATCTTGCTGACGTGATTGTAGTAAAGCCTGCGTATGTACTTGCTGAATATCCTGTGCGCGTATGGCATTTAAAATTTGATTGAGAATTTCATCATCCTGACGATGCTGTTCGGTCAAATAGCAGACCCGAAATTTAGCCTCAACCCATGCATCCGACATAAAACAGAACTTGTCACGATTACGCTCGTCGTTTTTTCCTACAGGTGGTAACTGAAAAAAATCACCTGCTAAAATGACTTGGATCCCACCGAAAGCCTCATCACTTTCTTTAAAATATTTCAGGACTTGATTGACCAGATTAAGCTGTTTGGCGTGCAACATCGAAATTTCATCAATAATTAAAACCTGCGCATTTTCAAGATGTTCTTTTAAGTATTTGCGCTCTTTCATGCGTTTGAGATCATCATCAGATAAATGATCTTTAATGCCAATCCCGGCCCAAGTATGAATGGTCATCCCATTCATATGTGTTGCGGCAATACCTGTAGACGCAGTCACTGCAACAGGCACTTTACGGGCTTTTAAGTAATTAATGTATTGATTCAGGGTATATGTTTTTCCTGCACCAGCCGAACCTGTTAAAAACACATTTTCACCCGCTTTTAATAACTTCAGTGCAGTTTCTTGCTTCATAACCTGATCATTTCCATAAAACAGCCCATAGCTTAACGACTTTCATGCAAAAGTGAAATCCGAAAGCAACTCAAAATATTAAAATAAATAAATATCAAATAGATACAACAATATTTTTATTGGTAGGTTTTTGGTAGGTAGGAAAAAAATAGTCAAATCAGAATACTAGCTTCACGGTGAAGATCACCTGTAAAAACAAATGGACTAATGGAAGAAGGAATCGCTCCATGGCTTTAAAAAATATTGCTGACCAAACAAATGGTTTTTATATCCCATGTGTTTCCCTTTTTGGCCCAGGCTGTGCCAAAGAAATTGGAACCAAAGCACAAAATTTAGGTGCAAAAAAAGCGCTGATTGTCACCGATGCAGGTCTGTTCAAGTTTGGTGTAGCAGACACGATTGCTACATACTTAAAAGATGCAGGGGTAGACAGTCATATTTTCCCGGGTGCAGAACCCAACCCAACCGACAAAAATGTACATCATGGTGTTGATGCCTATAACGACAATCAATGTGATTTTATTGTGTCACTTGGTGGTGGTTCTTCACATGATTGCGCTAAAGGGATTGGACTGGTGACCGCAGGCGGCGGACATATTCGTGACTATGAAGGCATCGATAAAAGTAAAGTACCGATGACACCTTTAATTGCAGTAAATACCACAGCGGGTACAGCCTCAGAAATGACGCGTTTTTGTATTATCACTAACACCGACACACATGTCAAAATGGCCATTGTTGATTGGCGCTGTACCCCTCTTATTGCGATTGATGATCCTAAACTGATGGTTGCAAAACCAGCCAGTTTAACTGCTGCAACAGGTATGGATGCCTTGACGCATGCCGTTGAAGCGTATGTCTCAACCGCAGCCAATCCCATTACTGATGCCTGCGCAGAAAAAGCGATTTCCATGATCAGTGAATGGCTCAGCCCTGCGGTTGCCAATGGTGAAAATCTGGAAGCACGTGATGCCATGAGCTATGCCCAGTACCTTGCTGGAATGGCATTTAACAATGCTTCACTGGGTTATGTACATGCGATGGCGCACCAGTTAGGCGGTTTCTATAACTTACCGCACGGGGTTTGTAATGCGGTGCTATTACCTCATGTCTGTGAGTTTAACCTAATCGCTTGTCCAGACCGATATGCACGCATTGCGGAACTGATGGGCGTCCAAACACAAGGCTTAACTCAAAATCAAGCCGCACGCGCAGCGATCAATGCGATTCGTGAGTTATCCCAATCGATCGGAATTCCATCTGGACTGACCGAATTGGGTGTGAAAACCGAAGATTTGGCGGTTATGGCTGAAAATGCACAAAAGGATGCTTGTATGCTGACCAATCCACGCAAGGCAACTCATGCACAAGTGGTAGAGATTTTTAAAGCAGCACTTTAATGACTTGAATTTCTCAAAATTATTTAACAGTCTCCAACTTTTGTCCTTAGAGCAAGCTTCTCTCTCCAACCAGCTTGCTCAATTGAGGGAGTATTTCTCCAAGATATTCCCTCTTTTTTTCTTTACTTCAATTGACAAAACCAACATTTCATACAAGGATGAAAACATGATTTAAAACACAAATGAATAAAAATATGAATCAATACACTCCAGATATTCTAGGTGAAGGCTACCAACAACTGACTTTAAACTTTCCTGATGATTACGAAGGCAAAGTCATTGCGACATTAGTCAGAAAAAAAGCAGCGATACCCACTTCCAAAGCTGTTTTATACATTCATGGCTTTATCGATTATTTTTTTCAGACTGAAATGGCTGAGCAATTTAATCAGCACGGTTATGACTTTTATGCGCTGGATTTGAGAAAATATGGTCGCTCTCATCTTCCTCATCAGATTTTATATAACGTACTCGATCTGAATGAATACAATGCCGAGATTACTGAAGCCCTTAATATTATTGGCGAGGAAAATCATAGCCAGATATTATTAGCAGGACATTCTACAGGTGGACTCACTGCGACACTATATGCTGCACATCATCCTGATCATCCTCTGATCAAGGCACTCTGGGCGAATAGCCCATTTTATGACTTTAATATGAATTCGCTAAAAAAAGCGCTAGGCGTACCTCTTTTAAGTCAAATTGGTCGTTACCTCCCTCAAGCAAAATTTCCGAGCGGTTTAAATAAATGGTATGTACCTAGTTTGCATCGAGATTACTACGGTGAATGGTCATTTGATTTAAACTGGAAACTGCCTAATATGAAGAAAGTCCAGTTAAGTTTTATTCGTGCTATTCATGTTGCACAAAAAGAAATTCATCAAGGTGTTAAACTTACAATTCCTGCACTGGTCATGCATTCGAATCAAACAAAAAACCCAAGAAGATGGAGTAAAAAAGCTACACAAAGCGATGTAATTTTGGGCGTAAAAGATATCGAAAAGTATGCTAGAAAAATTAAGGGTGACGTGACCACCGAAACCATTCATCATGGTCTGCATGATTTAGTACTATCTGCTGAGCCAGTTCGAAGTCAGGTTTATCAGCAATTATTTGATTGGTTAAAAATTAAAATGCCTTAAAATCTATTGTTCTGCCTGCTGATATTTAATTAATGATTGGTGGGCAGGATGATCAGTCGGCAATAGTTCGATTAATCGCTCGACCGCATCAATCGCTTCAGGGAACCGCGCCACATGTTTCAGTAACATATCAGTTTCTTTGGCTTTGAAAATCGCATCACTTAAACGTGATTCTAAACAATCTCGCCATGCGCATAGAAATGGACTCTCGGTTTTTGCCAAGAACACGCCTGTATATAACTGTAATGCCGACGATACATAACCAGAATCTAATGCATTTTCAGCCTGTAAAAAATCAGCTTCAACATGTGCCAATAAGCGATAAGGACGTGAGCCGAGCATTCCCCCAAGCACATCGCGTAACTGCGACATTTCAGCTTTTAGCGTTCCCATACTGACCTTACGTTCACCATAAAGTGCCTGATGTAGTGTTTCCAGATTTAAACCTTGCGGACATAGCGCCAAAATACTCAAAATTTCGATCTGGCGTGGTGTTAGCACCAGATTTTTTCCATTAAATAGCACTTGTGGAATAGAAAATGCCCGTATATACAATTGCTGGCGCTGTTGTTCCTGTAAAGCTGTTTGAATGATTGAGGCACAACGTTCAGCAGCTAAAATGCCTAAAGAATTATGATTCGTCCATGTCGTGGATAAATCGATCACTCCAAGCAATTGCCTCGAATGCGGATCAATAATCGGGGCAGCATAACAGACCCAGTCTTGTACCGACTGCATATAATGTTCATTGGAAAATACACAACTAGATTGTCGAGTTTTGATGGATAAAGCTAATGCATTGGTTCCCACCATTTCCTCACCCCACTGCCCACCTTCGACAAAGTGTACCCGTTCAGCCGCACTACGCATCTGTTGACTCGCAGCTGTCCAGATAATGGTACTACCGACATCCCCCACTGCAATCACCATGGATGATTGTTCAGCCACATGTTTCAGATCATTAGCACAATATTGCAAGGCAATATCCAGTGCAGACGGCTGTTTTTGGGCTAAGGACAATAACGGCGCAGCAGATCGTTCTTTGGGAATTGCAGCAGATACCGAGCGTTGCCAAGAACTGGCAATACTTTCATTGACTTGACTCGTTTGTTCTGTCTTGAGAATGCTTTGTTGACGAAGTGTCTCAACCGTGTGGCGCTGTTCCCTGAGCTTTTGTTTTGTAACCATTTGTATATTCCCTGAAAATTGTCATGGTCTCCAACCTTTCTCCAACCTTCGTTTTTATATGCTAACTGCATAGTGTACAAAAGTACCTTATACCAAAGCTGTATAAGCTTCAAATTTGATATGTATATCAATGATAAGCAAAGGAATATTTATATGCGTTACATCGATCCTAATCAACCTGGTTCTAAGGTTCAATTTAAATCTCAATATGAAAACTTTATTGGTGGGCAATGGGTTGCCCCTGTAAAAGGAGAATACTTTGAAAATATCTCTCCTGTCGATGGCAAAGTATTTACAAAAATTCCGCGTTCAAGCGTGGAAGATATCGAGTTAGCATTAGATGCAGCCCACAAAGCTAAAGCACAATGGAACAAAGCTTCACCTACGACGCGTTCTAATTTATTGTTAAAAATTGCTGATCGTCTTGAAGCAAATCTGGAAATGTTAGCGGTTGCTGAAACATGGGACAATGGTAAGCCTGTACGTGAAACACTGGCAGCGGATATTCCATTGGCGATTGATCATTTCCGTTATTTTGCAGGCTGTATCCGTGCTCAGGAAGGCGGCATTTCAGAGATTGATGAAGATACCATCGCCTACCATTTTCATGAACCTTTAGGTGTCGTTGGTCAAATCATTCCGTGGAATTTCCCCATTTTAATGGCCGCGTGGAAACTTGCACCTGCTTTAGCTGCGGGTAACTGTATTGTACTAAAACCGGCTGAACAAACGCCTGTTAGTATTTTGGTACTGGTTGAACTGATCCAAGATCTTTTACCAGCAGGTGTACTGAATATTGTCAATGGTTATGGCGTAGAAGTTGGTCGTCCATTGGCGACGAATCCACGTATTGCAAAGATTGCCTTTACGGGTTCAACCAAAGTCGGGCAACAAATCATGCAATATGCAACTGAGAATATTATTCCAGTCACACTTGAGCTTGGTGGCAAATCACCGAATATTTTCTTTGAAGATATTTTGGACAAAGATGATGACTTCCTTGAAAAAACCTTAGAAGGTTTTGCCATGTTTGCTCTGAATCAGGGTGAAGTTTGCACTTGTCCTTCTCGCGCACTGGTTCAGGAAAGCATTGCCGATCGTTTTCTTGAAATGGCAGTTGAACGTGTTAAAAAAATCAAAACGGGTCATCCATTAGACACTGACACCATGATTGGTGCGCAGGCATCCAAGCAACAGTTCGACAAAATTATTGGTTGTATCGATAATGGTCGAAATGAAGGTGCGCAACTGCTAACAGGCGGTGATGCGCGTCATGATGTGGATGGTGGTTTTTATATTGAACCAACTATTTTCAAAGGCAATAATAGTATGAAAATTTTTCAGGAAGAAATTTTCGGACCTGTCTTGTCGGTCACTACATTTAAAGACTTTGATGATGCGATGCGCATTGCCAATGATACCGTGTATGGTTTAGGTGCAGGTGTCTGGTCTCGCTCAGCGCATACCTCTTATCGTGCAGGTCGTGCGATTGAAGCAGGTCGTGTCTGGACCAACTGTTATCACATTTATCCTGCGCATGCTGCATTTGGTGGTTATAAACAATCAGGTATTGGTCGTGAAAACCACAAAATGATGCTGGATCATTATCAACAAACTAAAAACTTATTGGTCAGTTATTCAACCAAACCGATGGGCTTTTTCTAAAACCAATTTTTAGGCCTTAGACTTCTTTCATTATTATTTAATCCCTCTTTATTTTTCCCATAAGGATAAATAAAAGAGGGATTTATAAAAGAAGTCTATTCAATAAAGAGGTGATTGAGTCACCTCTTTATTTTCAAAAATAATTTGAATTGCCGTTTTATTCTTCATCGAACCTAAATCTAGCCGTATTTTCTTTTAAGCGCTGCTGATCGTACTGTTTTCTTTTTATATGATTTGGCTTAATGTAAAACAATACTCACACGCTGTTTAGATCCTTATGACGCATCATACTTTTTCCAAAACGATTTACGCTATTCAGCACCTTGCTTTTGAAGACTTGGGTTCGCTGGAAGATATTTTTTATCAGTTAGGTTTTCGTATTCGCTATTTCGAGGCAGGTATTGATGATTTAACTCCCGCGCTAAATTATGAAGGTCTTACCGTGATTTTGGGTGGGCCAATTGGCGTTTATGAGGAAGAAGACTACCCTTTTTTAACAGATGAAATTCGCTTACTCCAACAACGGCTTGCCAGTAAAAAACCAACTTTAGGGATTTGTCTGGGTGCGCAGCTCATTGCAAGAGCTTTGGATGCCAAAGTATATGCAGGTCACCAAAAAGAAATTGGTTGGGGTGAACTTGAGATTAAGCCGACTGAGCATAATATTTTAGAACCGCTTGAAGGTGTCTCAGTTTTACACTGGCATGGGGATACCTTTGATTTACCAGAACATGCTACTCTTCTTGCTAGCTCGCCCCTTTATCCACATCAGGCATTTTCAATCGATCAGCATGTACTGGCTTTACAGTTTCATATCGAAGTGGCTGAAGATATGTTTGAACGTTGGCTGATTGGTCATACATGTGAATTGCGTCAGGGTAAGTTCTCAATTCCTCAGTTACGTGAGGAAAATTCACTGCATGCTCAACACCTTGAACATGCGGCATATCATGTGATTAAACAATTTTTAAAACAAAATCAACTATTAAGCTAAAAGAAGGTCTTTTTGACCTTCTTTTAATTTTCCGAAGAAAATAACTCAATCACATCTTGTTCAGTCATCTGCTTGGCTGAAGATAAAAATGGATAATACGTAGGTTTATGATCTACATAAATTTCCAGATGAATTTTTGCTTGTTCAGGTAACTCAAACAATTGTGCATTTAAGCTGTAGTATTCTCGCTCATTGAGTTTGTAATATAAATTGGTGCCACATTCTTTACAGAAATAACGCGCAGCCCATTCTGATGATGCATATTTTCCAATTGATTTTTCACCCGTCACTTTCAAATGATC
The DNA here is from genome assembly GCF_000581715.1 of Acinetobacter sp. 479375. Classification (NCBI taxonomy): domain Bacteria; kingdom Pseudomonadati; phylum Pseudomonadota; class Gammaproteobacteria; order Moraxellales; family Moraxellaceae; genus Acinetobacter; species Acinetobacter sp. 479375. The sequence goes on along the minus strand of NZ_JEZN01000001.1, from coordinate 390,314 downwards.
TGTCACTTCCAGAGTCAAATATGGCCCACCTCCCCATTTTCGACACATAGAACAATGACAAACTGTGATTTGCTCTGGATGAATATTTGTCTCAAATTGCACTGATCCACACAAACATTGACCGAACATGTTGTTTCCTTTTATTGATGTTTAATTGGTTTTCATTTTTTTAGAATTGATTATTATGCTACACAATAAAAAGCCCATCATGTGTTTTTATTCATGATGGGCTTGCTCAAACTGTAAACTTTTATTTCTTGGCAGCTTCTGCTTCAGTCGTAATGTTTACAGTAATTTTATCACCAACATTTGGTACATAGTTTCCGATACCAAATTCAGAACGATTAAATGAAGTGGTTGCATTGAAACCAATTGCAGGGACTTTTGCCATTGGATGTTCGCCTTGCTTATTCAACACAGCGTCCAAAACGACAGGTTTAGTAATCCCTTTAACGGTTAAGTTACCTGTAATTTTGAAATGTTTTTTGTCTTTGGTTTCAACTTTAGTACTTTTAAAAGTGATGTTTGGATATTTAGCGGCATTGAACCAGCCTTCTTCCTGAAACTCTTTATCCAACGCAGTTACGTTTGTATTAACGCTACTGACGGGAATCGTTACTTCTACAGAAGAGTTTGCAGGTTTTGCATTGTCAACTTTAATCACACCTTGAATATCGCTAAAGTTCGCACTTGGTGTAGAAAAACCAAAGTGGTTCCATGAAAATACAGTCGCAGTGTGAGTCGGATCAATTTTATAATCTACTGGCGCAGCTAAAGTTAATGTACTCGCAACTGCAACCGCCAAGCCAAGTGATAATGTTTTTAAACGCATGATTATTTCCTACTGAGTGGATTGTTATTAGTTTATACATTGCTGATTTTAATACACTGTTATTTATAAGACGAATTGTTGCAAGCATGCAACAATCTTGATTTAGTTAATTTATCTTAACAAATCATCATATTCATCTGAAATAAAGCTTATATTTTTAAATATTACTGAATTAAATACTATATTATTTAGATAAAATTAAAAAAATGCTTTTAAGTCTGCTTGTCAACATACAAAAAAACAACAAGCTCGATATGATTTATGCTAAAGATACTACTTTATTAATCAACTTAGGTTATTACATGTCATACACTGCGCAAGCTCAAAGTACCCAAACACCTTATCGAGTGACGCTGACCGATCCCTCTGGACATGTCTGGTACGTCGATGAACCTGAAGAAAAAGGTGGACAAAATTCTGCACCTAATCCTATTTTGCTGCTTCTTTCTGCCTTAGGTGCATGCACGACCGTGACTTTGCAAATGTATGCAGACCATAAACAAATACAACTTGAACATGTACAGGTCGATTTGATTTTAAATCCTCAAGGAGAAAGCGTTTCTTCTGACTCTAATCAAATTGAACGTAACATTAAACTGACAGGAAACTTCACAGAAGATCAGCACAAACGTTTATTAAAAGTTGCTGAAAGTTGTCCTGTACATAAATTGTTGACTTCAAATATTTCAATTCAGACTGAAATGACTTTTTGATTTTGCATTGATGCACTTATCTGAATACACAAGTTTTATCGGTGCTCAGCAATACTGAGATCAAGCTCAACGGTTGCTGAGAAAGCTCAGGTTAAAAGACAAAAAAGTTCAATAATTCTCTTAACCTAGCTTTTCTTGATCATGCTTTTCTTGATCACGAGTTATCACTTTTCCAATGACTTCCGATTTGAACGAAATCAGGCAGTTTATCACTATGAAAGACATTATTTTCGTTATCAACAGCAAATCTGGATACTTCACTCTCATTTTTCGTATGACTTTTTTGATAAAAACTAAATTCTCCTAACACGCCATCAAGTGCAGTCGAGTTTTTAATATCTGCGGCTAAGGCATGAGAGATAGACTGCGCAGGATGATCTATAAACTCGCAGTCACCTGTAACCGTGTGTCCATTTAAATCCACAAATGAAAATTTCATGCCGATCTCCAATTAAAACCACACTATTCAAAAATATATCATAGAAACATTGAATCAAAAAAAATCCCAGCCAAGCTTTTGATTGACTGGGATTACAAACTTTAAGTTTCGCTAAAGTTTATTTTTAGGCCGTTAAAGACTGCACAGCTTCGACTACAGCCTCGGTTGTAATACCAAAGAATTTAAATAGATCTTTAGCAGGTGCAGATTCACCATAAGTGGTCATGCCAATCACTTTGCCATCTAAACCGACAAATTTCCACCAGTAATCCACATGTGCTGCTTCTACAGCCACACGTGCACGGATGTTAGAAGGAAGTACAGCTTCACGGTAAGCCGCATCTTGCTTCATAAATTCTTCTGCACATGGCATTGAAACTACACGTACACCCTCAAGTTGAGCATAAGCATTCATTGCCAGTTCGACCTCTGAACCTGTTGCAATAATAATCGCTTTAAGTTCACCTTTTTCCTGAGCCAATACATAGCCACCTTTTGCAGCATTTTGGATTTGCTCATCACTACGGGTTTGGAATGCCAGATTTTGACGAGACAAGATCAATGCAGATGGACCATCTTTACGCTCTAAAGCAGATTTCCATGCAATTGCCGTTTCAACGGTATCCGCAGGACGCCATGTATTTAGATTTGGAGTAGAACGCAATGAAGCAATTTGCTCTACAGGTTGATGGGTTGGGCCATCTTCACCCAGACCAATCGAGTCATGGGTATAGACATGGATCACACGCTGCTTCATCAGTGCAGACATACGCACTGCATTACGTGCATATTCCATAAACATCAAGAACGTTGCAACATAAGGGATAAATCCACCATGCAAGGCAACACCATTGGCAATCGCAGTCATACCAAATTCACGGACACCATAATGTACATAGTTCCCTGCTGGATTGTCCTGAACACCCACACAACCTTTCCACAACGTCAGGTTTGAACCTGCAAGGTCAGCAGAACCGCCCAATAATTCAGGTAATAACGGCCCAAATGCCTGTAAAGTATTTTGGCTGGCTTTACGAGTTGCAATAGTTTCAGCTTTGGCATTGGTTTGTGCAATAAAGGCATCTGCTTGAGCCGCAAAATCAGCAGGTAAATCACCAGAAATACGGCGCAAAAGTTCAGCTGCTTCAGTTGGATATTTTTCTTGATACGCTGCAAAAACTTTATCCCAAGCTGATTCAACTTGTTGGCCTTTGGCTTTGGCATCCCAATGCTCATAAATGTCAGTTGGAATGACGAAAGCTTCATCTTCCCAACCTAACACTTCACGAGTAAGCTTGATTTCATCTGCACCGAGTGGCGCACCATGACTATCTTCTTTACCTTGTTTATTTGGAGAACCTAAACCAATAATTGTTTTGCAGATAATAATGGTTGGTTTAGACGTTTCAGCTTGCGCTTCAATCGTTGCTTGGCGAATCGCGTCTGAATTATGACCATCAACACGTAACACTTGCCAGCCATAAGATTTGAAGCGTTGTTCTGTATCATCACTGAACCAGCCTTCTACTTCACCATCAATCGAAATACCATTGTCATCATAGTAAGCAATCAACTTACCCAGACCCAAAGTTCCTGCCAGTGAACACGCTTCATGGGAAACACCTTCCATTAAGCAACCATCACCAAGGAAACAATAAGTAAAATGATCAACTACAGTTAAATCAGCTTTGTTAAATTGTGCAGCAAGCGTTTTTTCAGCTAAGGCAAAACCTACAGCATTGGCAATCCCCTGACCTAAAGGACCTGTTGTAGTTTCAATACCTGGTGCATAACCTAATTCTGGATGGCCTGGCGTTTTAGAGTGTAATTGACGAAATTGCTTGATATCCTCAATTGAAACATCGTAGCCCGTTAAATGAAGCAATGCATATTGCAACATTGAACCATGACCATTTGACAATACAAAACGGTCGCGGTTCGCCCATTGAGGATTGGCTGGATTATGGTTTAAAAACTCGCGCCAAACGACGTCTGCAATGTCTGCCATACCCATTGGCGCACCAGGATGGCCTGAGTTTGCCTGTTGTACAGCATCCATAGCCAATACACGAATTGCGTTTGCAATACGACGTTCGTTTAAAGGGGTCGTCATAGGTCAGCGTCCAAATAAATCGATAGAATATAAAAGATGTGCATGAATCGAGATTCAAAAACAGGCTATATTGTCTTAAAAAAACAGGCACGGGTAAAGCCTATGTCGTGATTTTCCGTACTTTTAAATAGTCATTTTGATTGAATTGTGGTGAATCTTGTAGCGATACACAGGTTTTCATTTTTGTATTTTTTAGGCGCATTCGAAATAGATTATTTTTAAATCCACCAAATTCCAGTATAAATAAAATAAAATCAAAGAATTAAGTTTATTTAAAACCTTGTCAAAATGATTGAAAATCGCTCATTTTCTATATTAAATTTCTAGAAAGATCATAAATTTTAAAAAAAAGAATTTTAATCAACTATTCAAAAAAAGAATGAATCACATTCAACTAAAAGCTTAGATGAGTAACTAGACTTCTTTCATCATTGTATAAGCCCTCTTTACTTTTCTCCCATAGCGAGAAATAAAAGAGACATACGAAAGAAATTTATTCGTTAAAAAATAGTAAACTCTTTGTCTTCGAAGCTAGAAATAACGAGTAAACTGATAATTTTTTTGAATCAAAACAAAAACTATCTTAAAAATCAGAAACTAAATTTTAAAGCACTGTCCAGAATCAATCACAACTGATCATTTTATCTAGCCTATATAAGTTTTACTCATACACATATCAGATAAAACAAGGCAAAAATGAAATAAATTCACGCAATTTAGTCAGGTTAAGCTAGTCCTAAAGGGCAAGTCGATGTAACATATTATGTCTTTAAAAATTACTGTGATAGGACTTTCATGCGCGAGTATGCTGTTTTTACTTCGGAATCTGTAAGCGAAGGCCATCCAGATAAAATGGCTGACCAAATTAGTGATGCGATTCTGGATGCGATCTTAAGAGAAGACCCATACGCACGGGTTGCTTGTGAAACATTAGTAAAAACAGGCGCTGTGGTTCTTGCTGGTGAAATCACTACAACAGCCAATGTAGATTTCGAAGCCATTGTACGTCAAACCGTAAATGGCATTGGCTACCATCATTCTGATCTTGGCTTTGACGGTTCAACCTGTGCTGTGATCAACATGATTGGTAAACAGTCTCCTGAAATTGCGCAAGGTGTAGACCGCCAAAAGCCTGAAGATCAAGGTGCAGGTGATCAGGGTCTGATGTTTGGCTATGCCAGCCGTGAAACTGATGTACTTATGCCAGCGCCTATTTCCTATGCGCATCGTTTAATGGAACGTCAGGCTGAATTACGTCGTTCAGGTGTGTTGCCATGGTTACGTCCAGATGCAAAAAGTCAGGTGACTTTTGCTTATGAAAATGGTCGACCTGTACGTCTGGATGCAGTGGTTCTTTCGACTCAACATGATCCTGAAATTTCTCAAACTCAGCTTAAAGAAGCTGTGATTGAAGAAATTGTCAAACCTGTGATTCCAGCAGACATGTTCCATGCAGGTACCAAATTCCATATTAATCCTACAGGTATGTTTGTGATTGGCGGTCCAGTTGGGGATTGTGGACTTACAGGCCGTAAAATTATTGTGGATACTTACGGCGGTATGGCAAGTCATGGTGGCGGTGCGTTCTCTGGTAAAGATCCATCAAAAGTTGACCGCTCTGCTGCTTATGCAGGTCGTTACGTGGCAAAGAATATCGTTGCAGCAGGCTTAGCAGATAAGTGTGAAATTCAGGTAAGTTATGCTATTGGTGTTGCGGAACCTACTTCAATTTCAATCAATACCTTTAATACTGCAAAAGTCGATGATGAGCTGATTATTGCTTTAGTACGTGAACATTTTGATCTACGCCCATTTGGTATTACGCGTATGTTGAATTTGTTACAACCGATGTATAAGCAAACTGCTGCTTATGGTCACTTTGGCCGTGAAGGCACAGATCATGCATTTACTTGGGAAAAGACAGATAAAGTTGACGTTCTTAAGGATGCTGCTGGTCTATAAAGACTCGCTCTATATTTTAAACAAGCCCGCATTTGCGGGCTTGTTTTTATTAGAACCGATCGAAATAGTTAATCTAAAAAAATTAGTATAGTTCCCTAAATACTGGACTGTTAATTGTTTTTTTTATCATTAGAATTTAAAACATCCAGTATCGACTTTTGTTCTGGCGTATCAGTTTCATGTGTCTGAATATAAAACTGCACTGATTTAAATACCATCACAACAGCGAAACACCCCACAATACAAAATATCCACCACCCGTATGGGCTGCGAATGTGTTGTGAACCACAATAAGGACATTCTTTATCTGTAGATGCAACAACCTTATTACAACATGCACAGTTATATTGGTATAGCATAGTTAAACCCTCCCGCAGACCTCTAAACTTGTTTTTCTATTCTGTTCAGCGACAGCTAAATCATTTTAGGCCTTATATTTTTATACTATGTGAAACAGAACAGGATTTCAACGAAACTCAAAAATAATAAATTTATTAATTATCAACAATATACATAAAATACCACTTATAAGATTACATAAAAAATAGAATTATCCACAAAAAAATTGTTAAAATTTATTAATAATCCCTCAGAAGTTGATCATTATGACCCAATTGATTAATAAAGGTGGTTTTCGTGAACGGGCTAATCGTAGTCGGAAATATAAAGAATCCGAAAACGAAAAAACCACTCTGGCTTCAAATAAATATCAGCCTAGTGTAAAAGCCGAGTCAAGCCATGTTGAATCCACAATTGACACGCCATCTGAAACGCAGAAAAATCCAGACACAGATCAATAGTTATTTTTCCTCTTAATACATCTTTTTTTATTATTAAAAAACAATCATACAAGCTCTGAACTAATCCATATAAAGCACCCTTTAACTTTGATTTAAGCTGTTAATCACTTTGTACAAGCTTGAGTCTAACCATGTCAAAACAAATACGATTTAATGCTTTTGAGATGAATTGTATTGCCCACCAATCACCAGGTTTATGGCGGCATCCCCAAGATCGTTCCCGTGAATATAAAGAGCTGGAATATTGGACAGATTTAGCAAAAATTCTGGAAAAAGGTATTTTTGATGGTGTGTTTCTGGCGGATGTATTAGGAATCTATGACATTTATCAGCAAAGTGCAGAACATGCTCTAACAGGTGCGGTACAAGTTCCTGTCAATGATCCACTGCAAGTTGTACCTGCAATGGCAGCGGTAACCAAACATTTGGGCTTTGGAGTCACCACTTCCATTTCATTCGAACACCCTTATCCTTTTGCACGACGCATGAGTACGCTGGATCATTTAAGTAAAGGACGTGTCGGCTGGAATATCGTGACTTCATATCTGGCAAGTGGTTCCAAAAATTTAGGTCTATCCAATCAAGTCAGTCATGATGAACGATATGATATTGCAGATGAATATCTGGAAGTCTTATACAAACTTTGGGAAGGCTCTTGGGAAAATGATGCCGTTGTTGCAGATAAAAAATCGGGAGTCTTTGCAGATTTTAAAAAAGTGCATCCGATTCAGCACAAAGGCAAATATTTTGAGGTTCCTGGTATTCATATTTGTGAACCCTCGCCTCAACGCACACCCGTTTTATATCAAGCGGGTGCTTCAGGACGCGGACAGACATTTGCCAGTCAAAATGCAGAATGTATTTTCATAGCTGCGCCATCCAAAGTAGCGACTAAAAGTATTGTTCAAAGTATTCGCCACAAATTGGTTGAAAATGGTCGTGATCCTTATTCAGCAAAAATTTATGCGCTACTTTCGATTGTCACCGATGAAACTGATGAGAAAGCTCAACACAAATTTAGAGAATATCAGTCCTATGCAAGCTACGATGGTGCTTTAACTTTGTTGTCAGGCTGGTCGGGTGTTGATTTTTCTCAGTATCAATCTAAAGATAAAGTTGAATATATCCAGACAGATGCAATTCAATCACTGCTTGATTCTTATGTCAATGCAGATCCAAACCGTATCTGGACCATAGAAGAAATTGCCAATTGGATTGGCGTCGGTGGTAATGGACCAGTTTTAGTCGGTTCTGCTCAAACTGTAGCTGATGAATTACAGCAATGGGTTGAAGATACCGATGTTGATGGTTTTAATCTCGCCTATATTTTAGCGCATCAAAGTTTTCAGGACGTGGTTGATTTTATCGTGCCAGAATTGCAAAAACGCGGAGTTTATCCAAAGCAGTACAGTGAAGGCACATTAAGAGAAAAGTTATTTCATAATAATGCTCATTTACCAGACTGGCATCGTGGAGCAGCTTATCGCAAAACCAATCTATCACCTTTCAGGGCAGCAGTTTAGAATCGGCATTTAAGCCACAAAAAAGCCGAATCACATGATTCGGCTTTTGCATATAATCGTTTCACATCAAACTTATTTTAATCTTTGTCTTTGTGTTCGATTTTCTTCACTTCTGGTGTCACTTCACGCGCTTCCCCATCGATTACGCTTGAATCACGATACTGACCGCCTGACTGCTGATTTTGCATATCCTGCATTTGACGCATCATATCGGCGAAAGGATTTTGTCCCGCTTGACCACCAGCACTTCCCATCATACCGCCCATCATTTTATCCATCATGGCTTGTTGGCGTTTTGCCATAGTTTTCATTAGGGCATTTTGGAAAGCTTTCTGTACAGCAGGAATCAAAATCAAAACAGCTAAAATATCAGAGATAATTCCCGGTAACATCAGCAGAAAACCAGCCATTGCCATGGCAAGTTTTTTGCTCACTGCGGGATCTGTTCCAAGTTGTCCTGTCATTTGCATTTGCTGCAACTGTGGCATAATCCCAGAAGTACTGGAACGCAACATGTTTAGCCCGATAAAGAACGCGATAATAAACCAGAAAAAAACATACCAACCGCTCACAAATTGGGCAATACCAATCCATACAGCAATTTCGAGAATCGCGCCAAAAACAACAATCAATAATAAATTCATGTAAAACGTATCTATCTCAAAAATAAATGTTTGCAGCAGTATTAAACACTGATCTCAATTGAATCAAGATTTTTTAATGCTGTTATGTAACAATATGGGCAATCTTTTATTTTTAAAGTCTGTTATGCCATTAATTATAGGAATTGATCCGGGTTCGCGCCTTACAGGTTATGGCATCATTGAAAAAGATGGCGGTCAGTTACGTTTTATTGACGCTGGAACCATACGTACGGAAAGTCAGGACATGCCTGAACGCTTAAAACGGATTTTTGCAGGGGTTGAACGGATTGTAAAATTTCATGGACCGACCGAAGCCGCAGTCGAACAAGTATTTATGGCACAAAATCCTGATTCTGCTCTTAAATTAGGTCAAGCACGTGGTGCAGCGATTGCAGCTTTGGTGAATCTGGATTTACAAGTGGCTGAATATACCGCACGACAAATTAAACAATCTGTAGTCGGTTATGGTGCAGCAGATAAAGAGCAAGTCCAGATGATGGTCATGCGGATTTTAAGCTTAACGATCAAACCTCAAGCCGATGCTGCCGATGCGCTGGCCGCTGCCATTTGTCACGCCCATGTATCTGGAAGCATGAGCAAAATGGCAGTTTTAAATGCTCTGGGTGGCATGGCACGTGGACGTAGTCGGTATAACAGTAGAAGGCGCTAAGTTCAATTAAACATTCACAAGCTGATAAATTGCCTCTGACATGTGCTGTGCCTGAATTCCTCTTTGACCCTTTTCAGCCAACAAATCACCTGCTTTTCCATGTAAAGTGACAATGTCTGAAAGTGCAATCTCTGCATGGAACTGCGCTTTTAGACTAGCCACCATGCCTGCCAATACATCACCCATCCCGCCTGTCCCCATCCCTGCATTACCACTGGAGCAGACAAATAACGTATTATTTTCCAAAATCAAACTGCCAGAGCCTTTCAATACCCAATTGCCCTGATATTTCTGTTGTAGTTGATCAATTGCTGCCACTCGATCTTGTTCAATTTTTTGAACAGTCGTATTCAGTAATCGTGCTGCTTCAGCCGAATGTGGTGTTAAATAGATATTTTCATGCAAATCAGTATTTCTTTCTTCTGCCAAAAACCAAAGCGCATCTGCATCTAATACAATTTCAAGCTGAGTTTGGCTTTTTAAGATTTTAAACCACCGCTTAAAAATCTGTGCTGACTTATCATCTCGCCCCAAGCCCATTCCAAAACAAACGGCATCGATCTGACGAAGTAATGCTTCAATTTTTTCCTGATCAAATTGATCAATATCTTGCACCATAATATTTGGAGCACGTGACAATATGGCTGAATGATGGGATGCATCACAAATTACAGTGACTTTGCCTGCACCTGCATGAAAAGCCGCCTCTGCCGCCATGATCACAGCTCCGCCCATATTGGCATGACCACCCACCACTAACACATGTCCATAACTTCCCTTATGACCAAAAGCCTGACGTTTGGGTAACTGAATATGTGAAGATGTAAGATAAGCCACTGGCCGTAATTCCTCATCACATGGAATCAATGAAATAACTTCTAGTTGCCCCACATATTCTTTGGCTTGTCCTGTCACCAGTCCTACTTTTATTGCCAAAGCCGTAAAAGTAATATCGGCTTTGATTGCGACTGGTAAGGTCTGACCCGTATTAGCATGCAATCCGCTTGGAACATCAATGGCAACTTTTAAACCAGTTAACTGATTAAAATGTTGAATCGTATTTTGCCAGCTTTGATCAAGCTCACGATTTAAACCGATTCCAAATAACGCATCAATATGACAATCAAATTGATCTGGAACTGCAAAATTTGGCTCAATCTGTATTTTATGAAGCTGCGCGTAAAGAATCACTTGCTTTAAATCTGAAGAATCACCTGTTGATGCTGCAAATATTTGAACCTCATAGCCTTTTTGAGACAAATAAGCAGCGGTATAGTAACCATCCCCTGCATTGTTTCCAGAACCACACCAGACTGCAATTTTTTCAATGCTTAGGTTTTTTTGTAAAATGTATTGATCCAGTCGTTCAGCAATCGTCCATGCCACTTGCTGCATGAGACCTAAAGAAGAATTGTGCTGTGCAAACCAACGCTTTTCCCATGCTTGAATACTTTCACGATTATAAACAGGGCTATGGTAAACTATGCTTCGCATTGTTCTTCTTCCTCATTATTCTTGGCATATGTCATCTATTTCTTCAGCAGCTTCTATTCCTGTTCTTCAACATGATGCCATTGCGCTTAAACAATGGATCAAACAACAGGCTTTGGCACTGGGTTTTGCTGATTGTGTCATTGCCAAACCAGATGCTCAAGCACAAATGCCGCGTTTTGAGGAATATTTAAAACGTGGCTACCATGCAGATATGCACTATTTAGAGGAAAATCTGGAAAAACGTGCAGATCCAAAATTGCTCGTTCCAGGAACAAAAAGCATCATTTGTGTGCGCATGAACTATCTGGTGGAAACACCAAAACCGCGCTATGTACCAGATGAACCCAACTCAGCCATTATTGCTCGTTATGCACGAGGACGCGATTATCATAAAGTGATGCGGGGACGTTTAAAAACTCTTGCCTCAAAAATTAAGGAAAAAGTTGGGGAATTTGAATCACGTCCTTTTGCAGACTCGGCCCCGATCTTCGAAAAGTCACTGGCTGAAAGCGCAGGAATGGGTTGGACAGGTAAACATACCCTGCTTATTCACAAGAAATCAGGCTCTTTTTTTGTGTTAGGTGAATTATTTACCTCACTCGATTTGCCTTTTGATGAACCTGCTACAGCACATTGTGGTTCTTGCAGTGCCTGTATCGATATCTGTCCGACTCAAGCGATTGTTGAACCTTATATGCTGGATGCACGTAAATGTATCGCTTATCTTACCATTGAATATAAAGGAATTATTCCTGAAGAATTGCGCAGTGGGATTGGCAATCGCATTTTTGGCTGTGATGATTGTCAGCTCATTTGTCCGTGGAATAGTTTTGCAAAAACAGCCTCAATTCCTGATTTTGATCCCCGACATGGACTGGACAATATTTCATTGATAGAAATCTGGAACTGGGATGAAGCTACATTTTTAAATAACACCGAAGGCAGTCCGATTCGTCGCACAGGCTATCAATCCTTTAAACGTAATATCGCCATTGGATTAGGTAATGCACTCTATTCTGAGTTAACTGTTGAGCAACTAATACAAGCGAAAGCACAACATGATGACATCGTGAATGTGCATATTGACTGGGCAATTGAACAACAATTATTAAAGCAACGCGCAAGTCAGTAAAAATGATGTTTTTTGCCCTATAGCTTTGGCATGAATTCTGTATGATAAGTTGCTAGTAAATGCAATCATCATGGATTATGACAATGACCTTACGTAATGATTGGACTCGTAATGAAATCCAAGCACTTTATGATCAGCCATTTTTAGATCTGGTTTTTCAGGCGCAACAAGTGCACCGTCAATATTTTTCTGCCAATACGATTCAGGTCAGTACCCTATTATCCATCAAAACAGGCAAATGCCCCGAAGATTGCAAATATTGTTCGCAATCGGCACGTTACGATTCAAAATTAGAAGCAGAAAAACGTATTGCTGTTGAAAAAGTCATTTCTGAAGCAAAAGCAGCCAAAGAATCAGGTTCGTCACGTTTTTGTATGGGTGCTGCTTGGCGCAATCCCCATGAACGCGATATGCCTTATGTACTGGAAATGGTACGCGAAGTCAAAGCACTTGGCATGGAAACCTGCATGACGCTTGGAATGCTCAACCAATCACAAGCTGAACGCCTATATGATGCAGGTCTAGATTACTATAATCACAATCTGGACACTTCACGCGAATATTATAGCAATATCATTAGCACCCGTACCTTTGATGATCGTTTAAATACTCTGGATCATGTACGCAATGCAGGCTTGAAAGTCTGTAGTGGCGGGATTGTTGGTTTAGGTGAAGATAAACAAGATCGTATTGGATTATTGTATGAGCTTGCAACTTTACCCATTCACCCTGAATCTGTGCCGATTAATATGTTAGTTCCAATTGAAGGAACACCACTGGCTGATGTTGAAAAGCTGGAAGTGACTGAATGGATTCGTACGATTGCCGTTGCGCGTATTATCATGCCGCAAAGTTATATCCGACTTTCTGCAGGACGTGAGTCATTAAGCGATTCTGATCAGGCACTGGCATTTATGGCTGGAGCAAACTCTTTATTCTCTGGCGATAAATTACTCACCACCCCAAATGCGGGTGAAGGCAGAGATCAACAGCTTTTCGCAAAATTAGGATTAGTCGCTGAAAAACCAAAAGTTTCTGTTCGAGAAATGGCTATCGATGCCATGAGCGCATAACACCTCAGTTTAATATGATCTCAGCCCTCTTAACTAAGAGGGCTTTTTTATGATGTCACTAAAATGCCATATTGAGCAGTGAGATACATACCTTCACGAATCAAATCTTCCCCTGCTGCGTGTTTTACAGTGAGTTGCTGCGTAAGGACGTCGAAACTCAATGAGTCAAAAATATCCTGATGTTGCATCAACCATATAATGGTTTGATCGAGTTGATTGGTAACGATGTGCTGATCACGATTTGAAGTATTCGACATATTTACGCTCAGTTTGCTTTTTTATAAAAATTAACTGTGAGTTTATAACTGATTCTGCACCAGGTAGATGTGGGATTGAGTGGGATATTATGGGATTAAATGGGATTAAATGGGATTAAATGGGATGAAACTTTTGATATGAAAGACTTTGAAGATTTTTTGGGGCAAATTTAGCCGCGTTTTAAATTTACCCGTTATTCTGCACTGATTTTATCAGTTAGAGAATTTGATTAAGATTTTTGGATTTTATTTTGCACTTGTTGGATGACTGGAATTTGGTTCAATAAACTTTCTACTGTTGAACCAACCGTTTTAGTGATCGTTCGATTTGGTGATTGTAGATCGTCTAGTGTGAACTCTAATTTGAATAATTCGCTTCCTGCAATCTTTAGTTCAAGTGTTATATTCTGTTGCTCAGATTCGTTAAGAAAGATATCTAACGCCTTACTTGGTAATTTTACCCCTGCTTGCTTTAATGTTTGTACATTAAAGCGATTTGTTGTTTCATGCATATTAGCTTGTACTCCTTATTAATTCGTCTAGTGTGGTCTTCATTGCTTCTTTGTAAGCTGCGTTGCCATAGTACAGATCATAGATAATCGAAATCAATTCAGATTTTGCAGTAGACGACATTGTACGTCGTGTATCGAGTAAGGCTTGTTCAATTGTATAGATACATTCTTGTAATAGTTCAGCTTTTAGTTCGGTTTCTTCGTTTAAATTGTCATAAATACTCACTACAAACTTTGCTTTTGACTGAGGTGTCATTGTGCGGTTTGTAACTTTTAAAGCTTTGTCCATTGTGTCAAATGCTTGTGCCAAGAGGTCAGTATTTAGGGATATTTGGGTATTTAAATTTTTTTGTTTAGCCCCCTGATTCACCTGATTATTTATTTTTTGATCTGATATAAATGGCTCTCCAATACCTGTTGTAAGCCATGCAGGGTTGGCTCCTGTAGCAACACAAATTTTGTTTACAGTCCCATTATGAAGTGATGACCTTCCTTCCTTCCATATTCCTGTGAAAGTACCTTTAGATAAACCAACTCTTGTAGCAAAGCTATAAGGTTTCTCCAGTTCATTCTCAGTCATTAACAACTTGATTCTCTCTTTGAGAGGGTTCTCTAGTTCTGAATTATTTTTAGTGTTTAAAGAACTCATGACAAAAAAATCACCATTAATGAAAATAAAATAACATTTTGAAAAACATAAATATTTTCAAAAATAAATATTAATAAAGTTCTTTATATTAAAAAGAACCGCTGACAGTTCTTTTTTAAGAACTTATATTGTCGTTAGATTAAGTAAATACCTAGTCTAACAAGTTAAAAAAAATGCCATCTGGCACTTAAGGAGTTCATATGGGATTCGAGAAAAAGCCCACAGAACAATGGGATAGATACAGCATTAAAGCTGAAATTGAGCGACGTGGTAAGTCAATCACTCAATTGGCTAAAGACTACGGTATGTCTGATCGGAGAGTTCGTAATGCGTTGTATCACCCCAGTAAAAAGGGAGAGCTTGTGATTGCGAACTTTTTGGGAAAAACTTTGCACGAGCTATTTCCAGAGCGTTGGACAATCGATAACAAGCGTATCTACCCTCGATACAGCAATAAGGAATGTGCTTAATGAAAACACATTACAGTGTTGCTGAATTATTAGCTTTAGAACTAGAAGGTTTGCCTAAAACTCAGAAAGGTTTAGATAAATTTCTAGCTCGAAATGGATTTGAGTATAAAGAAATTCCAAGTCGTGGAAAAGGGGGAATGCGTAAAGAATACGAACTTCCAAACGATTTAATGACACTTGTGGTTCTTAAAGGTATTAAACAAGAACTGAATGTAGCTGAACCAACTATGGTGACTAAAACTGAATTGTCAACTGTGATTGATACTCAGCAACCGACAGAGTTGATGAATTGGCAACGTGAAATAGCTGAAAATCGCTTATTTATCGTGCGTTATTTGCAAAGCCAGATTAATGCAGGTGCTAAGAAAACACCAGCCATTCAAACTTTTATTGAGCAAGCTTATGAAGGCGCTTTACCTGCGGATATATAACACGCTGTTTCTAAAGCGAATGCAAAGTCAGGTGAAAATCGTGTGGTGAGTCGACGTTCTATATTTGACTGGATGAAAACAGTTGAAGACGCTGAAAAGCATCAGATTTCTGTCATTGCTGTATTGGCTCCGAAACAACGTCAGACCGTCATGCCTGCATGGGCTGGAGCATTATTGAAAGTGTGGAGTCAACCGCAAAAACCCATGCTCACAGTTTGTCTGGAGATGCTTCCTCAATATCTGGATGCGGGAGTGAAATGTCCAAGTTATGCGCAGGCTTATCGTTTCCTTAATGAAAAAATGGGAAAGGTGGATGTAATGCGTGGACAGATGGGCGCGCGTGAGTTAAAGAACATTCGTCCGTTTATTCGACGTGATACCAGTTTGTTGTTGCCTACTGATGTCTATACCGCTGATGGTCATTGTTTTGATGCTGAAGTAGCTCATCCAGCGCACGGTAAGCCGTTTAGACCTGAAATTACGTCTATTTTGGATGTAGCAACTCGTCGTTTAGTTGGTTGGTCAATCTCTTTAGCGGAAAGTAGTTGGTGTGTTTTGGATGCGATTCGTATAGCTGCTGTGGAGTGTGGTATCCCTGCATTGTTTTATGTCGACAATGGCTCTGGCTATAAAAATGACATGCTCAAAGCGCAGAATCGCGGGGTCATGGCACGTTTAAATACAGAAGTCACTCATGCTTTACCTTATAACTCGCAAGCCAAAGGGATGATTGAGCGAAGCCATCAAACCTTATGGGTCACTGCTGCAAAAAAACTGCCAACATACATGGGAAAAGACATGGACAGTGAAGCAGGCAATGCAGTGTTTAAGCTTACTCGTAAGGACATTGCTGAGTTTGGTCAATCCAAATTATTGATGTCATGGCCTGACTTTGTAGCTTATGCAGCTCAGGTGATCAATGAATACAACAATAAGCCACATAGTGGTTTGAAGAGAGTTGTTGATCCTGTCACGTTAAAAAAACGGTATCAGACTCCGTTAGAAGCTTGGAACGAAGCGTTAGAACAAGGTGCGCCAATTGATCGGGTAGAAGATTGGGATGCAGAAGATTTGTTCCGTCCTTATGAGGCGCGTAAGGTGCGCCGAGGTGAGATAGAGTTGTTTGGCAACCGCTATTTTAACAAGGACTTGGAGCAATATCACGGGGTTGAAGTGCTTGTGGGTTATGACATCCATAGTGCCGAAAAAGTTGTGGTACGTGATGAAGATGGTCGCTTGATTTGCCATGCAACTTGGAATGCAAATAAGCGCAATTATTTCCCTGTTTCCAAGGTTGAACAGGCGCGCCAAAACCGTGCTGATGGACGTTTACGTCGTTTGGCTGTGAAACAGGCTGAAGTATTTGATGAATTAAGCCCTAAAGCCATGATTGAGCATATTGAAAATCAGAATGTGATTCCATTTGACCAATTAAAACGTCAAAAACTTATGGCTGAACTTGATGCATTGCCTGTACAGCCTAAACCTGAAGAACGCGTTTACTTTAAAGATGTAGAGCTACCACAAGAAGATGAAAAGCATTCGGGTCAAGTGTTTAGCACTCCGTTAGAGCGCTGGATGAACATTGATAAGAGAGTTTTAAAAGAGGAGGAAGTTTCTGAAAAGGATCAGGATTTTTGGAACATGTTCCAAATGTCTAAGAAGTTTAAACAGCTTAGTTTAGATGACGAAACGCTCAAAACGTATTTAGAGCGTCGTCAAGTATCGTGATGGTATTCGCAGTACCAGCACAAAAATCAAACAACCACATATTTATGGTGATTTAAATGACTGCAAATGTCAATCCTGTTTTACAGAACATCGTTACGAATGGCGGCATCGCCAGTATTCGTAATATTGCACAGTGCTATGAAGCGGTGAATCGTACTTTACAGCGTAATCCGCTATTGCCGGGCATCTCTGCTTTCTATGGCCCAAGTGGCTTCGGGAAGTCGACTGCTGCCAACTATGTAGCGACCAAGACCAATGCATTTTATGTCCAAGTAAAATCAACTTATACCAAAAAAGCGTTTGCTCAAGCACTGTTACGTGAAATGAGTATTCCAATGCCCAATACTTTGAGCGAGATGATGGAGCTTGCCAGTGCTGAGTTAGCTAAGTCAGGACGACCTCTCATTATTGATGAGTTTGATCATTTGGTGAATAGCGCAAAGGTTGAAATAGTTCGCGATTTGTATGAAGCCAGCCAAGGGACTTTCTTGATTATTGGTGAGGAGTTGTTGGCGCGTAAGCTTGAAAAATGGGAACGGTTTCATGGTCGTGTACTAAATTGGGTTCCCGCACTTCCTTCTGATCTTGAAGATGCCTATCAACTCAGTCGTATTTATGCGCCAAGTATCGAGATTGACTCAAGTGTCTTGGAACAGTTGATTGTAGCCGTCCGCGGTTCGACCCGACGAGTTTCAACTAACCTTGAAATGTTGCACGAACTCGCCCTTGAGCAAGGCGTTAAGCACATTGGTTCTAAAGAGTTAAAAATGGTGTTACCTCAAGGGTTTGTGACTGGCGAAAGCCCAAAACCACGGAGTTTCTGAAGATGGATATCGCGTTTTTTAGACCCAACTTTAAGGAATTAGACATCATGAACTCAAAAACTCCGTATGAGTCACCTCGCCAACGAGCTTGGAACGAAATTCGAAAAAATCGTCATGAGTTTACGATTGCACAAATTTCTGAAGATGCGGGCATGGTGTATGAAAGTGTTCGTAGTTTTGTCGGGCAACTGGTTAAGGCTGGCGTAGTTGAAATTTTGAATGAAAAACCTGTACATCATCCAAATTGTGTGGTGAAGCAGCGGACATATCGCCTTTTCAAAGATATGGGCTATAACTACCCAACAATGACAAAAGCAGGACAATTGATTACGACAGTTAGTGGCACTAAAGCGATGTGGAATACATTACGAATTAGTAAGCAACCTATGAATGCAGATGAGTTAGCGGCTATTTCAAGTAATGATACTTTGAATATTGAAATTTCAACTGCTAGTAACTACCTGATGACATTACATAAAGCAGGTTATTTAAAAGTTGTAAAAGCGGCACGAGTTACAGGCGGTAAGGCTAAATATATTTTATTGCCTGAAATGAATACTGGCCCAAAACCACCGCAGATTCAGCGTGCCAAACATGTATTTGACCCAAATACAAACGAGGTCATGTTCGCTGAACGTCCTGAGCTAGATGAAGAACTGAAACACGGCACAATTTTGGGGGTGTTAGATGCATAACTTTAGCCCTGAACATGTAAATCAACGTGAAGCTTGTCTAAATCGTCATCGTACTCGGATGTTTCTTGAGCGTAATGCTTTTATGCAACGCGCCGAAGCGGCTGAGTTTGAACTTGGATACCAACGTCAGAAATATCGAACCATGTTTTTTACTTTGGTCACGATCATTCTTGCGCTTGCATGGAGCCTTAGCTATGTCGTGTTCTTCTGAATTACCTAAATGGAAAAATCTAGTCCATGCACGTATTGCCGAACTTGGAAGCATCCAGAAAGTGGCGGATGAACTTGGCTATGCTCGTTCAAGTCTATCGCTAGCATTACGCGATAAATACGTTGGCAGTACTGAACAACTCGAAAAAAGAGTCATCAAAGTGTTGGATAAAGTTGAATGTCCATATCTGGGTTATGAAATATCTAGTGATCAATGTCGAAAGTTTAAAGAGCGTGATGCTCCTACACAAAATCCTGCCGAAATGAGGCATTGGAGAGAATGTCAATTTTGCCCGATTGGGTGTGGTCAGACAGGCAATAAGGAATAGAAAATGAGTGATAATTTTTTTTGGCTTGCAGCACTTTTTATCATTTTCGGATTACCAGAAATCTTGGATTTAATTGGAAAATTGGGGGGCTGTCATGGTTGATTTGGTTGATATGGCGGAAGAGTTTCAAGCCATGAACTTACAAGAAAAAATAAATGCACGTGCGCAATTTACAGCGTGCAGCAATTATGAATGTGAAGACTGTGGTGAAGATATACCTGATCAGCGTCGTGCAATTGGTGGTGTGACATGTTGTATCAAATGTCAGTTTAGTTTTGAAGCAAAACAAAAGCATTTTCGGAGATAAAAATGAACTCAGCCATGCAAATCCCTGATGGGTTTAAACAAGATGCCAAAGGTCGTTTGATTCCAGAATCTCAGATCAAACCGATTGATATGGAACGTAGTGACTTAGTCATTCGACTCATTGATCAGGCCAAACAGCAGCAACAGTCTTTACGTGATTTTAAGGCTTTGGTGTTTGGTGATATAGCCGCATTTGTGCAGTTATCGGCTGAACAATATGAAGTCAATATTGGTGGGGCTAAAGGCAATCTAACTCTATTTAGCTTTGATGGTAAATATAAAGTCGTTCGTCAATGTCAGGATTCAATTCGTTTTGATGAGCGTTTACAAGCAGCTAAGGCCTTGATTGATGAATGTATCCAGTCATGGTCAGCGAATTCTAACGATAACTTGAAGGCATTGATTAATGATGCTTTCCAAGTTGATAAGGAGGGAAAAATCTCGACAGGTCGTGTACTTGGTTTACGTCGATTGAATATCGATGATGCTAAGTGGCAGCAAGCTATGCAAGCCATCAGTGACAGCATTATCGTGACTGATAGTAAGAATTATGTCCGTTTCTATGAACGAGATGAGGATGGTAAGTACCAGCCGATCTCGCTTGATTTTGCAAATATTTAATTTTTTTAAGGTAATTATTCATGAATAAGTCAGAACTTATCCAACATATCGCAACAAGCGCGGGTTTAACAAAAATTCAGGCCGCAGATGCATTACAAGGTTTTGAAGCTGCGGTGATTAATACACTTGCCAATGGTGGTGAAGTAGCGCTTGTGGGTTTCGGCACTTTCAAAGTTTCAGATCGTGCTGCACGAACTGGTCGTAATCCTAAAACGGGTGAAGCCCTAGAAATTGCGGCCAGCAAAGTGCCTACGTTTAAAGCGGGTAAAGCTTTGAAGGAAGCGGTGAATTGATTTGATTCAAGCTATGAATTGATTTAACAAAACAAAAGGTCCCGCCTTTTGGCGGGATTTTTTTGGCCTAAATTTTAAAAGTGAGACATTAAAATGGGTATTAAAAAATTAGTGACAATTACTGTTGAATCTCAACTTGAAATTGAGCTACCAGATGAATTTCAACAACTTTCTGAAGACGACATTAAAAGTATTAATGCTTGTGGCTATGAAGTTACTAGTACTGATGACCTGTACAAGTATGCCGCCGAACTTGTTTTGAATGGTGGAGAAAATGGAAATTGGGATGTTTTTGGTCGGGTTTTGAATGTATGGAAAAAAGGAATGCCTAACGTTTCCGACAATAGCACATTCTTTTCAAGACGTGAGATGCATATCGAAGATTGTAAGGTGGAGTCAATTTAAATGATCAAAATTGAAGATTTAGACAAGTTACCGCCTGAAATCATTATTAGTCTTGGAGAAACATCATGAGTCTATCCAAAGAACAGAAAGCATTTATTCTCGAAAAATTGAATCATCAATATTCAACTGTAAAGATTAAATGCAATGATCATGAAATTAGTTTGTGTCTTGAACGCGTTTCAAAAATGAAGTTGGCGGTTGGTGTCTATGTAGATGGATTTTTTAAATCCATTTGGTTATTCAAGCCTGATGAACATATTGAAAGCAAGTTCTATCCCACACTATACAAATCATATTATTCGGCAAAGCAGAAAGCTGAACTTACTAAAATATGGGGTAAGCGTGAAGTTAAAAAACGGTATGATTTGGATAAAAAATATGAGTATAAGTTGCCTTATTTCAATACTGCTCAAGCCCCTATCAATCACTTGATTAAAGTGAGTGATTCAATTGAGTTTATAAGTGAGATGTCAATATGAAGAAGGCCTCACGTAATCACCGCCTAGCAGCCATTCATCTAGGTAAGAAAGAGCTAGGAATGGATGATGATACTTATCGGGATCTACTACAGCAGGTCACTGGTAAGCGATCTGCCAAGGACTTGAATGATGATGAGCTGGTAGCCGTTTTAAAACGTTTAGAAGAACTTGGGTTTAGTAAGAAGGAATTTGGAACTAAACCTAAAGTCAAAGCATCCAAGGATGCTTTGATGGACAAGATTGAAGCGCTTTTGACAGATGCCGAGCTGCATTGGAACTATGCAATTGGCATCGCTAAAAAAATGTTTAAAAAAGAAGCGTTAGAATTTTGCACAGAAAGTGAGTTACATCGTATAGTTGCGGCATTAGAGTACAGAAAAAAGAGACTGCCCAATGAAAGACGAGTACCTCCACAAACTTCCCGAAAACCTTAGAACCATTATTCAGCTTACTGACTACCGAACCGCAATGACTTTAGTTCAGCGGTTCGGTGGACATGACTATTCATTCCCACCTGTTAAGTCAATTTCTGAAAGTCATGAACTTTCTATTCTATTAGGCTTCAATAATTTAAAAAAACTATGCCAGTTCTGGAATGGTGATCGTGTTTATATCCCTAAAGCGGATCGTTACATTGGCCTACTGCGCGACCAACGTATTAAACAAGATTTAGAAGAACTCGGTGCATCATCAAATATCCAAGATCAACTTGCTGAAAAATATCGCGTTACGCCACGTTGGATCAGAAAAATCCGTAAAGATATGGTTGAGAATAAGCCTGTAAAGCATAAAGATGATGATCAACTTGACTTGTTTGAAGCGTAATCTATAACTCTAATGGTCTCTTTTACCGCCTTCGGGCGGTTTTTTATTGGAAGTAATTCCGCTCAAATATAGTGCTTAAAAGTCAAACAATAACCACATATTAAATAATGATTTAAAAGGTTTTATTGTGACTAAAAAGCAATATGTACTATCAAAATTAAGTCTGTCACGCCTGCAAGGTGTAAATCCTGATTTGGTCGAAGTTGTACGACGTGCAATCCAGTTGACTGATCAGGACTTTATGGTGGTTGAGGGCGTGCGTAGTCGTGAGCAGTGCATGATCAACTGGGGCAAAGGTCGAACTATAGAACAGTGTAAGCTGCGTGGTATTCCTGAAAAATATGCTCAACCAAGCCTTTCAAAAGTGACATGGCTGACTGATCCTTTTGCATCTAAGCATGTGAAAGGTGAAGCGGTGGATTTAGTTCCCTATCCTATTGATTGGAATGATTTATCAAAATTTAAAGCAATTTCAGTTGCTATGAAAGCCGCTGCGGTTGAGCTAAAAGTGGCAATTGCATGGGGTGGTAACTGGGTTAAAACCAAAGATTACCCGCACTTTGAGTTGGTGGGTTAAATATGAAAAAAACTCAACATAAAATCCCCAGTTCTCTTTTTAAAACTCGTGTTGATAATGCGGTTAAAGAACATTTAAAAGTTCAAGTGATTAGCCCCGATCAGCATGATGCTTTGCGTAGTGAATTAAATAAGGCTACTGGTCAGATTGATAATCTGACCTTAGAAGTTGCTGCATCTAAACAACAACTATCGGAACAAGCCAAGCGCCATCAAGCTCGTGTGACTGAGCTTAAAGATCATATTGAACGTCAAGCGCAACAAATTTTACCTGTGATCACTTCAGTAGAAGCGTCAATTCATAGTGGTTTATTGGTGAATAATTGGAAATCGGGTTGGAAATGGCTTAGTAACTGGATGTTTATTCTTATTGGTTATATCTCAGTTTACGGTATTCCACCCGAAATTGTGAGTTTAATTCCTGAAGCGAGTCAAGGGAAAGTAACTACAATTCTTGCAATTATTGGTTTTCTAACGCGCTTTATTAATCAGAGTAAACCTAAGCCTTTGATGCCAGTGCAAGGAGATGCCGATGTTTGATTTTTTAAAGCTTGGCTTTGCTGAGGTGCAATGGATTGTGGTGACTGCTTTAGGTATTTATGCATGGATTATCCAGAAACACAGCGCCTCAGCTAAAGAAATGCTTGATCTTCATTTGCGTGTTATTGCCCTTGAAAACTCAATGAAAGATATGCCAACCCGTGTTGATATTTCAAATTTACAAGGTCAACTCAATACTGTTAATTCTAAGCTTGGTGGTGTTGAGCAAGGAGTTAAACGGATTGAGGATTATCTTTTAAATAACAATAAGTGAGGTCGTATGAGCTTTGAAAATCATCTAAAAGAAGAAATGCGACTTGTGTTGCTGCGCTTGCTAAATGAAATGCCTAGCTATCGTGGTAATAGCTCTACATTGCACAGTGGACTGAATCATTGGGGTTTAAGCTTTAGTCGTGATCAGGTCAAAACTGAGCTGTATTGGTTGAAAGAGCAAGGTTGTATTGATATTGAAATGGACAATCCTGCTGTATTAGTCGTTCGTCTCACTGAACGTGGTCAGGACTATGTTGAAGGTCGTGCGCGTATTCATGGTATCAAGCGCCCTTCAGCTTAGGAGTATTGGCAATTATGGCTAAGTCTTTTATGCATAAGCTTTCTGATGAGCAACGTGCCTTTATTGAAAAAATGCTGCGCGAAGATCGGCTCACGCTCAATGAAATGATGGATGAAATTCGTGCCGAATTTCCTGTGGACTGTATTCCAAGTCGTTCCGCACTAGGGCGTGAGAAAAAAGGTTGGGCTGAAGAAGCTAAAGCCATGCGTGAATTTGCTGCGGCATCTGAGGTGCTCGTCAAGGAATTTGGTGAAGATCCAGACGACAAAGGCGGGATGTTACTTGCTCAGGCTGTACAAGCGATTGTGACCAAAAAAGCGTTAGATGAACTAACCAATACTGGGGATGATCCTGAAAAACCGAAAATGGATATTGATGCTGTAGGTGCTTTGGCCCGTGCTGCTCGTGCAGCAATGATGACCAAAGAAAAGGCAATGGATAATCGGGAAGAAGTTCGGCGGTTGGCTCGTGAAGAGTTACTGAAAGAACAAGATGAAAATCTTAAAAAAGCTGCTGCGTCACAAGGTATGGGCGAAGAGCAAATTCAATTCTGGCGTGAAAAAGTGTTAGGCATCAAATAATGATGAATGCACCAAAGCCACGGCAAGATACAGTACGAATTATTGACTGGGATGAACTTCCAGAACGTGCGCGTAATTTACCGAACAACTTAAATCCTTTCGAGGAAGGTGTTTTGATGAAACACCAAGTTGAGTGGTTAAAGATTAAGACAGATATTAAAGCCTGTCCTAAAGGTCGTCGTACTGGTATTACTTTTGCCGAAAGCTTTGATGCTGTATTTACCGCAGCAGCGAGCAAAGAAGCTGGCGGTATGAGTGTTTACTACATTGGCGATACCAAAGAAAAAGGTCTGGAGTTTATTGGCTATTGTGCCAAGTTTTCGCGCGTTATTGCTGAGGCTCAGGGTCAAGGTATTTCTCAGATTGAAGAATTTCTTTTTGAAGACCAAAATGACAAAGGCGAAACCCGTCAGATCACCGCCTACCGTGTGCGTTATTCGAGTGGTTTTCAAATTGTCGCGTTATCTAGCCGTCCTGAGAACATCCGTGGTTTACAGGGTAAAGTTGTTATTGATGAAGCTGCATTCCATCCCAATGTTCAAGGCGTGATTGAAGCAGCAACCGCACTTTTGATTTGGGGTGGTCGCATCTCCATCATTAGTTCCCATAACGGTAAAAATAATCCGTTCAATCAATTTGTCAAAGATATTGAAAACGGTGTCTTTGGTGAAGATGCCAAAGTGCATGTGGTTACTTTTGATGATGCTGTGGCGAATGGGTTGTATGAGCGTGTTTGCTTTATGCAAGGCAAAGCAGCAACGCTTGAAGGCAAAGAGAAATGGTATAAAAAGATTCGTAAAGCTTATGGCAGTCGTAAAGCTGCCATGCGTGAAGAGTTAGATGCTATC
The DNA here is from genome assembly GCF_000581715.1 of Acinetobacter sp. 479375. Lineage (NCBI taxonomy): Bacteria > Pseudomonadati > Pseudomonadota > Gammaproteobacteria > Moraxellales > Moraxellaceae > Acinetobacter > Acinetobacter sp. 479375. The sequence continues at coordinate 364,763 of NZ_JEZN01000001.1, read as the reverse complement.
CCCCGCGATGGATCATCAGTATGTTTACCTCAGCTATGGGTAGAACGTGCAATGCCTGAAGTCAGAACTATTCTACGTCTGACCTTGGGTGATGATTTTAAAGAGCTTACTCCTGATGAGCGCGACGCATATATCGATGAGTGGATTCAACGATATTTAGACCCTGAACTGGCAAAATTGGATAAGCGTCGTCAGCATTGTGCTGGACAGGATTATGCTCGTCATCGTGACTTTAGTTATATTTTACCGTTTTACATCGATACAGATTTGCGTCGGATCGCCCCGTTTGCTATCGAGATGCACAATGTTCCAGCACGTATGCAAAAGAAAATTCTATGGCATATGTTGGATCGTTTACCGCGCTTTGGTGGTATTGCGATGGATGCCACAGGTACAGGTGAAACCTTAGCTGAATATACCGCTGAAAAGTACGGTGAGCATATGGTGCATGAAATTAAGCTGAATCGTAACTGGTATGGTTTATGGACACCCAAGCTTGTATCTGCTTTTGAAGACGACATGATTGATTTGCCAAGGGATGACAACCTAAAAAATGACTGTACTGCGATTGAAGAAGTTGATGGTATTCATATGGTGAGCAAGGCCAGAACCAAAGATTTAAAAGAGCCTGAGCTGTACCGACATGGCGATGGTGCAGTGGCAATGATTTTGGCATGGTTTGCCAGTTTGCATTTATCATCACCGATTGAGTTTTTAGAACTTCCATCCCGTCAAGAGATGAATGTGTGCCCCGATGATTATGATGGGTGGTTTAGTGGTGGATGTATTTAAAATCAATCAATTTTTATAAAAGCAATTTTGTGTATATTGTTTGAGGAGTTTATTATCATGAATTTCGAAACTTGTATTCTTCCCAACCCATCTGTAAATGTAATAAAAAAGTTGGCGTCAGTTTTACTTATTTCAATTTGTCTCATGATAAATGCTTCTGTTTGATCTTGATTAAATACTGAATATTCAAAATTGAATTCTTGGTCGTCACTTTTAATATATCTAAGTAAAACGTTTTTAGCCTTTGCTCCAGTATTCAGAATACCTATATTGTAACCAGAATGTGTGTTGTGACTACGAATCCAAATATGGAAAATTGGTAGAGCATCATTATTAATTCTTGCTATTTCTAACTCTTCTTTTTCTTTGAAAATCGCAAATTGTTGTGAAGATAAATCAAATTGTTGTATTTGTTGTTCAACACTATTTTTAAGTTCCTCTGCTTGTAAACGCAATGCTTCAGTATTTTGTTTAAGCTCTTGACCTTGTTGATAATAACCATAGACAAGCCAAAGAAATGCTAAAGGAGCAAATATTCCAGCTAGAAAATCACCTTTGGCATTAAGTTCTAGTTTCATAAATGCATTCAATTCAGTAATTTTAAAAATAAACAATAGATAAGCAATAGTGATAACAGGCACAATAATTAAGCTTAAAATTTCTTTTATTTTTTTCATAGCATCAATGGGTTCAAGATTAAAATTTGAGTTTATTAGAAAAACTTAATCTTTTGAATCCCTTGAAACTTAAGTAAGATGATCACACAAGAAATAAGGGGAAATAAATGAATAAAATCGTATTCGCAGCAGTCATTTGTATGATTGGACTTGTCGGATGTTCTAAAGAAGAAGAACCTAAAACTGAAACAACGGCTACAAACGCTACTGAACAAGCAGAGCCTAAGCCAGTTGAACAAGAATCATCTCAATCAGGTGAAGATTTTACTCCAGAACAAGCGCAAGCTTTTGCTAAAAATCTACTACATAAAATTGAAGAAGATGAGAAATTTCTTAATGATGCGTTCGAGTTAAAAGAATACGACACATTATCCAAATATGTTTTAAATGATTGGCCCAATTACATCAATCAACCTTTCAGTGCTGATAACGCTAAAAACTCATATGGAAGACCTTACTTTCCAGCAAGTGATATTGCTGATCCATATGCCGTCTGCGATACAGCTTTTAGTGATTTAAATTTGTATGCTGGAGCAATGATGAATTTAGTTCGCGAAGATTCAGCAACCTTAAGAAAAATTTTTCGTAAAGAAAAAGAAGACTTTTTGAAATCAAAAGCTCAATGTGTTGAACGGGTCAATATGACTTATGATGAAGCCTACGAGGCTGAAGAAAAGGAATAATAATATTTATTTTATTTCTCTCAATGCTTTAAGATGCAACCGTTTTGAAATTGTTAAGGAACGTGTTCCAATCATCATTTAATTTTTTTTGATTCAAATTAGGCACAATCTCATATTGTGCTTAATTTTTATGGCTAAGAAAAAACTGACCTCCAATAAACAAGACCGTACCGCACTTGAAACCAATCAAACTGCCGAAATTGCATGGTTAACCAATCAGTGGCAGGAACATCCAACTGTTGGTTTGACGCCAGTTCTACTTAATCGATTACTGACCGATGCCGAACAAGGCAACCTGACAGCTCAAGCTGATCTATTTTCAGATATGGAAGAAAAAGATGCCCATATTTTTTCTGAGATGGATAAGCGCAAGAAAGGTGTCAACGGCTTGGAATGGAATGTCATACCACCCAAAAATGCCACTGATCAAGAAAAAAAGATTGCTGAAGAAGTAGCTGAATGGATTGATGACATTAAAGACTTTGAGATGTTTTTGTTTGATGCGATGGATGGTGTCGGGCATGGCTATAGTTGTCAGGAAATCGAATGGCATCAACTGGGCAGTCTGTGGTTGCCTAAAAGTTTTGAACATGTAAATGCTCGTAACTTTATGACTCCATACAGCAAACCAAATGAATTACGGTTGAATGATGGATCCCCTGACGGGGCTGATTTTTGGGACTTTGGCTGGTTTATTCATCGTCATAAAGCCAAGTCTGGTTATATTGCACGATCAGGATTGCATCGTGTTCTATCATGGCCGTTTCTGTTCAAAAACTATGGTGTCCGTGATGTGATGGAGTTTCTTGAAATTTATGGACTACCAATCCGATTAGGTAAATATCCTTCGGGTGCTACAAGCGACGAGAAAATGACCTTGCTTCGTGCAGTCATGATGATTGGCCGCAATGCTGGCGGGGCAATTCCTCAAGGCATGAGTATCGATTTTGAATCAGCCGCCACGGGTGATACTGACAACCACATGTCATTGATTAAGTGGTGTGAACAAAGCCAATCTAAGGCGATTGTGGGTGGTACATTACTTTCTCAAGCAGATGGCAAAACCAGTACAAATGCTCAATCAACGACTCATGAAATTCAATTTGAAAAAATTATTAAATCTGATGCAAAACAACTTGGTCGATCAATTACCGATAGTTTGATCAGTCATATGATGCGATTGAATTATCCCAATATTACTGAAGATCGTTATCCAGCATTTCAATTTGACACATCTGATATTGAGGATATGACTCAGTTTAGTGAGTCCTTAGGTAAGCTGGTCAGCGTGGGTATGAAGATTCCTCTCAGTTGGGCGCATGAAAAGTTAGGAATTCCTGACCCTGCCGATGAAAATGAAGCAATATTAAGTGCTCAGCAGGAACAACCCTTCGCCGTACCCAATTTAGCAATGAATACATTTCATCCACATTTAATCGGACAGTTGGTTGCCGCTAATTCTTCTCAGTTGCCCATTGAAGACCAAGCCATGCAGTTATTGTTGAATGAGCAGACTGCAAAGGCGCAAACCACAGTTCAAGACTGGACGCAACGTTTATTAAAAAATATTCAAGCAGGTCAAAACGAAGATGATGTTTTAACATTATTACAAGATATCTACCCCCATGATGATGAACCTGCTTTACAAGAAAAGCTTACTCGTTTGATTTTTGCCTGTGAAGTCATGGGTCGGCTGAGTATTGAAGGTGAAAGCTAATGCCAATACCACAACGACCAGAACTCAATGCTTTATTTAACTTACCACCTGTAGATGCGATTGATTATCTTAAGAAAAAGGGATTTAAAATTGGATGGGATTGGCATGAAACTTTAGACGATGCGCATAGTCGTGCTTTTACCGTGGCAAAAGTTGCACGGATTGATTTACTGCAAGACATCCGTAAATCACTCATAACCGCGTTAGAAAATGGTCAGAGCTTTGAAAAATGGAAAGCAGACCTAACACCTGTGTTACAGGAAAAAGGTTGGTGGGGACGCAAAACAGTTAAGAATCCTGAAGGTATTGAGCAAGAAGTACAACTTGGTAGCCCTCGGCGTTTACGTACCATCTATGACACCAACATGAAAAGTGCTTATTCAGCTGGTCGATACAAAGCCATGCTTGCGGGTAGCGAAACACGTCCTTATTGGGAATGGAGACATACCACGATAAATAATCCTCGCAAAAGGGATTTAGTACTTAATGGCAGAATCTTTAGATTTGATGATCCTTTTTGGAATGTATCTTACCCACCTACAGGATTCGGTTGTAATTGCTATATTATTGCCCGATCTGCCCGCGAAGTTGGAGATAAAGAGATTTTATCCAGTGAAGGTTATGCTTCTGTGATTTATGAGAAAGTCGGTACGGATCGTAACTCAGGTGTGGATATTACGACTAGACGTACTCAATTTAATATTCCAACCCAATCAGGTGAAACATTGAGTTTTGCTCCTGCTGCTGGTTTTAATGGTTCGCCAGCGAGTAGCTACCTCATTGATGCAGTCTTAACAAAACGTTCCACAGAACTGATGGGAAGAACCAAAGGTTTACAACAAGTTGAGCAAATGCTGAATGCACCGCCACGGATTAAAGCACATCAGGCTTTTGTCAAAAACTCAATGAGCTTTGCCAAGCCACAAAATAAAACCTGTACCGTTGGGGTATTACAATCAGAAGAAATAAGCTTTCTTGCTAGAAAAAATCAGGTGGTTGAAAGCCCGATTATGACTATTAGTGATCATCTTATGGTCGGAAAAAAGGCTCAAAGACATGGTGAGGCAGGAAACGCACCGACTACGGAGGAATGGCTTGAGTTACCTCAGTTAATTCAGCAGGTCAAACAAGTGGTATATGACGTAAAAAATGACAGTATATTGTACTTGCTAACTGTTTTGGAAAAACAGTATGACGACGATGTATTGAAATTATCTGTTCGTCATCAGAGTGGTGTGATGGAAATTGTGAGTATTTTTAAGGTTCAAAATAAAGCGATTCAAGATGGGCTGAATGCAAAACAATATGAGCTTATCAGATGATGAGATGGCGGCTGACTTGCACAGCATAATACTGAGTAGCACACAGGCTAAACCGTAACCCTTCTATTTGGAAACTACCATCTCAAGGAATAGTTTAAATTATGAGCACCATACAAATCAATGACCAGTTACTCATTGAGAAGTTACATACTGTTGCTGAGCGTCTTGATCAACCCATTAAGCTTGGTCATGCGATTGCAAACAGTCTTTTAACGACTGTTGAAGATAATTTTGATAATGAAGGTCGGCCTGAATGGGCGGGATTGAGTTCTGTGACGTTGGCTCGACGTAAAGCAGGGAAAATTTTACAACAGTCTGGCCAGTTACGCCGTAGCATTGTTACAGTAGTGACTAAAGATGAAGTGATGATTGGTTCAAATGATCCGAAAGCCCCTACTCAACAGTTTGGTGCTAAACAAGGTCAATATGGTCGCAGTGCTAGAAATACGCCTTTACCTTGGGGAAATATATCAACTCGTCCATTTATTCCGATGGATGCGAATGGCAATTTGCAAGTTGAAGCAGAACAGGCAATTTTTGATGATGCAGATTATTTTTATAGATCAATATTCGATTAATGATAAACATAGCGTTAGATTATCGTTAGATTGTTTTATATTAAATTGAAATGCGTAAAACCATGAATCTATCGTCTATATAAAAATAATAGCTTAAAACGCCTTAAAACAATAAATACAGATTTATCGATTTTTCGGAAAGAATTCCAACTCTTTTTCCATTTTGATTCTTTCACACTGCGAGTATGAAAAAGACATTACTCGCAGCTTCATGCTCATTCGATATTACAGCGACATCAGATTACATGGTTTTAATCCCTGAAGGGATTTTCCGTGGCATCGATGGTCGCCCAACTGATGCTCCACACTGGAACTTGACTCCAGAGCGTGGCAGTCAAATTGCTGCGGTTTTAAATCAACGCGCAATCGATATGGTGATCGATTATGAGCATGCAACTTTAAAGTCACAAGAAAATGGTGACCCTGCCCCTGCTGCGGGCTGGATAAAAGCTGGCAGTTTTACCTATATAGAAGGAATAGGCTTATGTAGTACTCAATTCAAATGGACGGATAAGGCAAAGGGCTTTATCGAGTCAGAAGAATATAAATATTTATCCCCCGTCTTTTTTTATAACAACCAAGGTGACGTTCTAGCGTTACTGAATACTTCACTGACCAATACTCCTGCATTAGATCAGTTGCCACAAGCCAAGCTTGCAGCAGCGGCTCAGGATTACTTTTCTCAAAATTTAACCCAACAGGATTCCAAAATGGATGAGTTATTAGAACAACTGCGTTGGATGCTGAATCTGCCTCTCTCTGCAACAGCTGAAGAGATTTTGGCAGAGCTTGGCAAACTTCAAGCGCAGATTAAAGAAAAAACAGGCGTTGCAGTTGCAGCCAATAGTCAAAACCTTTTTGATGCGATTGCAGCTATTGATCAAATTAAAATGGCTGCTAACAGTCAAGCCAAGCCTGATCTAACTCAGTTTGTACCGATGGCTGTATATCAAGAAGCAGTTGCCAAAGCTGGTAATGCTGATGCCGTAATGAAAGCTAAAGAAATTGATGACTTGATTGTCGCAGCATGTAGTGACGGACGCCTCACAGGTGAAGCCACAATTAACTGGGTAAAAGATCAGGCTAAAACCAATCCTGATTTTGTTAAGGCTCATCTTGAAGGTTTACCCAAAATTGCGGCGTTGACCCAGAAACAGACACAGCAGCTCAATTTGGCAGCTAATCACCAGCAACATCAACAACCTGTGGATGACATTACTGCAAGTATTGCCACTCAATTTGGTTTAGACCCTGCAACTATTGGAGCTTAATTTATGACAGCTACTCAAATCCCAATCGTCACTGAAATGCGTGATGGTGAGCTATTACCACTCTCCTTAAAAGCAAATGCAATTGTTTTAGAAGGCACATTTGCTGTCGTTGATGCTACAGGTCTTGCCATTTCTTCAACTGTTGCAGTTGCAGCAACTCAAAAAGTTTTAGGTGTGTGGGATAAATCGGCTGACAACACAGGCGGTGCTGATGCCGATGTTATTACATGTGCTCGTCGCAAAAAGCAGTTCCTATTCCGAAATTCTACAACTGATGCTGTAGGACAAGCAGACATTGGTTCACAGGTTTATGTCGAAGATAACCAAACAATTGCAAAAACAGCAGGCGCTGGAAGTACACGTCCTTTAGCGGGGAAATTTATGGGCTTTGATACGCAATATCGTGACTGCGTATGGGTGGAGATTTAATACATGATCATTAATGAACAAAATGGCGCACGCATTCTTGCCGCTTTAAGTACAAGCATTAAAAAGGTTTTTGATGGGGCTTTTGCTTCTACAGAAAGCAATTATGACAAAGTGGCAATGACTGTACCGAGTACGGGGGCGTCAAATACATATGCATGGACAGACCGCTTCCCTGCATTACGCAAATGGATTGGTGATAAAGCTGTAAAGAAATTAACAGGCCATGCTTACATCTTAGTAAATGAAGATTATGAAGGCACTGTTGAAGTTGATCGTAACGATATCGAAGACGATAACTTGGGAATGTACACCATTGAAACTGAATCTGTTGCTGAGTCAGCTAAGCGCTGGCCAGATGGTTTGGTCTTTAAAGTTTTGACTAAGGGATTTAGTGAAAAATGCTATGACGGCAAAACATTTTATGCCACTGATCATAAGGTTGGTGACGGTAAAAGCATTGAAACTTACAGCAATAAGATTACTGCGCCATTGAGTGCCGCAACTTTGGCTGAAGCTCAAGCGAGTCTTGGTGCTGCAATTACGCTGATGACGTCTTTAAAAGATTCTGAAGGTCAACCACTTAATTTAAGTCCAAGCTTGTTGGTTGTTCCACCGGCTTTGCGTGAAACAGCAAACGTGTTGGTCACGACAGATCGTTTGGAAGACGGTAAGCCGAATCCATATAAAAATGCCGTTGAAGTACTGATCTGTGGTTGGCTGGCAACCACAACTGAATGGCATTTACTTGATGCCTCACGAAAGATCAAACCTATTGTATTCCAGCCACGTAAAAAGCCTGTCTTTGTTGCTCAGTTCGACATGAATAGCGATAACGTCTTCATGCGTAAAAAGTATCGTTACGGTGCTGAAGCACGGGGGGTTGCTGGCTTTGGTTTGTGGCAACAGGCTGTTGGATCAACAGGTACTGGAGCTTAAGTCATGTATGCAACGGTAGATGGGATGCTCAAGAAATTTGGTGAACGTGAATTGATCCAGCTCACTGACACTGAAGCTCCTTATGAAGATGTCATTAATTACGATAAGCTGAATGCTGCCATGATTGAGGCTAATTCGGAAATTGATGGTTATCTTGCAAGTCGCTATCAACTACCGTTGCCTGCTGTACCACCATTTTTAGAAGCGATTGCGTGCAATATGGCCCGTTACCATGCTTGTACGGGTGCGATTTCTGAAAATGATCCAATAAAAACTCGTTATGACAATGCTGTAAAGTCACTCAAGGAAATCGCTAAAGGCACAATAGCTATTGGTGGTACACCTGCGGGTCAATCAGTTCCAGTGCAAACCTCTTCGAATAATGTGATGTTTCAAGTTGGGCGTCACGACTGGGGAGGTAATAAATGGTAGACCTAAATCTTTCAATTGTTGAGCAAGGCATTAAAGATGTCATGGCTGAACAGATCAAATCTGGCCAATGGCCGTGGGTGAGAGAGATTAAAACCTATGGTGGTGAATTCGATGATGAAACACTGGCATTTGTTCAAACCTTTCCAGCGATTTGGGTGACGTATCAAGGCTCAACGACAAAAAAGATCAGTCATAACAAAACTGAGTTGAATTGTACTTTTGTAGTGATGGTCGGTGCGCGTTCATTGCGTAATGAAGAGGCTCAACGGTTGGGCGCTGGACGAGACATTGGCACATTTGAAATGTTGGATCGAGTGCAACGTCTACTGAGCGTTAATGATTTATCCAGTCGAAATATTCAGGGTTTAGCACCGCTTGAGCTAGGTCGAACCCGAACTATTTTCAATACGTTGACACAGCGTCAATCTGTCAGTGTGTTAGCGCAAGAATTTACAACGTCTTATGTGATTCAAGCTTCGGATCGTGATCGTGAAGAAACTGACGCAGAAATTCGACATATCAATATTGACTATTATTTTGAGCCAGGGGATGACATCAAAGATGCTTCTGACCTTGTGGAGTTAAAACCATGACTATTTCAGCAGGAATTAAAACACCTGGTGTTTACACTGAGGTAAATATTAATACCCAGCGATCAGGGCTGCTTGCCAATGATCAGCGTGTATTATTTGTGACAAAAGATACCACCCCCGTCGTCAACCCGATTTCAATCTACGATACGGCATCAGCAGATGAAAAATTTGGTGACAACTCAGTTGCTGGGCGTATGTTGAAAGCAGCAATCAAAACCATGCGTACCGTCGATGTTCAAGCATGTACATTGCAGGAAGAATTAGATGATACGCTAGATACTATTGCACCCTTGGGTCATACCATCATTGCTGTAGATCAGGTGTTTAGTGCAGCTGATGATGCTGCTGCTTGGGTGGATCACTTGAACTTTGTGAGTGATGCAATCGAACAACGTCCTGCGATTTTGGTTGTGCCATTTACTGATATTGATGCTGCTACATTATTTGCTGCACAAGCAAAAATTGAAACCAGTTACCGAGTAGTTTGTCCATGTTACCACGGAGCCACAGGCCAAGCTGCTGAGATTGCTGGTGCGATGGCTGCTGCTTTGGCAGACTCTGCTGATCCAACTGTACCATTTAATGGGGTAAATTTGGGGGGTGTGGCGGCGGTAGATGACCAATACAAACTCACTTTTGAGCGTAAAGAAGCGGCAATGCGTGCAGGTGTGTGTGTCATTGAAACTGGTGCTGATGGCTCACCAGAGATTGTGCGTGCGATTTCCACTTTCCGTAAAAATCCTGATAGTGGTTTAGCTGATGGCATTATGCTCGACATCAATGGTGCTTTGACGATTGATTATGTGCGTAAAGTAATGCGTACTGCTGCATCCAAAGAGCGTCGTCGAAAAAATACCGCAGCGCAGCGTCGTAATTTACGTTCAATCTTCCTGACTGAAGCATTAAAACTGGACAAAGCAGAAATTCTGCAAAATGTCAGTGAAACTGCGGATCAACTCACTGTGACTGAAGATACAACAGATCGTTATCGTGTTAATGCAGTGATTCCTGCGAATTGGGTACGTGGTATGCACGTCGTTGCCGCTACGATTAATGTGTATTAATGGTATTCATAAAGGGCTTTTAAATATGAATTATTCTATCTCAACTGCTGTAGCCAGTACCATTGATGCATTGGACGCTGGCCATGAAATTTATAGCAAAATTGCAGATGCTATGGATTCTATTGAACAACAAGGCTCAACATTATCAGGTACTGAGAAAAAAACATGGGTACTGGAATATGCGGCTAAAGAAATTGCAGAGGTTCTAGATAATCTGGATTACTGGATACCTAAAATCAAGCAATGGATTGATATTTTCAAAGCTGCATTTAATGCATTAAAAGCATTATTTTAAAATCATGGATATAGGTTTCATTTGTGAAACCTATATCCTCACTACCTCAGCATTCAGCCAGAATTTCTTTTTAAAGTTTTTTGCAATTATGCCAATCGGCGTATCGTAGTCCTGAAAAACTTTTGCTTCGTTTATATGTTTTGTCCAACTGTATGATGTAGTTGGGATAATACGTTGGCTAAACTCAAAATCAGAATAACCGTCGCTTTCAAAATCATAATATTCAGTGTTCTTTTCTTCTTTTAAAAATAGTCCATCTTTTTTGATGTAATAGTTTCGCATCATATCTCCTAAATTAAATGGAAATGTTTCCGACTGATTTCACCATAATGCCTGATTAATAATAAGCCATCATTTGATAAAGAGTCTTTTAAAATGGCTGAAAAAGCAGTGGGTACTATAGTACTCAGCGTGAATGGTGATGAATATGACTGTGTGTCTTGCTCACCTAAAACCGAAACAGGTAAGAAACCTGTTAAAACCATGAATCGTTCCCGAAAAGTCACCCATACCACCGATGGTATTGAAACTCATGCGCTTGATGTTGTGGTCATTATTCCAGATGGCAAAGATATCAATTGGCTTGAAGTTGAAGATGCTCGTATCAGCATCGAGTCGCTATCGGGTAAATTCCGTGAAACATTTATCGACTGTACGACACAAAGTATGTCTGACAGCTATGAAGTGGATGGTGAAACCCGTCGCAGTTTGACGATGTTTGCACTGGATAAACTTGGTGAGTCACTTTGAGGTTAAACCATGATTGAAATTAAAGGTACTTTGCCTGTTGCGCTAAAAAAATTGGATGGTCAAACAGAGATTAAAAGTAAGCAGATCGTGATGCGTCAGATGACTGCGATTGAATATATTGACTCACAAGCTAATGTTGGTGAGGGTCAATATCTAGCGATTGCTGATCTTGCTTTTATGACAAAATTGATTGATCAGGATGGTCATGAGCATGATATCAGCTATGACATGCTTGGACACTCCAGTCGCTCGAATCTGGATTATTTGAAAAAATTGCGGCTTGAACTGGATGCAAAGGAACGAGCCGAGAATTCAGAAACCGAGCAAGAATCTTAAAAGCTTTGTTGCATCTAGGCATTCCTTATGATCAAGCGGTCAATATACCGCTTGATCTGGCATATGCATTCCTGATTGATGAGCGGCCAGACAATACTCATCAGCGACAATCAAAAAAATCTAACGTCAATCCAGCTCAATCTAACGCCATTCCACAGTCATCTGAAACCACAACTTTTGTTGCAGCACGTCGCAAGCATTCTAAAAAGGTTTAATCTATGAGCAGTAAAAACACAACAGTTTCTCTCACGCTTCAGGTTAAAGGCTCTCAAGCTTCACAAGAATTAAAGCGGTTGGCTGATCAGCAAATTACTGATACTAAAAAAATTAATGATCAGTGGAATCGAATAGATACTGCACAAAAATCATCAGTCAATACGGCTAAAGCTGGAACTCAGGCTGCGCGAGATACTGCACGTGCGGGAGATCAGCTGTTGCAGACTCAACGAGCAACAGAAACAGTACTGAGAACTCAGAAAGGTCATAGTCAACAGCAAGCCCAGTTGCTAAAGCAGCAACAGAATAATGCGCAACAATTGGCTGCTCAAATGAAAAAAGTTGAGCAATCAAGTTTAGAAACTCAGAGACATACTCAAAATACTTTTTCACTTTGGCAGAAAGGTGCGGCACTCGCTACAGGTGCAGTCGCTACTGGGGCTGTGATTTCTACTGCAATGCAAAAGCCTAGAGATTATGATCAACAGCTTACATATATTGCTGCTACAGCAACAGGTGGCCAAGGTTTAAGTGTTAAAGAGCGTTTAGAAGCCCGCAGCCAGTTAAATGATTACATTAAAGGGTCTGTACGTGCTGGAGGTGGAACTCGGGAAGATGCTGCAAGTGCCGTAAATACATTAATCGCTTCGGGTAAATATGATCTTGACAATGTAAAACCCGCTCTTGATGCAGCGGTTAAAACTGCTTCAGCAACAGGAGCAAATGCTATTGATGCTGCAACTTTAACAACAAGAATGCAAGATTTTGGTATCACGGATTTACAGCGAGGCCATGATATCGCAGTACGTGGAGGTCAATTAGGTAGTTTTGAATATAAAGATTTATCCAAATGGCTTGCACAGCAAATGGCTGCAGCTAGAACTGTTGGATATAGTGGTGAAAAAGGTTACGTTGAACTTGTCGCAATGAATCAGGTGGCTATGTCCACTGCTGCCACATCAGATGAAGCTGGAAATAATGTAGTTAATTTATTGGCTAAATTATCAAGTCGAGAATTTAGTAAATCTATTGGTGATGAAGTTAGAGTTCAAAAAGGCGATCCAACTCGATTGGAAGGGAAAAAAAAGCCACATGAGGTCTTTGACTGGAATACATATGCTATCCAACAACGCGATCAAGGAGTATACGGTGTTGAGGCATTTGTAAAACTTTTAGAGCGTCAATTTGCGGGTAATAAACAATATCAAACACTACAAAATAAAGCATTAAATTCATCTAATGATGCAGAACGTAAACAGGCTCTTGAGGATATGAGTAATATCGCAAGTGGTAGTGAGATTGGTAAAATTATTGCAGATCGTCAGGCTTTAATGGCTGCTTTGAGCGTAGTTTATAAAAAGGATGAATTAAATAAACTTCGCAAAGAATTGCCACAAGCTGGTGGAACAGTTTCTGCTGATTACGAAATGATAAGCCAGACAGAGTGGGCAAAAGATCAGGCAACTGATCAGGAAAAACTATTTGCTCAATCTAAGGCTTATGATTCTATTGCAGATTCATTGGGTGGGGTCAAAGACGAAATTACAGATTGGGCACGTAAACATGAAGACTTGGCAGCCGCAGCATATAGTGCAACGATTGCGTTAGGTGCTTTGGCTGCTGGTGCTGGTATATTTGCAGTTTTAGGCGGTAAAGGTGGTGGCGGTATTTTTACTAAAGTTAAAGATAAGTTTTCAAAAAAACCACCGATTTCAACAGTAAAAATGGAACGTGACCCAATCACTAACCTTCCTAAAGATCAGGCTTTAAAGAAAACTACAACCACAGTCCCCCCGATCTCGACTGAAAAAGCAGGTTCAGGAGCAAAATTAGCCACAGTCGCTAAAACAGCAACAAAGGTTGCAGGAGCAACAGCCACCGTTGCAACTGTTGGTGTTGGTGCATATCAAGCTTATTCTGCATATAACAATCCAGATTTGACTAAAAAGCAAAAAAATACTGAATATGCCAAAGCTGCTGGAGGTACAGCAGGTACACTGGCAGGTGGATGGGCTGGTGCTAAAGCTGGTGGATTTGCAGGAGCTGCTATAGGTTCTGCTTTTCCAGTCGTTGGCACTGTAGCAGGCGGTGTGGTTGGTGCAGCTGTAGGCGGTATCGCGGGTGGACTTGCAGGTAATTGGCTTGGTGATAAAGCGGGAGAAGCATTGAGTCAGACGATCAACGATAGTAGTACTGAACAAATTGCAGTTCTTCAGCAACAAAATGACATGCTGACCGCCCAGAATAAAGCCATTACTGATCAAACTTCGATTTTATCGAACAAGTTGGATGCTCTCATGGGAGCAATGGCCAATAATCGGCCGATAATTAATTTTGATGGAACAACATTTTCAACTTCATTCTCACAACAACAAAACCGTGAAAGTAAACGCTCTGCTGCACCTCCCAATTATTTATTGAGAAAATAAATGGAAAGGTTTCCGCCTGATCTAAAATACTGGAATTTCTAAAATAGCCTCATATCAATGAGGTTTTTTTATGGGCTGGAAAGATGATTTATTAGACTCAAGTTTTCGTGGAGTGCAGTTTGAGTGTATCTCTACTAAGGATAGTGTGTCTAAAACTCAAGTCGTACATCAAGCTCCATATTCTAATGAAGCCATCATCGAAGACATGGGCAAAGAGCCTAGAAAAATCACGATCCAGACTATTTATACGGGCGAAGACTATAAGTCGCAGTTGGATGCGCTTGAAAATGCATTGCAAGAAACGGGCGAAGGTGAACTGATCCATCCGATTTTTGGTTCATGCAATGCCAGTGTTATAACTTATAGTGTTGATCATGATGCAGATAATTATGATGCATGTCTAATTTCAATCGATTTTATTTTAGCAAAAGAAGAAAAACGGGAATTATTTCTACCAATTGATGCCCCGATCGCAATCGACGGATTAGTCGGTGTTGATGCCCCGTTTGCCAAGTTGCGTGAATATCTCAATAAGTTGCGTAGTTTCGATCCTAATAAATATCTGCAAGTTTTTAATCGAATCCGTAATGGTATCCAAGATGCTCGCACTGCTTTGGGCTTAATCAAGGGAACCATTGAAGATGTACTTAATCCTAAGTGGATCACAGGCTTAATTGATGATGTCACCAAGTTAGTAACCTTTGATACATCGATATCGGCAATATCAAAGTGGCGTGATGTTTTTCATCGTATCAAGCGTTTAAGTAATATTTTCGATTCTGATGATGATGCACCAGAACTCAAACAAACTTGGCGCGCGGTACAAGTGGCTACCACTGTTGCGGTTTCTCAGAAGATGGTTAGTCGTGTTCGTGATGAGATGATTCAGCAGACTCAAGAACAGCATGATCAGATCGCCAGTGTTGTGACTAACAATAATAGTAACGGTATTGTCAGTGGCAGCGCCAATAAAAATGGCTCTGTTTCTGGCTCAAGCTCATCTAGCGGCAGTTCTGGTTCTTCGGGTGGTGGTTCATCTTCATCAAGTACAACTGGTCAAACCAGCTCAAGAGGACGTACACGTACTGAAGTGTCTTTGACCCCGCTTGATTTGGCTGTGATTCGCCAAAACATTCGTCAGCAGATTCAGGAAAATATTCAAGCTGAACGTGAACAATCTTCAGCAACAAATCTCATGACGTATGAAAGCGTTAATCAGATCCAATTGTTAAAAGTCTTTGCGGATCAAGTTCATTTGCAGATTCAGGAATTGATTGAAACACGTCCACCAATCACTACTGCTGTTGTGCCTGTGCCATGCACCCTGCATTGGTTCGCACACTATTTGTATGGCGATATGAGCCGAGCAAATGAAATTAATCGTTTGAATCAAAACCTGATTAATCCTGCTATGTTATTGTCTGGCATGGAGTTGACTGTCTATGCAAGATAATCAAAAAACGGATATTCGCCTAGTAATTGGTGCGACTGAAATCAATCAGTTTGATGACGTTTCTATTGATAGTGTCATCGACGTGCCCGCTGACGGCTGGAGCGTGACTGCATTTAATCCAGTCTATGATCGCCTACCGATGGACGTATCAGCGGGTCAAAAAATCCAGTTGTACTATGGCAAAGAGCTTGTTCTCACAGGCATTTGCGACAGCGTTAAAGAAGTGGTGAAACGTGATGGTCGTTTATTGCAAATCGCTGGCCGTGATCTGGCTGGCCAGTTAATTGATTGCTCAGTGCCATTATTCAATGGCAAGCAACTGAATCTACAAGAGTTAATTAATCGCTATGTGTTGTCAGGTGATTTTGCATCACTATTTAGCAATGTCAAAATTCAAAATAATGCATGGCTAAAAAATAAAGTGTCGATTGAGCCAACAGAATCCGTGTGGGATGCACTGGCCAAAGCAGCTCAAGTCACGGGTCAGCACGTTTGGCTGGAGTCAGATGGCACGATTGTTATTGGCGATCCATTTGCCAATCCATATCAAGTCCAGCAACCTCTTATGCTGATGTATGATGGCAACCAGAACAATATTTTAGATGCTGAATATGAAGAGGATGTTTCCAGCGTCTTTAGTACCATCAAAATGCTGTCTCAGGATGCTGAAGCACGTCAAATTTTATCTGAAGCGACCAGCAGTACTAACTATCAATATGGCCGCTTAAAGCTAGTAAGTCTGGGCGATGTCGAAACCCAGTCAGAAGCTAAAGCAGCACTGGATAAAATCAAAAAAGACAATGATCTACAGGCTTATAGCTTAACTGTCACCGTGCAAGGCTGGACAATAGACAACCGTGTCTGGACGGCAGGAATGTATGTCACAGTCAAAAGTGACGTACTTTCACGTGCAACGGCAAAATGGATGGTACTTGGTCGGACATTGCGTTTATCGCGTGGCCAAGGTCAAACCACCATTCTACGCCTTAAACGCCAAGGTGATTGGGCGCAACCGCTTACATCTAAGCAACATCAGGACAAAACCCAAAAGAAAAAAGCCAAACAGGCACTGAAAAAGGAACCAAAACCATGATGGATATGATTCGTAGCCAGATCAATGCTGCGGGTGGTCAAATCCGTCAGGCTTTATTCGGATTGGTTGCTCGTGCTGGCTCTAAGACCTTGCAACTCAAAGGTTTTGCAGATGAAACATTGCAAGATGTTGAATTGATTCAGCAAGTGGGTTTTAACTCGCATATTCCTGTCGATGCACGTGTTGTTGTTCTTCCATTGCACGGCAAAACTGCACGTTCTGTTGTCATTGCTACCACCAATGGAAAAGTCGTGGTGAATGTTGCTGAGGGTGAAACCTGTATTTATGATCAGTTTGGCCATTCAGTTTGGCTAAAGCAAGATGGTGTGCATGTGGCTGGAGACTTATATGTCGATGGAAACATTTCCTCTACAGCAAATATCTCAGATATGAAAAGCTCTATGCAGGATATGCGAGACATATATAACGACCATAAAAACGGCAATACCCCAACCCCGACACCGCAAATGTGAGGCAATAGCAATGGCAGTGATTGATTTAGAAACCAAAGATTATGTACTGACCTCACTGGATGCTGCATTTAATGATGATGTGGTGCAAGTAGTTTGTCAGCGTTTAAATATCCATCGCGGTAAGTTTTGGCGTGATCCAAACTTGGGCAGTCGCTTGTTCACACTCAAGCGCTCTAAAGATGTGAGCCGCAATATTTTATTAGCCAAACAATATGCTGAAGAAGCATTGGTCGATTTAGTTCCGAGCCGTTTATCTGCATTTAAAGTGACTGCTACGCAAAGTATTCAAAGCCGTGTTGATTTAGTGATTAATATTACCCGACTCACGGGTCTAAGTCAGAATATCCTTTATTTTGTCAAAGTTGGGGGGTAATTGCGATGGCTTATCCAATCCCTAACTTTAATACCCTATACCGACTTATTGTTCAGGAAATCCGAAATCAATCGGGTCTAAGCATTTCGGATGATTCAGATGCGGGCATACGTGCTGCGGGTACTGCATCCACGGTTGAGGGTTTATATCACCATCAAACCTATATTCAGCGTCAACTGTTTATCTCAACTGCGGATGAGCCTTTTCTGTATGTCCATGCTGAAGAAATTGGTCTGCCAAGGTTGGGTGGAACCAAAGCATCAGGCACTGTGACAGCCACTGCCAATGTTGATATGACCATTTTGGCTGGAACTCATTTGACCAATGGTAAAGGCTATTACTGGAGCGTTGCGACAGATGTCGAATTGATTGCGAATACAGCTGCTGTTGTTAATGTGGTTGCTGGTGAGGCAGGTACATCATGGAACAGTACTGATGCTAGCCTGATGTGGGTCAGCCCTGCGGCGGGTCTGAGGGGTAATGTACAAGTTATCAGCATTAGTGGTGGTTCTGATGAAGAAGAACTTGAAGATTGGCGTTCACGGCTATCTGAACGTAAAAAACTGGGTGATTTTAAGGATCGACGCACCGATCTGATCTTTATGATGAAATCTGTAACAGGTGTTGAGCATGTTTATATTTACCCCAAACGTCGTGGATTAGGTTCGTTAGATATCGGCATTACTGCCAAAGGTAATCCACCGACTTTACCTTCAGCAGCTCTCATTGCATCAGCACAACAGGTTTTGGATGACTACCTTGGTATCTTAGCTGATAGTCGAGTATTTTCACCGACCCAACAATTGGTGGATGTGACAGCGGTATTGTCAGGTACAACGATTGATTTAGTTGCTGCACAACAAATGATTCGTGATTATTTTGCTGAACTTGAGCCTGCGGATTCGTATTTGCCTGCGATTTTATCTGCACGTTTACTTAACTTGAGCAATGTTACTGATGTGCAATTGACCCCAGATTACAACATTACGCCAACGGTGGACTGGATGAATCTGTTTTGGCTTCGTGCAGGCAATGTCATAGTGAGTAAAGCATGATGACTTTAGATCAATCAACCTTACTTTATGCTTCAGTATTACGTCAGTTGCTCCCAGTTGGCGGCTACGATACTTCTGCCAACACTAATATTGCCATTGATATATATGCACATGCCAAATTACTAGCTCAAACTGATTTTGATGGGAAACGTTTACTCAGCGTGATTCATGATATTCCACCTGAACTTATATCTGAATATGAGCGTGAATATGGGTTGCCGTTAAATTGCTCATTTGATGACGACCGAAGTATTGAAGAGCGCATCAATATTGTGAAATGGGTACGCAGTCATATTTTTGGAACGGAGTATTATCGTCAGCTTTTAAGTTTTTTTGGTGTTGAACTGATCAATCTGGTAAAGCCTAAACCAATGCAATGTACCGACCCATGTACCGCACCAGTCAATACCGAGCAACTTCGTTACAAGATCAAACTTTTAGTTAAGAACTCAAATACAGCCAATATGAGCTGCATTATTGAGAGTTATTTTCCTGCATTTCTTCAAATTGACCCTGTGGAGGCCTAGAGTGAAGCGAATTGATAGTGTAAATGCGCGGCCTAACCAGAATGGCCAAGGCAAAAATGGTTTTTCAGATAATGCTGATATTTCAGGCATGGACGCCACATATGTAACACCTGACTTTCTCAATCATATTCAGGAAGAATTGGCTAACTTGCTGGAGAAAAATGGTACAGCTTTAAACCCGCAGTCTAAGCAGCAGTTGTTTGATTTGCTTGCAACAGACGCAGATGTACTTGCACTTGCTCAAAATATCGAAAATTTGTTTTTAAGAAAAAATCAGCTTGTTGATAATTTGACAACTGACGATTCAAATAGACCTTTAAGTGCAAAACAGGGTAAAAAACTTCAAGATGAAAAATTTGCAAAAACGGGTGGTACTGTTAATGGTGATATGACAGTCACTGGTGCAATTACTGTCAATATTGATGATGCTGTTGGTGTTTTTAAAAAATTGATCGAAGCTAGCACAACAACTGATGGCGGATATTTGGCTATCGGAAATAATGGTGAGGACAAAGGTTATGTTGAGCTTGGTGCTATTGATGATGCGGATTCAAAAGTGTTTGCGCGGAAGAGAGATGGCGCAAATCAGATACTTTCAGAAGTCACATTACTTGGCTCAAACAATGAATCAGTTTTTCCAGTTTCAGTAAAATCTCCAAAATTTATTGGAGAATTGCAGGGCAATGCTTCAACAGCGACTAAATTACAGAGCCCAAGAAAAATTAACAATATTGATTTTGATGGCACATCTAATATCACTATTTATGACGCATCAAAATTTGAAGCGACAGGTGTAACTGGTTCAGTTGTTGATGTAGCATGGAATGCTAAATCTGGTGTCTACAAAAAAAACCTACCAGAATCATCACAGATGATTGTTCATTTTTTAGGTGATGGTTCTGCACCAGCATTACAATTTCTTTGTTCATATTCAAATGGTGGATTGTATTATCGATCTGCAAGGGATTCTTTTGGATTCGAGAAAAACTTTGAACGAATCATGACTGAAAAGGGTGGAAGATTTACAGGTGATGTAGATTTTAGCCAAAATATTACTGTTGATGGTGGTGTATCCATCAACAGCAATATTTTGGTCGGTGGAACGATTTTAGTAAAAGTAAACGATTCTGTTGGTGTTTTTAAAAAATTGATCGAAGCTAGTACAGCAACTGATGGCGGATATTTGGCTGTCGGAAATAATGGTGAAGATAAAGGCTATGTAGAAATTGGTACAACAGATGATGCTGAAACTTGGATTTTTGCAACACAGCGTGGTTCTAATGGCAATGTTTTAAGAAGAGTAGTTTTACTTGATTCTGTTGGTGATACATCATTCCCTGGTTCAATAACCACTCCTAATGATATCTCATCTAAAAATGTCCGAGCATCTAGCGATTTTATTGCTGGCGGTTGGGTCTATGCAGATAAGTATGTATCAAAAAGCGGTGGATCTGCTGCATTTCAGGGTAATGCAGACACAGCATCAAAACTACAAAACTCACGTAACATTGCACTTTCTGGTGCGGTGTCTGGAAATGCCAATTTTGATGGATCTGGAAACATCAACATTGAAACTACTCATAACAACTCAGTTCGTGCATTTATCAACTTCAATATGAGTAACGGCTCAATAAGGAAGTCTTCAGGAATTTCAAGTGTTACTTCGCTTGGTAGTGGTGTTTACAGAATCAACTTAAGTCAAGCTGCTCCAGATGCAAATTATGCAGTTGTTGGGATGGCTAGTTGGCGTGGTTCTGCTGGTGCTGCTGTGAATATGTGGGATGATTCGAACAACTTACCGAGTCAGTGGTCGTTTTGTATTAACTGTAGTTGGGGTGGTGATAACACAGCAGGTACTTATAACCCAACTTACGTTAATTTAGCTATTATGTATTGAGGTTTAATGATGAAAATTATTTATTTACAAGAAAATAATGTCATTGCAATCGTATCACTCGTTGATGAATCGAACATTGCTGAAGAGGCTCCAAAACATGTGCCTCTGGGCAAGAAATTTAAGATCATTGATGATTCTGAACTACCAACTGATACAAAATATCGTGATGCGTGGACAGTAGATGAGTCTGATCTGACCGATGGTATCGGAGAAATGGCATGATCTATATTGATGAAGAAAAGAAAAAAGAAATTGATAGCAAACAATTTCTAGCTCTCACACGCCGACAATTCAAACTTGCATTACTTCAAAATAATTTACTTGAAACGGTCGAGCAGTCGATTGCAACTATTGAAGATTCGGCGTTAAAAACTCGCATTGAAATCGAATACAACGAATCTGAAAAATTTGAGCGTACAAACGATTCAGTTCAATACATGCTTAGTATTTTAAATCTGACTGAAGAACAAGTTGATGAAATGTGGCGTTATGCGATGACGTTGTGATTTGATTATTTATAGTGCTATAAGTCAGTAATGGCTTATAGCTATATATGGGCATAAGTGCAGAATAAGTTATAAAAATTTAGTGCAAAATAAAAAATAAATCAGTGCAAAATTAGCCGAAAACTTACATTAACGATTAAAATAATAATGTTACATGGATATCAGACATTAAAAAACCACTTAGGATTCGTACACCTAAGTGGTTGATTTATTTGGTGGGCCCACCGTGACTCGAACACGGGACCAATGGATTATGAGTCCACTGCTCTAACCGACTGAGCTATAGGCCCAAATAATGTAAAATATTGAATAATCAATGATTTTAAGCGAATCAGATATTATCTAAGTTGATCATTAAATACAAGTGCTTTTTAATTTATAAAACTATAAAGCACCTTGATTTTACCCGAGTGATTCTATCCGATATGGATCATTATAGTAAAGTTAAGATACTGATTTTTTGATCATTAAAGATTCAATTAGAACCATGCAATAGCCTTATAAACATATGATATTTACATTCACTTATCACCCCAATCGATAAATAAAATAATAATTATTATCAAGTACTTGTGTTTCGTTTTTTTACAAATATGCAGCTATACTCTGCTATTTATTTATTCGATCTTCTATAAGAATGTAAAAAGAAATAATGAAATACAGAATTTCTGATTGAGCTTTTAAATAAATACACCCTAATTTATCCCATCAAAATATATTTTTATATATTAAATTCAAAAAGTTGAGGAACAAACCCATGTCAAATGTAGAATTTACAGATATTGCTACTTTACGTCAAAGAGCACGTCAACATGTTGAAGAAGGTGCTGTAACAGAAGGTTATTCAGCAGATCGCGAAGAAATTCTGAAATTACTCAATGAAGCACTCGCAACTGAACTGATTTGCGTTTTACGCTATAAACGCCATTATTTTATGGCTCAAGGCGTCAAAGCCTCGGTTGCTGCTTCTGAGTTTTTAGAGCATGCAAATCAGGAAGCCACACATGCGGACAATCTGGCAGAGCGAATTGTACAGCTCGGTGGTGAACCCAACTTTAATCCAAGAGGTTTGGAAGAACGTTCACATGCCGAATACGTGGAAGGTAAAACTCTTAAAGAAATGGTGACTGAAGATCTGGTTGCTGAACGTATTGCAATCGACTCTTACCGTGAAATCATTCAATATATTGGTGATAAAGATCCAACTACACGCCGTATTTTGGAAGATATTTTAGCTCAGGAAGAAGAACATGCCGATGATATGGCTGATATTTTAAGTGATCTTTAAAATATTTCTTCAATCTATTAAAAATAGGTTTTGAAATCCAATTATTATGTTGATTAGGGTGTTATTTACACCCTAATTTTAGATTTTATTCACTTTCATCAGATTTGCTATGTTTGCGAGCATCAAGATAAAATTCAAAGGCACTCCAAATACAAATAATAGTAAATATGCAGGCTATGACTATCATTAGCGTCATCCACATTAAAATGTCCTTATTTTAACTGGTTGAAAATATTTATAAGTTTAAGTTGAATTAGACTAAAGTCTAATGCTGTTCTTAGATCATCGGAATGGCATTTTTATACTTTTTTAAAACTTTATTTTTATATTTTAAGCATGAAAAAATGGCGCATTTTCTGCGCCACATTTTCTTAAATAAAATAGCGAAATTTAAAACCGAGCACTAACGTTGTTGATTAGATTGCTTTTGCTGGTCTTTTTGCTGATTTGGGTTTTGCTGTTCTTGCTGACGTTGTTTGTCAGACTGTTGGTTATGCTGAGGTTGCTTAGACGGATTCGACTGTTGATCTTGTGACTGACCTTGTTGGCGTTGATTAGACATAACAATGTTCCTCATTTTTGCTTTTTAAATCACCTTAGTCATTTAGAAGTTGAGTTAAAACCCTAAGATGTCCGTTCATGCTAGACCATAAGTTAGGTTTACAATAATTCGGTCTGTAAGATTGTTTAAAGTTATGTAAGACTAAAAAATAGAATATTTTTGTATTTTTTTTAAACAAGAATAGTTTAGCTTCTACTTGTACATTTCAATGAGAAAATAACTCACCTAATGTCACGGATCCTTACTTAAACTTACGCCTAAGTCTCCGTAAAATTTTATACAAGCGTATAAAAATATCTTTTTACTTCTTGTTTTTTCATTAAAGCTGCCTAAACTATGCCGATCTTTAGAGGATGTTCATCATGAAAAAGCAACTTGCTAAGTCTATTTTCAAACTTTCTGGCTGGTCATATCACATCGAACCCAATATTTTGGAAAACAAACAAGTGCTTATCGGTTTTGAGCACACCTCTAATATGGATGCCGTACTTTCACTGGCGTTGTTTGAGATTTTGGATATTAAAATTCATACTCTGATTAAAAAAGAGCTTTTTAAAGGGCCGTTGAAACCCCTATTAGAAAAAATAGGAGGGATTCCCGTTGATCGTAAAGCCAGTAAAGATATCGTCTCACAAATGGTTGAGCTATTTGAAACGCATGAAAGCTTCAATCTGGTGATTGCTCCAGAAGGAACCCGTGCAAAAAATGGCGAAGCACGTAAACCTATTCGTACAGGTTTTTGGCATATTGCAAAAGCCGCCAATGTTCCAATCGTGATGATGTATGCCAATGCGAAAACCAAACAAGGTGGCATTTTAGGCAAAATTTATCCTTCCGATCTCAATCAGGATTTGCAAACCATCCAACGACTTTATAAAGAAAAAGTTGGGTTAGATGTATGTATTCCAGAATCTAAACAATAACGTTTGTTGATTTTTCAAAAGCCAACCTCTTCCTCCTAAAAATAGGCTTATGGTAGAATCTGCACAATTTGATCGGGTACTCTCCCCCATCCTTAAGGAGCATATTGCAACATGGCAGGTCATTCCAAATGGGCAAACACCAAGCATCGTAAAGCAAAACAAGATGCCAGCCGTGCTAAAGTTTTTACCAAATATATTCGTGAAATTGTCACCGCAGCAAAATTGGGTGGCGCTGAGGCAGCAAGTAACCCGCGTTTACGTGCTGTAGTTGAAAAAGCATTGTCGGTAAATATGACCCGCGATGCCATTAATCGTGCGATCCAGCGTGGTGCTGGCGGTGAAGATAATGATGATCTCAACGAAGTCACTTATGAAGGATATGGCGTCGGCGGTGTTGCGGTTTTAGTTGAAACCATGACAGATAACCTGAATCGTACTGTACCTGATGTTCGCCATTGCTTTAGCAAAACCAATGGAAACTTAGGCACGAATGGTTCTGTGTCTTATCTATTTACCAAGCGTGGTGAAATCAGCTTTGAAGATGTGTCTTTAGAAGACAAAATCATGGAAGTGGCACTCGAAGCTGGTGCAGATGATATTGAAATTGAAGAAGACGGTATTTTAGTCATTACTTCGCCTGAAAGCTTTGGTGACGTGCAAGATGCATTGACAGCAGCAGGTTTAAAATCTGACAATGCCGAAGTAGTAATGAGTCCATCGACCAAAGCAGAAATTACGGATATCGAGCAAGCAAAACAGATCTTGAAAATGATTGATATGCTTGAAGATCTGGATGATGTGCAAAACGTCTATACCAATGTTGAATTTTCAGACGATGTATTAGCACAACTTGATGCTTAATATGACTTAAAAAAAACGCGCTTGATGCGCGTTTTTTTATACTTTATTTAAAAGCTTATAGCAGTTAAATACATTATATTCCTTAATCACGAAACTTGAATGAAGTGCCACGACATTGTCAATTTTTCCAATTCTACGCAGCAAAATATCACTATAATCATCCATATTTCGGGCAACCAATTCTAAAATAAAATCAGCACTCTGCCCTGTTACCAAAAATGCATTGGTGACTTCTGGAATATCTTCAATTTCAGTTAAAAATTTATCAAAGGTTTCGGTATCATGTTTACTTAGAGAAACTTGTAGCAGGATATGCAAAGTAAACCCAAGCTTCGCGAAATTAATATCACGCTTTAGACTACTCATGATATTGGTTTCTATTAAATGCTTAATACGTCGATGCACCGAACTGACTGAAAGACTGATCCGCTCAGAAAGTTCATTTAGATTAACATCTTCATGGGTTAATATTTCAAGAATTTGTTTGTCAAAACGATCGAGTTCCATCGTTACTCCACAAGCTTAATCGTGATATTTGAGTGTATTGGAACTTTTATAATGCTTAAATTTTTACAGGGTCAAGGGAAAACATCTGTTTACTTGTGACGACTCTTTCACCGATAAGTGAATTCATCTTGCAATTAACTTGTGGTCAATCCTGTCAAAGCTGAGTCGAGACCTTTTGGGCTAGATCTGCGTATCTCCCAATCCGCAGACCACTCTTCTCAACCCCCATCACACCCTGATCTATAAAGTACCAATATCTGTACGAGATTATTTCCCTAAAATAAGAAAAAACCAAGATAAATCTAAATTATTTTTCATTAAAAATAAATTTTATGTAATTTATTTCCAAATTATGATAATTAATTGATTATAAATATCAGCTTACCGCCTATAATTAATAAAATTTACTTTAAAAACCAAGAGAGAAAGAGCGATCGACTTCTAAAGGAATATTTAGATAATTGCAATAAATTGGAACATGCATGATTTATTTTAGGACTTTTTAATATCGATTATTCTGAATAAAAAATTTAGAGTTTTCAAAGATTACATATAGTTATCTTGTTTAATTCTTTTTCTTCATATTGACTATTTTTTTGGATGTTTTTCAACCAAACACAAAAGACTCATTAGTCTGTCTTAATTATTGGCATTATTCTTGTTAGTAAGAACACGAAGCTTTTTTTGATTTCAGCTTTTACTATTATCCTTGGAGTTATCGTGATCAAACTTAATAAATTAGTACTCTGTATGAGTACATTAGGACTCTCTACAATCTCACTTCCAACATTTGCAGCAGCAAGTGAACAACAAGAAATTCAACAATTACGTGCAGAAGTCGCAGAACTTCGCGCATTAATTCAACAACAGGCGGCAACTCAGAAACAAATCGTGGCAGAGCAAAAAGCACGTCCAGTGGTTGTGGCTTCTGCACCTGCGGTGGTCGTGGCACAAGCTCCTGCCGCACCTGCGCCTGCTAATACAAAACCAGGTTGGTTCACTCTACCAGATGGTCAAACTCAGGTTAAACTTTATGGTAGCGTCCGTGCAGATGCGACTTATGACTTTAAAGGTACCAATGCGGATACCACCAATATCAATAACCCAACCAACAAAGTTCCTTTAAACTCTGCCAATGCGACCGAAGATGCACTGAATGTGACTGCGGCAACGACTCGTTTTGGATTGGATTTCTCTCGTCCAAGTGATATTGGTGAGATTACTGGTAAAATTGAAGCCGACTTTATGGGCTCGTCTGGCACAAACGGAACGGGATCATTACGTGTTCGTCATGCCTATGTTAATGTTGGAAAATGGTTGGCAGGTCAAACCACTTCTCCATTTGTAAACGTTGATACCGCACCTGAAACAGTCGACTTCAATGGCCCAATGGGCTATGGATCAACACGTACCGTTCAGGTTCGTTATACTCAGCCAATTGATGCCAATCAAAAACTGTTACTGGCATTAGAAGGCGGTGATGTGGATAACATTACCACAGGCAATACCACAGTGAATGCAAATGGTGTCACCTCAAGTGGTGGTAACCGTTTTCCTGCATTCACTGCACGTTATGATTTTAAAACGGCTGATAATAAATTCTTAGTTCAAGCACATGCACTTTTGCATGAAAATCGTATCTCAAGCAATGACAGTAACGACGAAGAGAAACTGGGCTGGGGGATTGGTTTAGGCGCAAAATATAAAATTACCGATGTAGATACCGTATTTGCTAACTACTATCATGTTAAGGGTGATAACCGTTATTTACTTTATGGCAACCCTGCTTATGTTGCTTCAAGCAATACTGATGGTAGCTTGAATATTTCAGAAAGTGAGTTTAACTCTGGCCTGATTGGATATTCACGTACATGGAGTCCAAAACTGAGATCAACGATTGCTGCGGGCGGTATTTGGTATAAAGACGACAATGGCTACGCTGATTTTGCTTCACGTGCAGCAACTACGGCAGCAACCCGTGATGGCTTGAATAAAACGTTGTATAACATCATCGTCAATTCATTCTATAGTCCAACCAAAGCGATTGATTTGGGTGTGGAATATACCTATGGTCAACGTAAGATTTTTGAACAGCTTGATCCAAATAAATCAGACGATGGTGATTATTCACGTCTAAACTTGATGGCTAAATATAACTTCTAGGTTTTTTGCGATTTAGAAAACCACAGATATATTCTGTGGTTTTTTATTACAAATCTTTATATTTAAGCAATAAAAAAGAGCCGATATCTCGGCTCTCCTTTCAACTACATAGACTTAATGCATCATCTGGATCTTGTCTAAAAATAATTTGGCACGATCATGACGTGCATGTAAATTACCGAAAAATTCGCTAGTCGCACAATCTTCCAGAATTTTACCTTCATCCATAAAAATGACGCGATTCGATACACGTTTGGCAAAGCCCATTTCATGCGTTACACACATCATAGTCATGCCTTCGTTTGCAAGCTGCATCATGACTTCTAAAACTTCACCGACCATCTCAGGGTCAAGCGCAGATGTAGGCTCATCAAACAACATACAAATCGGATCCATCGAAAGACCACGCGCAATCGCGACACGTTGCTGCTGACCACCAGACAACTGTCCTGGAAATTTGTCTTTGTGAGCCAGTAAACCGACCCGTTCCAGATACTTGATTCCCTTTTCACGTGCTTCAACGGATGAACGCTTGAGCACCTTAACTTGAGCCACAGTTAAATTCTCAAGCACTGTCATGTGGGGAAAGAGTTCAAAATGCTGGAAGACCATTCCGACTTTGGAACGAAATTTGGCAAGATTAGTTTTAGGATCGCGTAATGACACGCCATCTACCAAAATATTACCTTCCTGAATCGGTTCCAATGCATTAACTGTTTTAATCAATGTCGATTTTCCAGAACCTGAAGGCCCACAAACCACAACCACTTCACCTTTTTCAATACTGGTAGTGCAATCTGTTAAAACCTGAAAATCACCATACCATTTAGAGATATGTTGGATGTCTATCATTGGCATTTAAAATCTCCAATTAGCGAATGATGGCAATTTTCTGCTGTAATCGTTTCACGAGTTGCGAAAGCAAGAACGAACTACAGAAATAAACCAGTGCTACAATAAAATAAAAAGTTGCTTTAGTTTCAGGCCCATAGGTATTCGCCAGTGTATCGGCACGACCTAAAAAGTCAGGTGCGCTGATGACATAAACCAGTGAAATATCCTGAAATAAAATAATCGTTTGTGTCAAAAGTACAGGTAACATATTGCGAAAAGCCTGTGGTAACACCACATATTTCATGGATTGACCGTAGGTAAAACCCAATGCATAACCTGCATTCACCTGACCTTTAGAGACAGACTGGATACCCGAACGCACAATTTCTGAAAAGAATGCAGCTTCAAAAATCGCAAACGTTACCACACTGGAAAAAAGTGGGCCCCAGTAGGTATCTGATTGGAAGGCAAACACTTTTGGCAACAGAAAATAGAAGATAAAAATGACCTGAATCAGTGGAATGCCACGAAAAACATCCACATAAAACTTGGCAAAATTACGTGCCACAAAGTTATTGGATAAACGCATCATTGCCAAAGGTGTACCAATCAGGATGCCGCCAATCATCGATAGGACTGTCACCGTCAGGGTAAAAATAAAACCTTCTTTTAATGCATGAATCACATCAGGATTTTGTAATAAACTAAAGTCCATATTACTTCCCTCCTGAACCTAAACCAGGCACAGCCATTCTTTTTTCAATCCATGCCATCACAAATTTAATGCCATAGGTAATGATGAGATAAACAGGTGTAGATAAAATGAGAATCACAATATCCTGAGAAGTCTCTTCACGCATGGTTTTGGTATAAGCAAAGAAGTTCAATACACTTAAGGCATACAGCACCGCTGAGTTCTTAAATACATTCATGGCTTCAGATGTAATTGTTGGCCAAACGATACGATATGCAACAGGTAAAACTACATAGCGATAGCTTTGTCCTGTGGTAAAACCCAGCGCAGACGCCGCATATTTTTGACCACGTGAGACTGTGCTAATACCTGCACGAACATGTTCAGAAACTCGCGCGGCCGTATAAAGTCCCAACGCAAAAACACCAATAACAGCAGGATGCGTGTTTAAAATATTTTTCCACCAACCTCCCGCAACGATATCTCCACTGCCTGAACTCAAACTATCTGGTAAAAACTCAGGAAATACAAAAGCCCAGAAGAAAAGCTGTACGATTAAAGGAATATTACGAAAAATCTCAACATAGCAATTCCCAATAAATGCTAAAGGCTTATTAGGTAAAGTTCGAATAATGCCGAGTAATGAGCCCAAGAAAAATGCAATCAAAAATGCAGCAAATGATGTCCAAACCATGGTAAATACGCCTGAACCTAACATTTGAAGCCATGTAGGTGCATCGGCGTAAGGAGAATAACTTGCGCTACCTAATGCTTTACAGACAGACTCAGCCCACGCAGCTTTATCCAGTCCATATTCATTCGATTCAGCACAAAATGCAGTCCAGTTTAATGAGCCAACTGACATAGCTGCCCCTTTTATTAAAGTTCAAAAAAGCACAGCTCATGCAGCTAAATTCACTACATGAGCCAACAATTAACCTACCCTTATTTAGAGTTAAAAGTCAGTGCTAAATACCTGCATCTGTAGGATTCGCTTTTAATTTTTTGAACGACTGACTTTGTGGCATGTTCAGATTGGTATTTTTAGGAGGAATCGCAGATTGGAACCATTTTTTATACAAAGCATCCATCTGACCAGATTTCCACATTCCTTTTACGGTACGATCGGCCACCGCCTTAAATTTTGGATCATCTTTTGCAATCATGATGCCATAAGGTTCAGAAGATAGAACTGGCCCTACAATGGCAAACTCTTTTGGATTCGAAGACTTGGCAATAAGTCCTGCAAGAATATTATCATCCATGACAAATGCTGCTGCACGGCCAGAAGCCATCATTGCAAAGGAGTCCGCATGATCTTTACCATAAATGTTTTGCACATTAATTTTTTGACCACGCTCATTCATTTTGATGTATTTATCAGAGGTTGTACCCTGAGTCGTTACCACTGCTTTACCGTTTAAATCAGCAAGACTCTTAATGCCTGAATTAGCTTTAACCGCCATTCGCACTTCTGTTGCATAATAGTTAGTCGAAAAACCAACCTGCTCTTGACGTTGTTTCGAGTTAGTCGTCGTTCCACATTCCATATCAATATTGCCTGATAAAAGTTCAGGAATACGGGTAGATGAAGTAACCGCCTTATACTCTACTTTAAGATTTGGCATCTTAAGATCTTTCTTGATTTCATTGGCAAAGTTATTACAAATATCTACTGCATAACCGACTGGTTTACCGCCAACAACATAAGAAATTGGATCGGAAGATTCACGATGTCCAATCACAATTTTTCCACTTTTTTGAATTTTTGCCAAAGTATCGGCAGCCTGAACCTGTGTTGCTCCTCCGACTGTAAAAACCATAAGTGCTGATACAAGTAATGAGGTTGCTGAATGTTTCATAAAAACTCCTTGATTATAAGTTCTCCTCCTTTGGTATCTATTTGTATTATTCAACGATACTAAAGGATGAGCCTGTTTTTCCTAGTTGCAATTATCAAGCCAACTTTTAATTATTACTTATTATCGATTGATAATAGCTCTTTTTATACGCTTTTGAAAAAAAATGAAAAGGTTAAAAAATTCCTTTTTTGTTATACTTTAGTTTTAGTTATGGTTGTTTTTAGCTTAAGTGTCTTTTTTTTAAACAGTTTATTTAAATCATCTTAAAAAAATACGTCTCAATTGTGCACAAATTTAAAAAAATGCAACATCAATGAGCATTTCAACACAAAAACCAACATCACTGACATCTCTGGAGCAATTTCATCGCCTATAAAATTACGCTACATTTTTGTCAAATTTTAAAAGCACCTATTGTTTAATTCTCTTTATCAATCATCCTTACCTGAATTGTGCGTTTAGAAATATAGACTTTTAATAAACAACTCCATGGCACGTTGACTCTGCATGCTCTCTTTTGTGAAAAGCGCTCTTGAAAACTGAAGATGAATACCATTTATAGATTATGAGCTGATGATCATCACAATATCGTTGATTTATTCATATTTGAAACCATATAGATAGAGTCTCTCACTGCACTGTAAACCGTCTTTACAGTCAGCATTGAGTTTTTTTGCTATACTGTTTTTTTGAATATTTGATGTCTTAAATATTCAATTTATTATGTAGAGAACTAACTTCCTTATGATTCCAAATGCCTGTTGCGAACTTCCACAAACCAAACGAGGTCACGAACGACGTTTGGCACTTTTGCTCAGTGCAACGGAGCTTTTTTAGGAACGTGGTTACGATGCGGTATCTCTGGATGATATTGTCCATCATGCAGGTGGTTCAAAAGCGTCTATTTATAAATATTTTGGTAGTAAAGAAGGTCTTTTTAAGGCCATTTGTGACTACAGACGTGAACTTTTTTTTAAAAATATATGTGTGGCGTTTAATAGTCATGAGGATTTGAGAAGTTATCTCATCCAGACTTTAATTGGGTTTTATCAGAAAATTACCTGTGTAGAAAATGCAGCCTTTATGCGTCTTGTCATTGAACGCTCGCAAAGTGATCCAGAGTTGGCTTTGTATCTTCATGAAAGAGGCCCTGAATACGTTCAAAAAACAATAGCTTGTGCTTTGGCACAAGCGACTCAACAAGGCAAAATCAACTGTTCGCAACCGCTTCATTCTGCAATTATGTATTTTGGTATTTTACGTAATATTGAATGGAAAGTGACGATGGGCGTTCCCATGAAAATTGATGATCAGGAAATTTTGGATCATATCGAATATTGCGTTGATGTTTTTTTAAACGGTCATAGAATCAGCTAATTTCTTTGCATTTTCAATCACGTGTAGTATAGTATTCGATTCTTTTTTCGTTCATTTATCAGCAACTAATTGTTGTTTAACA
This sequence comes from Acinetobacter sp. 479375, assembly GCF_000581715.1. Lineage (NCBI taxonomy): Bacteria > Pseudomonadati > Pseudomonadota > Gammaproteobacteria > Moraxellales > Moraxellaceae > Acinetobacter > Acinetobacter sp. 479375. Next base: position 331,713 of record NZ_JEZN01000001.1, on the reverse strand, counting down.
ACAATTATTGTGGAGTAACCATGGCTCTACGGCATTTCTTAACTTTACGTGACTTATCTTCTTCAGAACTTCAACGCATTTTAGCTCGTGCAAGTGAACTAAAACGCTTACAGCATGAGAAACAGATATTTCAGCCTTTTGTTGGTAAAGTTCTAGGAATGATTTTTGAGAAATCAAGTACACGTACCCGTATTTCTTTTGAGGCTGGAATTAATCAATTTGGTGGCAGTGCAATTTTTCTTTCACCACGTGATACCCAATTAGGTCGCGGTGAACCGATTGAAGATTCTGCCCGTGTTATTTCAAGCATGCTTGATATTGTCATGATCCGTACTTTTGGGCATGAAATTGTTGAACAATTTGCTTCGTACTCTAAAGTGCCCGTGATTAATGGCTTAACCGATGATCACCATCCTTGTCAGCTTTTAGCTGATCTACAAACCTATCAAGAACATCGTGGCAGTATTGAAGGTAAAACTGTGGCATGGATTGGTGATGGTAATAATATGTGTAATTCATATATTGAAGCTGCACATATGATGGGCTTTAAACTGAAAATTGCTTCACCTAAAGGCTATGAACCAAAACCTGAATTTTTGTCTGAATTTGCACATTGTGTTGAAGTTTTTGACAATGCAGAAGATGCAGCCGTCAATGCAGATTTGATTGTGACCGATGTTTGGGCAAGTATGGGACAAGAAGAAGAACAAAAGCTACGCGAACAGGCTTTTGCAAACTTTCAAGTCAATGAAAAACTCATGGATATAGCACATCCAGATTGCTTATTTATGCATTGTTTACCCGCGCATCGTGGCGAAGAAATCTCTGAACATATGCTAGATCATAAAAATTCTGTGGTTTGGGATGAAGCTGAAAATCGCCTACATGCGCAAAAGGCATTGATGGAATTCTTGCTAAACGAATAATCAAAATAAGATGTTTGATGTAAAAAAACGCTGTTTTAAAACAGCGTTTTTTATGTTTAAAATTAAAAGCAATTATCGGATCAAACCTTGCGGCTGCAAAATAATTAAACTCGCACCAATTAAAACCACGATGCCACCCAACAAATCCCAGCGTGTTAATGCAACCTGATCAACAAAACGCAACCACATCAGCGCTGTGAAAATATAGACCCCGCCATAAGCAGCATAAATGCGTCCTGAAGCAGTTGGATGCAAGGTTAAAAGCCATACAAATAATGCAAGGCTAGCTATGGTAGGAATCCATAACCATGTACTTTTCCCCTCTTTTAAAATTAAGTAGGGAAAATAGCAGCCCAATATTTCAGCAATAGCAGTGATTAAAAATAACCCGAATACACTGAGTATTCGGGTGATTGAGAAATCTTCTAGCATCGATTAAGCAGGCTCAGCCGTTTGGTCTTCAAAGACAGAAAGCTGTAATCCAACTTCTTTACCATCTTCTTTTTTCACAGAAACAGCGACATTGCCGCCATGATCAGCCAGCTCACCAAACAAAATCATTTCAGCAAGCGGCTTTTTCAAATGTTCCTGAATTAGACGCTGCATCGGACGTGCTCCCATTTGACGATCATAACCATTGGTGGCTAACCAATCACGAGCAGATTGATCAACTTCAAGCACTACTTTTTTATCATCCAGTTGTGCTTGTAGCTCGGTCAAGAACTTATCAACCACTGATTCGATCACTGAAGTTGGTAAAGCTTTAAATTGAATAACGCCATCTAAACGGTTACGGAATTCAGGAGCAAATGCACGTTTCATCGCTTCCTGATTATCATTGCTATTATCTTGCTCAGTGAAACCGATACTGGTTCTTGAAATACTTTCGGCCCCAATATTCGTGGTCAAAACAATAATCACATTTCTAAAATCAGACTTGCGACCATTGTTGTCCGTTAATGCACCATGATCCATCACTTGCAGCAATAAATTAAATACATCCGAATGCGCTTTTTCAATTTCATCTAACAATAATACGCAATGTGGATTTTTGTGAATCGCATCAGTCAGCAAACCACCCTGATCATATCCTACATAACCTGGAGGTGCGCCAATCAAACGTGAAACCGCATGACGTTCCATATATTCCGACATATCAAAACGTACCAATTCCACGCCTAACAATTTTGCCAATTGTTTGGTGACTTCTGTTTTACCCACCCCAGTTGGACCTGCAAATACAAAACTACCGACAGGCTTATCTGGTGCTTTTAATCCTGCGCGAGATAATTTAATCGCAGAAGCAAGTGCGCTAATCGCTTCATCTTGACCAAACACCACGCGTTTTAAGTCTCGTTCAAGATATTCAAGCACTGCTTTATCATCTTTAGAGACTGTTTTCGGTGGAATACGGGCAATTTTAGAAACAATATCTTCAATATTTTCAATGGTAATCAAACTATCGTCTGATTCTGCTTTTAAACGGCGCTGTGCACCAGCTTCATCAATTACATCAATGGCTTTATCTGGCAAGAAACGATCATTGATAAATTTGGAAGATAGCTCTACTGCTGCAACTAAAGCTTTATCTTCATACTCAACATGATGAAAATCTTCAAACTTGGTTTTAAGACCGCGTAAAATATCGATGGTTTCAGAAATACTTGTTTCATTCACATCGACTTTTTGGAAACGGCGCGATAATGCATGATCTTTTTCAAAAACCTGACGATATTCCTGAAAAGTGGTTGATCCGATGCAACGTAAAGTACCATTGGCTAATGCCGGCTTGATGAGGTTAGATGCATCCATGGTACTGCCCATACTTGAGCCTGCACCAATAATCATGTGGATTTCATCAATAAACAAAATCGCATTTGGATTTTTCTTTAACGCATTGAGCAGTTGTTTCAAGCGTTTTTCAAAGTCACCACGATATTTGGTTCCTGCAACTAAGGCGCCAATATCCAGACTATAGACTTCAGCATTTGCAAGTGGTTTTGGCGCTTTGCCATTGACAATAAGCCATGCCAAACCTTCTGCAATTGAGGTTTTACCCACGCCAGGATCACCCACTAACAGTGGATTATTTTTACGACGACGGCAAAGAATCTGAGCGGTACGCTCTATCTCTTTTTCACGCCCAATCAGAGGATCTGTTTTACCTTTAAGCGCTTCGTTGTTGAGATTTAGCGTAAATTGTTCTAAAGGGCCTGCATTTGAAGATGAAGCAGCATCTCCTTCGATATCTTCAACCTCTTCTTCTGCCTGAATATCTTCTTTACGGGTTCCATGAGAGAGATACTGCGTTAAGGTCAATCGGTTGATTTGATGACGCTTTAGAAGATAAACCGCAAAAGAATCACGTTCAGAATACATCGCCACTAATACATCTGCACCTTCAACGGTACGATCACCGCCACTAGATTGCACATGAAAAATAGCACGCTGTAAAATTCGGTCAAAACTTTCAGTCGGATGTGGAGCTTGGTCGTTATTTTCACCAAGCTTCGGTGTATGTTGTTCTACATATTCTTCTAGTTCTTTACGCAATGAAACTATATCAGCGCCACACGCCTTAAGTGCATTAACAGCCGAATCATTATCGAGCAAAGCCAGCAATAAGTGTTCTACAGTGAGAAACTCATGCCTTTTTTGACGAGCCATGCTTACAGCCAAACGTAAGGATACTTCTAATTGACGACTGAGCATACGACCCCCTTTAATCTTTGGGTTCGATCTGACAAAGTAATGGATGACCTTGGGATCGAGCGTAATTATTTACTTGGTTTGCCTTCGTCTCCGCAATGTCTCTCGGATAAACACCAGCAACACCTTTACCTTCATAGTGTACAGTTAGCATTACTTGAGTGGCTTGGTCAAGATTCAATGCAAAGTATTGTTGTAAAATTTCAATTACAAAGTCCATTGGGGTGTAATCATCATTCAACAATACTACCGCATATAGAGGTGGACGTTTTAGCTGAGGCTCAGCAGTTTGTACTGCAATATCACCTTCTGGCTCGTTACTTTGCGAATCACTTAAGCACGGATTGATATGCCAATCGACATATCCAGATTGGTAAAAGGAAGCTTTCACGTCTTTTAAACTAATTTGTCGCTTATTGGTTCGCATATACTCTTTGATTCACTCTTAATTTGCATTTGCTTCGGCTTGCGGGATTTCTGCAACAAAAGCAGATTCCGCCTCAACTGGTTTTCCACGTTGCCAGCTAAAACGTTTGGTAACAGGTGTAGCTCCTGTCAATCGAACTTCAATAAACTGCGGAGTAAAACCTTTAGGCATCGTCCAGCGTCCTGTTAAACGTTCAAAATCATCAAAATTGAAATTGTTGTCTTCTAGTGGCACTACTAAAATCTCATCACCTTGTATCAGACGCATCTCTACCGAGCCTGTTGCACGACGTTTATTTGGGCTAACTTGTACCAAATCAAGCTGATATTCAAAGGCATTTTCAGGCAATGGTTTAATTGCCAAATCTTGAATCGTTAAGCTCAAACCGCCTCGTTGACGTAATATCTCACGATAAAGCGCACTCATACCTTCCATTTGCGCCTTATCATTCTTTGCTTGAGTAATCCCCTGATATAAATCATTGGCATTGCTCACTGCAACATCTCGTTCTTGTACAGTTGCATTCAAACTTTTATTGACAGCATCTAAAGCAGTTTTCTGCTTTTGAACCACTTCAACCAATTGTTCCGCATCTGCATCGTAACCTACTACAGTCAATCCTTGACGATGTCCAACGGTATAACCCAACGAAACACTACCCAAAATCAGAACAATCGCTCCAATCACTAAGGGTCTGTTCGTATGCCAAAATGATGGCTTGGGTGTGTGTAGATCATCATTATTTATTTGTTCAGTATTCTGCATCGCCATCTCTGTTTGAAGATAGAACCAAAGCACACATTTAAATCGAAATTTAAATGTGTGTGAAGCTTAAAAGCGTTTTTTATGGTAATAAACCAATACCTGTTAGACCTGCATCTTCGGCAAAATCAAACATCAGGTTCATATTTTGTACAGCCTGCCCCGCAGCACCTTTTACTAAATTATCCTGTACCGATAGTACAATCAATTTATGGGGTTGCGGTTTGTACAATGCAATGCGTAATTCATTTGCTCCGCGTACACTGCGCGTTTCAGGTGAGCTATTTGGTGGCATCACATCTACAAATTTTTCATCGGCATAAAATTGCTCATAAAGCGCTTGAATATCTGTATTTGCACCCTGTTCAGTCAAATCAAGATAAATAGTGCTTAACATACCGCGAATCATCGGCACCAGATGCGGAACAAACACGATATGATCAAAGACACCCTTTTGACCTGAAATATTTTCGAGTGCTTCTACAATTTCAGGATGATGGCGATGTCCACTCACCCCATAGGCTTTAAAATTATCGGCATTTTCCGAGTAGATCATGCCCATACTCGCTTTACGACCAGCACCAGATACACCCGATTTGGCATCAATAATAATGCTTGAAGGGTTTACTAAGTTTTGTTCAGATTTCAATAACGGTGCTAAACCCAACTGTACCGTGGTTGGATAACAACCTGGATTACCAATTACACTAGCCTGCTTAATTCTCTCACGATTAAGTTCAGTCAAACCATAAGCTGAATTTTGTAAAATATCAGGGCAACTGTGCTGCAAACCATACCATTTTTCAAATTGTTCTAGATTTTGTAAACGAAAATCGGCAGCAAGATCGATCACTTTAGTCTGGGCTGCCACCAGTTCTTTTGCATGTTGCATCGCCACACCATGCGGTGTAGCAAAAAACACCACATCACATTGTTTTAATAGATCCAGATTCAAATCTGAAAATTCAAGATCAGTATGACCACGAAGGCTTGGAAACATATCGGCAACGCGTTTACCAGCTTCAGTACGTGAAGTAAGGACTCGAACAGTGACCTGCGGATGTCGTAATAAAAGACGCAATAATTCAACGCCAGTATATCCAGTTCCCCCAACAATTCCGACAGAGACCACGATTATTACCTCTAAATTTCAACCGAATGGCGGATAGTATGGCAGTTTACTCGGATTTCTACAATCGACTCAGAGACCTAAAAAAAGCTTTTTAAAGGCGCTTCAAATTAGCCTTGTAATAAAGTATTTGTCACATATCCGACCATTGGTCAAAAATTACTTTAGCCATTATATTGAGATGGCATAAAATGAAACTAAAGCCGACATTTTAAACTGAATAAAACTTTGTAATCGCAAAATAAGTTCTAAAAAGTATTTGATGTCGTTAAATGACAAGGATTTAAATCTAAAATTTAAATAGGCTTCTTTGATAAATCCCCTTTATTTCTCCATACGCGAGAAAAATAAAGAAGGTTTAAATAATGATGAAAGAAGTCTAATGATGATTTGTCAGTATATAAAACTGACTCCTTACTTGACACGGATGACTAAAACTTCAGGGGTGAAGGAATGCCTTTTTTTAAAAGCAGACAATATCAATATAGCAATCTATTCAAATCAATTGGCATCATAATATTGAGTAGTTATCTTGCCAGTTGTGGGGGAAGTTCTAACACCCCTCCAACAACACAGCAAAATAACGAAAATTCAAACAATCAAGTTTTACAACCAAACGAAGTCCTGATTAAACTCCCTTTGGAAGTACATGATGTGAATCTTAAACTTTATGACAATACCAATAATCAAGTCGTTACTGAGGTCAGTTCTTTTAGCGGAACGTCTTCAATTTTGAAGTTTCCAATTGAAAAAGCAAATCGAATCTATCGTCTTGAGATGACGACCAATCAGAACTCTCAAATTTATGATTTTATTAATGATAAGTTTATCAATTTTGTGGGCACTTATCATGCATTGTTGTGGCCAACATCCACTGAGTCACGTATATTTTTTGCGAGTCCTGTATCTGAGGCCATTTACCAAAGAGCTTTAGTCCGCGCAGGTCAACTTCCAAATGAAAATATCGAAAACTCAAAAATTAATGACACACATTTTACGATGGCAATGCAAGATGTAAATGCCGCACTACTCAATGCATTTAAAAATGAAAACACCCCGACTTTAAGCAATGCCAATGCATTAACCAATCTGAGTTATACAGCATCTCCTCAGAATCTTTATTTAGATAGTTATTTAAGCTTTGGATACTTTGTGTATTGGTATAACTCACATAATCAAAGTAGCAACTATTATTCAGAATTTACTCAAAACATTGCACTCGATTTGGCAGATGGCTATCTGGATGGAAAAGCAGTGAATGGTCATACCACTGATTTTGCGCCAATGGTGAGTACTGTCGAAAATACGGAAGCAATATTAAATACGGCTCCTGATATTGGAGCAAATCAAAAAACTGTCAGAGAACTGTTTGCAAGCCGTCTAAAAAATGCGGTATTAGACTTAGCTGCTCGTCAACTGCAACCCAGTTTAAATGGAATAGGCTATAAAGCATTGAACGAGCGCGCCTATAGTGGAACGCCGAATACCGCTTATAATACTGTTAATATCCGAACGAGTGGTGCGGGTGACTATCGACGTGCTATTGGATTTACCAATTCAAGTGTATGTGGAGATTCTATTTATCCATGTAAGCAAGGCATTACTGGAATAAATACTGAAAATACAGATATTAACTTTCCCACAATTGAATATTTAGTGGGTCGCTATGAAGCCAATAACTGTATTTTAAAAGTCCGAGCAACAGGTGAAATTGAACTCAGTCAGGGCGAACAGACTTATAAATCTAGCTTAAACGGCGGAAGTACAGATAACTTGCTGCAAGTCAATGCATCCACAAACGACTATATTCTCAATAGCGGCTCTGCTGAACCGAGCAATAATTCTCAACAGTATCCGTTTATTCAGCTTAAAATTAAAGATAACAAAATTCTGTCTGCAACAGCGGGTTTAGATAAACATACTTCACCTGCACAACTCGAAACCGAGAAATTAAGCTGTAATTTCAATTAAATGTGTGATAGGAGCCGTAATGCATTATGGCTCCTAATACCACCACACAGGTAATTGATAACTTTTCAGTTGCTTACGATGCTTGGAATATTTTGGATCGAATTTTTCAACTTCAGCCCAGAACTGCACGCTATGATTAAAATAACGCGTATGCGCCAATTCATGTACGCAAACATAGCGTACGATTTCAGGCTGCATTAAGACCAAGCCTGCATGTAACATAATATTGTGCTGCGCGCTGCAACTTCCCCATCGGGTTTTAGGCCGTCGAATACTACAATCACGAAACGAAAGTCCAACCTGCTGACTGATTTCCTTCAGATATACGGGTAAATATTGTTTTGCATAGTCGTAGATCATATCTTTCAACACGGTATTGCCTTTATCTTCTCGAATAAAGACGCACGCTTGTTCATGATCAATCAGATAATTTTTATGCTGTTTACGCAAAATAATCTGATAAGGCTGATCTTGATTAAAAAAATGAATCTGCTGGAGATTTGAACTTGCAAGTTGTTGTTGCTGAGTCTGTTTCTGCCAAGTTTGTAATAACCACTCTTGCGAATGATCCAAAAATTGCTGAATTTGCTTTTTTGTACAAAATAACGGCACAGTTAAACGAATTTGATGCGGTTCGACACGTAAACGCAAATGTCTTGCCCTTACATGTCTGACCATCTTAATTTCGGGTAATGATTCCAAAAGCATTAAATCGCTGTACGTTCTTCAATCCCACTATTGGTTGCCACAATCGCAACAGATGCAGGATTCAGCGCAAAAATACCATTAGTGACCACACCTGGAATATCATTTAATGTCTTTTCAAGTTCAATGGCATTTAGGATATTTAAATTATAAACATCTAAAATCACGTTGCCATTATCGGTGACCACACCTTCACGATAGACTGGATCACCGCCTAAAGTGACAATTTTACGTGCGACAGCAGAACGTGCCATTGGAATGACTTCAACAGGTAATGGAAATTCACGACCTAATTGTTCCACCCATTTTGAATCATCGACGATACATACGAACTTTTTGGCGATAGATGCCACAATCTTTTCACGTGTGAGCGCAGCACCACCGCCCTTGATCATATGCATATGGCGATCAATTTCATCAGCGCCATCAACATAAGCATCCAAGCCACCGACATGATTCATATCCACCACTTCAATGCCTAACTTTTGTAGGCGCTCGGCAGTGGCCTGAGAACTGGCAACAGCTGCTTCGAGCTGTAATTCAGGTAGTAGATCAATCAGAAAATTGACTGTGCTGCCAGTTCCTACTCCTAATATGCCACCTCTTGGCAAGTGTTTTAAAGCTGCTTTCGCAGCAGCTTGTTTTTTCTCATCTTGGGTTGCATACAGGCTCATGACATCACTCAACTATTATTTTTGACATTAGGACGAATTAATCGGCGCAAATGCCTAGGGGTTTGTTACAATAATCGTTTATTTTAAACTGTTAGATGGAAGATTAACATGCTGTCTCGTTTGGTTCGACAAATTTTACAGGCAACGGTGTATGACGTTGCAATCGAAACCCCACTCGAAGCAGCGCCACGAATTAGTGAAAAACTGAATAATAACATTCGTTTTAAACGCGAAGATTTACAACCTGTTTTTTCTTTTAAACTACGCGGTGCCTATAACCGTATTAGCCAACTCCCAAAATCCCAATTGGAACGTGGTGTCATCACCGCTTCAGCAGGTAACCATGCTCAAGGTGTTGCATTATCTGGTCAAAAATTAGGAATACGCGCCATTATCGTAATGCCTAAAACCACACCCGATATTAAAGTTCAGGCCGTAAAGCGTTTAGGCGGTGAAGTCGTATTACACGGCGACTCTTTTGATGTCGCCAATAAATACGCGATTCAACGTGCCAAAGATGAAGGCATGACCTTTATTCCACCTTATGACGATGAACTGGTCATGGCGGGTCAAGGCACGATTGCCAATGAAATTTTACGTCAATGGCGCGATGTGGAATATGTGTTTGTTGCTGTGGGTGGTGGTGGCTTGATTGCAGGGGTTGCCGCTTATTTAGGTGATGTTGCACCACATGTCAAAGTGATTCCAGTTGAATATGATGAATCAGCCTGTTTGAAAGCAGCCTTTGAACATAATCAACGCGTGATCTTGCCGCATGTCGGTTTATTCGCCGATGGTACTGCGGTGGCTCAAATTGGTGAAAAACCATTTGAAGTGATTCAACTGCAAAAATCAGACAACTCTGGGCAAATTGTTGAACGTGAAGTCGTATTGGTAAATACAGACGAAATTTGTGCCGCCATTAAAGATACTTTTGATGAGTGTCGCAGCATCGTTGAGCCTTCAGGCGCAATGGCTTTGGCTGGTATAAAAAAATACGTTGAACAGTATCAAATTCAGGACAAAAATATTGTTTCCATCGTTTGCGGTGCAAACATGAATTTTGACCGCTTACGGTATATTGCTGAACGTACTGAATTGGGTGAACATAAAGAAGCTATTTTTGCAGTCACCATTCCTGAACAAAAAGGCGCATTTTTAAATTTCTGCCGTGCTTTACATGGCCGTAATATTACCGAATTTAATTATCGTGCAAGTGATAGCAACCAAGCTCAGGTATTTGTTGGCATCAGTCTAAAATCAGGTCAGGCTGAACGTATCGAGATCTTTAATTCACTTAAAGAATTGTATGAAGTCGATGATTTGTCTGATGATGAAGTGGCTAAACTGCATATTCGATATTTGATTGGTGGTCATGCCAATATTGAAAATGAACGTTTATTCCGTGTTGAATTCCCTGAACGCCCAGGTGCCCTACTTACTTTCCTTGAGCGCTTAGGTCCAACGCATAATATTAGCTTATTCCACTATCGCAATCACGGCGCTGCCGAAGGTCGCGTACTGGTTGGATTACAGGCGACAGATACGCAGGAAAATCCAGATGTATTAATCGAAACATTGGAAAACATTACGTACCCTTATGAAGAAATCACAGCCAATATTGGTTATCAGCGTTTCTTGAAATAATTTTTCAGCGTTTTCAAACATAAACCGATTTGGATTTGGATCAACCTGCCTTATCGGTTTTTTAACACTTCTTTGCACTAAAACTTATTCAAAAATAATAAACTAACTTCATCATTATGCATTATCCAAAATTTTAAAATTTAACTTATTATACAAAGATCAGGTTTTTTTATGGCTCAATTCGCTGTCATTGGTTTAGGTAGTTTTGGTGCAACGGTTGCATTACAACTTGCGCAGCTTAATCATGATGTCATTGGAATAGATACGATTAAACGCAATGTTGAAGACATTGGTGATCAACTAACACATGCGGTGATCGCCGATGCGAGTGATGAACATGTGCTTGAAGAACTCAATATTAAAAACTGTGATGCTGTAGTGGTCGCGATTGGCGAAGATATTGAAGCCAGTATTTTATGTGTGCTACATCTGAAAAATTTAGGTGTTCCTAAAATTTGGGTTAAAGCAAAAACCAAAGCGCATCATATGATTTTGTCACATCTACATGTCGATAAAATTATTCACCCTGAAGAAGATATGGGCGTCCGTGTCGCGCAAGCTTTAAACTATCCGATGGTCAGTCGGTATATGGCACTCAATGATGATCATTTCATTGTCAAAGTAGAAATTCCTAAACATCTAAACGGAGTACATTTATTAGGTTTAATTGATGCCACCCATCATATCAAAACGATTTTATTACAACGCGGTAAAGATATCATTTACGATCCAGAACCATCTTGTGCGGTACAATCCAAAGATATTCTCATCATAGAAGGTCATCTTGAACCACTCAAAAAACTATCTAAACGATTTCTAGGCTATGATGAAAGCTAAACTTAAGAATAAAACCTTTAATTTCAGTCCACCTTCTCTTTTGGCGTTGGGATTTCTTAGTTTTATCATCATTGGAACACTTTTACTTAAGCTTCCTTTTGCCAATAACGGTAATTTAAGCTGGATGGATGCTTTATTTACAGCAACCTCCGCAGTTACTATTACGGGGCTTTCCGTTGTTAATATCGGTCAATCGCTGACCACTACAGGTCAGCTTATTTTGCTATTTTTGATTCAGTGTGGCGGTCTCGGTTTTATGACTTTCGCTATACTGGCAGCGTTGAGTCTTGCTCCACAGTTGGGACTGAAGCAACAAATGATGGCGCAGGATTCTTTGGGGCAGACCAGTTTATCTAAAGTTACCACCATTGCACAGTCCGTGTTTTTTTATTCTTTATTCTTCGAAGTCACAGGAATCATCATTTTAACGTCAATCTGGACACCCGACTTCGGATTCGCTCATGCTTTGTATTATGCTTTTTTCTATAGTGTATCCGCCTTTAATAACGCGGGATTTTCTTTATTCCCCGATAGCTTAGTTACTTTTCAAAGTCATTATCTTGCATGTCTTGCGATTAGTTTCCTATACATACTTGGCGGCATTGGCTTTATGGTATTGATGGATATCAAACAAAATAAGCGTTGGAAAAAGCTCAGCACCAATAGCAAAGTCGTGTTATCGACCATTGCCGTTTTAAATATCAGTGGTTTTTTACTCATTTGGTTAATTGAAGCCAATAATCCACTGACGCTCATGCAAATGAATCTAGGCGAGCAAGCCGTAAATGCGTGGTTTCAGGCGACTGTGCCTCGTTCTTCTGGATTCAATACCATCGATACCGCATCTTTGATGAATAGCTCCACTCTACTGACCATGTTTCTCATGTTTATTGGGGGCGGCTCACTCAGTACCGCAGGTGGAATCAAAGTCGGTACTTTTTTCATTTTAGTATTGAGTGTTATTTCTTTTTTACGTCGAAACGATGAGATTCGGGTATTTAATCGTTCTATTTCCTATGAAAGTACGTTTAAAGCGCTGGCTGTTGTCGTGATTACGTTAAGTCTCATTTTTATCGGTTTCATGACAATCTTAATCTTGGAACCACACAAAAATTTTCTGGATTTATTTTTCGAAGTAGTATCCGCGGCTTGCACTGTGGGTTTATCTCGTGGAGTTACAGGAGAATTACATAACGGTAGCTTATTTGTACTGAGTTTGCTGATGTTTGCAGGTCGTTTAGGGCCCCTTACGCTGGCTTATCTCATCGCAACACCCAAGAAAAGTCGACTTAAGCATCCGAGTGCAGACATTCAAATTGGTTAATGATCGACTTTAATTTTTAGTACATCGATTAAATAAAAAACGCCCAATAACTTTATTGAGCGTTTGATAAAACATAAATCATGATGCTGTTTATATTGGATTAGTACCAATCCATCAGCGAAATACCCAAACCAAAATACGTAGCACGATGATTGTAGTCAATCAGACTTTCACCATAACCATCAAACACCTGAAAGTGTCCACGTAACTTCCCACTAATCGGGAATGTCCAGTCAAATTGTGCAGCGCCATGCGAGTCATCACCATCTTTTAAAGAATGACGTAGCATTAACGAAAAGTCATGGTCATTCCATTTATAAAATGCGGTTAGATCACCACGTCCAATATAATCCTCAATATCTGGATTGTTGTCATTTTTGCTATCTTCCTGAATACGAGCCCACGGGCGTAGCATTAAAGCAAAATTGTCTTTTTCAAATCCGACATTAAAAATTACACGGTTCCAACTACGCGACAATGGATCAGAACGACCATTCGATTGATGGTTTAAAGTCACACCAAGCAAACGTCCATCTAAACCAAATACTTTATAATTGGTACGGAACATTAAGCTTGCTTCAGGCTCATAATTGGTTTCACGAAACGGGCGTGACTCGTCACCATTATAAACCTGCCAACGTGAAGACTGCGTATATCCAAGCCACAAATCGCCATTGTTACCAATGATGTTTTCCCAAGCTTTTGTTTTCAGTGAAAGCTGAAATTTCGACTCAAGCGAATCTAAATTTTGATTTTCTGTCACCGTATTATTTGGGTTTGGACTTGAAGGAAATTCATTTTTCTTGGTCGTCCAGAAAACTGGCATTAAATATACTGGCTTGAATGCTCGGATATTCCATGTGCCCAATTTTGCCTTTTCAGAGAGTTCCCAACGTTTATCCAATAAAGACACATTCGGATCAATTGGGTCAGCTTCCAATGCAAATAAACTGCCCACCTTCTCTTCAACTTTGGCTTTTAAAGTCTCAGGCTTCGCTTTATCCTCTTTAGGCTCAACAGGTGCAGCAAGCTGAGCTGCAATTGCGTTTCGAGTATCTACAGGCGCTTTGAAAATCGCATCATAACAAGCCAGACGGTCTGCATTTGAATCCAATGCGACACATGCTTTGGCACTTGCTGGTGCGGCAGGTGCTTCAACTGTCTTAACAACAGTGCTTGGTGTTTGATTCGATGTCACCGACATTTCTGCATGTACAACAGACACCCCCATACAACTGAGCATACTCAGCATGCTCAGTTGTAGCGGTGTTCGTTCAAAAGATTTGAACGACATAAGTTTCTCCAGTTTTTCTTTTAATCTACTTGTTTAATTTGAAAACCGAGCTGTTCAAGTTGCTCTCGTTTTGCAAACGGTGCAACCACAGCTTTTATGGGTTTCTGATCAATTAAATATTGTTGCGCCACACGTTGTAAATCCTCTACCGTGACATTTAACAAACGTTCTCTCAAAGTTTTCCTAAAGGCTGGTGTACGCGCATGCAACAGCGCATAACATGCCGTTATGGCTTCACCCGCAGGTGAACCAGGTTTATCCATGCTCGACACCAATCCCAAAATGGCTTCTTCAAGTTGATGGGGCTGTTGCTGTGTATGCAAAAGCCATTCCACACTGGCTTCAAAATCTTTAAATGTTTGAGCCAGACGTGGATCACGATAGCTATAAAAACGGAATGAACAAGCATTGCCATCGTAGCTTGCACCACCGCCATACGCTCCGCCTTTTTCACGAATCGCGCTGTGCAAATAACCATTGCGCAAATAGGCTGCGAGTACCATCAGCGGCGCTGCATCAGGATGTGCAACCTCAATGGCTGGATAAGCAGATGCACAAAACTGAACATTGGTCTGAATTAACCATGCTTCATCATGATCATTTTCTGAATGCGAAATATTCTGAATTTCGGGAATCTGCGTATCAATTTCAACTTTATCCCAGACATTTTGAATTTCTTCAATTAACTGTTCTGAAAGTTGTTCCTCACAGACTAATAAAAACTGTTTAGGTGCTTGCAACAGCTTCAAATGAATCGCTTTTAATTCATTAATCAATTGATCATAAGCCGTATCGTTTTGTTCAATATCATCGACCAGATCACTTAGCCAGTTTAAAGCACCCAAGCCAGTATTATGATAATCACGCTGCGCCAATGCACTCATATTGCGTGATGCAGCTTGCATCGCATAGCTATGACCAGAGCCAGACAAACGTGATTTCCAACGTGTTTTACGTTGTTGTAATAACTCAATAATTCGATCTTTTTCATCAAAACGAAGCTTTTCAAAAGCCAGTTTTAACAAACCAATCGCATCTAATCGCTCATTTAAGGATTTGGTGGTCAATGTCAACCACGCACTAATTTTACCTTTATCATCCACTTTACTACGTAATGAAGCGCCCATGCCCAAACCACCACTCAAGGCCGTCTGTACTTGTTGCAGAGTCAAATAATCATATTCGCCCGCACCCACTTCACCCATCAAAATTGACAATAGACTAAAATAAGGCGACTGCACCACTTCCTCTGGAATCTCAATCAACACCTGTTGATAATAAATCCCGTTGGTTCCCGCATGATATAAATTCAGAGGATAATCATGCCGATTGGAAATAATTTCCCGAAGTTGCCCCTGCACAATGTGTAAATCTGCTGGAACATCTTCTAATCCGACTTTTGGCAATAAATCCAGATCATCAGGTGTATCCTGACGCTCCTTTAATGCTTGGGTTTTAGCCTCAATCTCAGCACGATCAGCATCGGTTAAATGTTCAGCAATTTTTGTCAGACGTGCTTTTTCATCCGCTTGCTCTTTCACAGACTTTTCAGCATCTGGGATCAGGGTCATTTGTACACGATGTGAATTATCCAAAAGATAGGTTTGAATCAAATTCGACAACCACATCGGATCTTCGAGTTCTTCTTTAACCTGATCAATGGCAGTATCTACATCCCAAACATGAATCGGATCATTATGGTGAATCGCACTGCCCAAACCATTTAAGATCAAACTCAAACCATAAGGCATACCATCGCCATTGATTTCGCGCTGATGCAATTCGATCTGATGCAAAATTGCATCAACCAAGGCCTGATCAATCGGTTTAGAGGCAACATCCTGCAAAACCTTGAGAACGCCCTGTTTAAACTCTTCAGCATGCTCAGCATTTGAACCTTGCACAGCACAATAGAAGGTCATCTCAAAATTAGAATCATCCACACCCATGAGCGGACCCGTCGATTGGGCATAACCACAAGTTTCCAGATAGTGACGCAATGGTGAAGCAGAATTTTCAAGCAGAATACCTTCGACCAGACGCATTCCCAAACGTAACTTGATATCGCTGGCTTGAGGTAATAACCAAGCCAATACATGATAGGTTTTGTCAGTTAAATCTTCGCTATCGACTGCATAGGTTTCAGTCACTTCAATCGGTGCGGTCAAACGTTTTTCTGGGGTTGAATAAAGTGTCGTACCCTTTTCAAACTTTGCCAAAGCCAGTTTTTCAAATTGCTCTTGCAGATCATAAGCACTTTGATTTCCAAAAGTCATAAACACCGCATTGCTTGGATGATAATGCGACTTATAAAAATTGACCAATTGCTCATAACTTAAATCTGGAATGTCTTTCGGATCACCACCAGAATTATAATGATAAGTCGTTTCAGGAAATAAATGATAAGCCAGTTGGTGATAAAGCTGATCTGAAGGTGCACTCATCGCGCCTTTCATTTCATTAAATACCACGCCTTTATAAACAGGTTCGCCATTTTCTAACTCAATACGAATCCCTTCTTGAGCAAAATCAAGCGGGTTCAAATTTGCTGCAAACGCAGCATCCAGATAAACAGATAATAAGTTTTGAAAATCTTTTTTATTTTGTGTTGCAAATGGATAAGCCGTCCAGTCTGCCGCCGTGAATGCGTTCATAAATGTATTTAATGAACGGCGAATCATCAAGAAGAATGGATCACGTACAGGAAATTTCTCTGAACCACACAGTGCCGTATGCTCAAGAATATGTGCTGTACCTTTTGAATCCATCGGTTGGGTACGAAATGCCACTAAAAAAACATTTTCATCATGTGAAGTGGCTAAATGATAATGAACAGCGCCCGTCACTTTATGAGCATATTCAGAAACTAAAATATCCAAAGCTTTAACATGATGTTGACGTACCAACTGAAACGCAGGATGTACAGTTTGATTAATAGTTCCAGTGACATCTACCGTCATGTGATCTCCTAAAATTTCGCTTTGATAATTGGTCTCCATTATAGCCTTAGTCAGATGCCATTTTGGTAGTTTTAATCTGACACAATTTCTTTGTTTTGCTGTATTTTTGTGGCTATTCGAGCCACTTTATAAAAATTCATACTTTATTTTAAATTTTCATAGAATTACCTGTTCCCGAGTGAACATCATCACATGTCCTTTCGATAATGACTTTGCTCATCAATAAAAAAGCTATAGCCCATTTTTCAAACAACGCAGTTTAGTAAATAAAGACAGTCCATCTGCTTCAATAATGAAATTTATTCATCGAACTACAGTAAAACTGAACAATCGTGTAAACTGTGTGCTTTGATTTTACCTGTGAAGACAATCATGGCAACTGTTGACCTTTTTGCAATTGGAAATGCACTTATTGACCAGGAATTTAAAATTTCTGATGATTTTCTAATTCAACAAGGCTTGCAAAAAGGCACCATGCAGTTAACGGATGGTCCAACTCAAGCCGCATTATATCAAAACCTGCTCAATTCTCAGGATTATAAAGGTCAAGCCAGTGGTGGATCTGCGGCAAACACAACGGTCGCGTTTAGTGCTTTAGGTAGTTCTGCTTTTTATGCCTGTCGAGTTGGAAATGACGAACTCGGTCAAATTTACCTTGATGGTTTAAATGACGCCGATATTTACACTTCCACAAAATCAAAAACGGATGGCGTAACGGGTACTTGTATGGTACTGATTAGCCCAGATACAGAACGTACCATGCATACTTATTTAGGGATCACCACCGAGCTTTCTGCGGAACAGGTCGATTACGAACCGTTAAAAAAAGCAAAATGGCTTTACATCGAAGGATATCTTTCGACTAGTCCTTCAGCTCGACTAGCTGTCAAACAAGCACGCCAGATTGCACGTGAACATGGAGTCAAAATTGCTTTATCGCTTTCGGATCCTGCGATGGTTCAATATGCCCGCGAAGGTCTCAATGAACTGATTGATGAAGGCGTTGATGTGTTGTTCTGTAATGAACAAGAAGCGCTCATGTATACAGAAACGCATACATTGGATGAAGCTTTTGCCAAATTGAAATTAAAAAATCATACCATTGTCATTACACAAGGCGCCAAAGGTGCTTCGGTATATTCAGCTAACACACATTTTCATTTAGGTGGTCGTCGTGTTACTGCTGTTGATGCCAATGGTGCGGGTGATGCCTTTGCAGGTGCATTCTTATATGCCCTTAATCAACACATGTCTCTTGAAGATGCAACTCAGCTTGCTATTTTGATTTCAAGTGAAGTGGTTGCCCAATATGGCCCGCGTTTAGATATTGAAAACTATGCTAAACTGCTTAAAAATTTCCAGACTGAATGTGCATAAATATGGAAAAAATTTGCATGACCGAGGATATCCCTGAACGTGAAGCGCGTTCTTATGAAACGCCTCAGGGAGAGACTATTTTTATTACGCAACGTGATGGCGGTTTTTTTGCTTATCAAAATATCTGCCCACACCTACAAGTTGAACTTGAATTTCTGGAAAATCAATTTCTAGATCAAGATCAGGAATTTATCGAGTGTTCAACACATGGTGCGCTGTTTAATGTAGAAACGGGTGAATGTATTTCTGGCCCTTGTTTGGGTGAGTTTTTGACGAAAGTTGAAATTCAGATACATTCAGATGGTGGAATTTACTTAACAGAATAATTTCTCAGGTTTTTGCCATGTCAGAATTTTTCTTCAACTACGACTTGCTTCCTTTTCATTTAAGTGTGGTTGCTTTAATTATTCTCAGCATGGCAGAAACTATTGGGATTTATATTGGGATACGTCCCAGTACAATTATTCAGAAAGTTTCTCCAAATTGGCTTGTGTATTCGCCACTGCTTAATGTCAAGTTTTCAAAAGTTCTCATTCTTGTTTTTCTTTTAATCAATTTCAGTTTTGCTGGCTATTTTTTACAACTTGCTTTTTTTGCCAAACAGCACAGCTTTGTTTCGCCCTTCTATCTGATTTTGCCTGCACTGATTATTGCCATCTTCTTTACGGTATTTATGATCCACTGTCTTGATCAAGTCATCAAGCCACAGATCGAACATCACAACACCAGTCTACTTGGGCGACTTGCAACCATCTCAAGCGGCAATGCTCGTCCAGGATTTTCAGCACAAGCCCGAATTCGGGACGAATTTGGTCAGATTCATTATGTACAAGTTGAACCAGAATTTGGGGAATTAGAATTTCGTTCACAAGTGATTTTAATTCGTTTTAAACAAACACACTACATCGCAAAAAAAATTGCAGTATCAAATCACTTATTTACACCACAACAATAATCTTGTATATCTTTTAATCAATAAGAAAAATTGACTTAGGATCATTCAAATATAATGAGTAAATTAAAAATTTAATCTCGATATTTAGCAACACCCACATAACTACAATCCGACCATTTTAGTTGGTTATTTAATTTTTTCTGAAATTTAATTAATACTATTTTAGTCGGATTTAAAACATTAAATACAACCATTTTAGTCTGATTTATTTCAACCCAAATACGACTGCTTTAATATACTTTTCATTATTTTAAAATTAAAAAATATATTCATAAATATTTGATATAAAACAAATTAATAATATATTTTTATTTTAATTGTTTTAATTGTTTATTTTTTTGTTTATGTCATTAATAATATAGTTAATCCATCCAGATAGGCTTGTATATATGAGCTTAATGAAAAAAGATTTTAATCAACGTTTAGTCAAAGAAATTACAATCATATTAATAATTAAGATTGTTCTTTTACTGACAATTAAACATATCTGGTTTGACGCCCCTACTATCCCTAAAAATTTTGACAATCAAGTTGCCGAGCGTATCGCTGGCACAAATTCCCAAATCAAGGAGACACGTTGATGATTTCTGAAAGCGTGGTCGATCTTTCGCGGTTCCAGTTCGCTATGACCGCAATGTATCACTTCATTTTTGTCCCTCTGACTTTAGGCCTTGCTTTTCTTCTTGCCATTATGGAAACGACATATGTCATTTCTGGTAAAGAAATTTATAAAGATATGACTAAGTTCTGGGGAAAACTTTTCGGTATCAACTTTGCTTTAGGTGTAACGACTGGTCTGACTATGGAATTCCAGTTTGGTACTAACTGGGCTTACTATTCACACTATGTAGGTGACATTTTTGGTGCGCCACTGGCGATTGAAGGTCTAATGGCTTTCTTTTTAGAATCGACTTTTATTGGTTTGTTCTTCTTCGGCTGGAATCGTTTATCAAAAGTACAGCATCTTGGTGTGACATGGTTAGTTGCTATTGGTTCAAATATGTCCGCATTATGGATTTTGGTCGCAAATGGCTGGATGCAAAACCCTGTCGGTGCTGCATTTAACTATGAAACCATGCGTATGGAACTGACCGATTTCGCAGCGCTTATTTTTAACCCTGTCGCTCAGGTTAAATTTGTACATACTGTTTCGGCAGGCTATGTCACTGGTGCGATCTTTGTATTAGCGATTTCTAGTTATTACCTGTTGAAAAAACGTGACTTGCCTTTTGCCCGTCGCTCTTTCGCCATTGCTGCTATTTTTGGTTTAGCTTCTACATTATCGGTTATTTTACTAGGTGATGAATCTGGCTATGAATTAGGTGATGTCCAAAAAGCAAAACTTGCCGCTATTGAATCCGAATGGGAAACTCAACCAGCACCAGCCAGTTTTACTCTATTTGGTATCCCAAATCAGCAAGAAATGCGCACTGATTATGCGATTAAAATTCCTTACGCGTTAGGTCTAATTGCAACACGTTCAACCGATCAGCAAGTCACTGGTATTACCGACTTGATGAAAGAACATGAACTACGCATTCGTAATGGTATGGTGGCGTATAGCGAGCTTGAGAAACTTCGCGCAGGCGATAAATCTCCAGATTTGCTTAACTCGTTTAAAGAAAACCAGAAAGATTTAGGCTACGGTTTATTATTGAAAAAATATACCGAAAATGTCACTGATGCGACTGAAGCCAATATTCAATCTGCTGTAAAAGACAGTATTCCGAACGTTCCTGCTTTATTCTTTACGTTCCGTATCATGGTTGCTTGTGGCTTCCTCATGCTCTTGCTCTTCATCTTGGCGGCATGGTCTGTGGCTAAACGCAATGCTGAAGATAAACCATGGTTACTTAAGTTTGCTTTGTTTGCTTTGCCATTACCGTGGATTG
Source organism: Acinetobacter sp. 479375 (assembly GCF_000581715.1). Lineage (NCBI taxonomy): Bacteria > Pseudomonadati > Pseudomonadota > Gammaproteobacteria > Moraxellales > Moraxellaceae > Acinetobacter > Acinetobacter sp. 479375. The sequence continues at coordinate 310,124 of NZ_JEZN01000001.1, read as the reverse complement.
CGGCTCAAACTGGCTGGTATGTAGCAGAAGGTGGTCGTCAACCTTGGACGATCGGTGAAGTATTACCTACTCACCTCTCAGCATCTAGTTTAAGTACTGGAGATGTATGGGGCTCAATCATTGCACTTGCAGCGTTCTACACAGTACTGCTCATTATTGAAATGTATCTAATGATCAAGTTTGCACGCTTAGGTCCAAGCTCACTTCATACTGGTAAATACCACTTTGAAAAACAAGAGAACTCGAATTTGGTCGCTGAGGAGGCTCAATCATGATCGAATATGAACTCCTAAAAATAATTTGGTGGGTCTTGGTCGGGGTACTCCTGATTGGGCTTGCCCTAACTGACGGTTTCGACATGGGTGCCATGATTTTGATGCCTTTCGTCGGTAAAACTGATAATGAACGTCGTGTGGCAATCAATACGATTGCTCCGCACTGGGATGGTAATCAGGTCTGGTTAATTACTGCGGGTGGTGCAATTTTTGCAGCATGGCCAATGGTTTATGCGGTCGCTTTCTCGGGGATGTATTGGGCCTTATTGCTCGTTCTGTTTGGACTTTTCTTAAGACCTGTTGGTTTTGATTATCGATCTAAACTTGAAAATACCAAATGGCGTAACTCTTGGGACTGGGGACTTTGTATTGGTAGTTTTGTTCCAGCACTTGTATTTGGTGTAGCATTCGGCAACATGCTGGTTGGTGTACCTTTTAGTCTGGATGAAACTGTCCGTTCTCACTATGATGGTAATTTCTTCGGTCTACTTAATCCTTTCTCCGTGGTATGTGGTCTAGTGAGTGTTGCTATGTTGTGTGCCCACGGTGGAGCTTGGCTCATGCTGCGTACAGATGCTGCACTACATCGCCGTGCGGCTAAAGCAACTCAAATTATGTCTGTTGTATACCTTGTTTGCTTTATTGCTGCTGGTGCTTGGCTTTATTTCGGTAATATTGAAGGTTATACCTTGGTACAACCTTTTGATACCAACGGTGTTGCAAATCCTTTAGCAAAAGAAGTGGTGACCAATGCGAATCATGGTTGGTTAAATAACTATAGCCAGTATCCAATCACTATGGTTGCGCCTATTGTGGGTATTCTTGGTGGTCTGATTGCTTTATTTGCTTCGAGTAAAAATAAAGCAGGATTAAGCTTTCTTGGGTCTGCTTTAGCGATTGTTGGAACTATTTTAACTGCTGGTTTTGCATTATTTCCGTTCCTTATGCCATCTAGCATCAACCCTGTTTCTAGCCTCACTATGTGGGATGCTGTTTCAAGCCATAAAACACTGGGCGTTATGACTGTTGCTGCATGTATTTTTGTACCGATCGTATTAAGTTATACCTTCTGGTGCTACTATAAAATGTGGGGCGTCATTACCAATAAAGACATTCAAGCTAATTCACATAGTTTGTACTAAGGTCACGAGGAGAAATATATGTGGTATTTCGCATGGATTCTTGGAATATTGATGGCTTGTTTTGCAGGTGTTCTAAGCGCTCTTTATATTGAGCATCATCAAAATTTAGATGAGGAATAACATTATGGCTGAAGCAGTGACAACAGTAAAAAGAAGTAAAGCGCAGACCATTGCGATGGTAATTTCATTTTTGTTGGCATTGCCACTTGCAGCTGTTTTGTTGGTCCATCCTGGCATGATGCTAGATGCAAACGGACACTACAATCACAGTGTTCTTATGCTGGTTATGCTAGGAATTTCAGGCGGCTTTATTCATGGTGTAGGCTACATTCCCCAATTTTGGTTGTGGAAATGGTTATTTAGTCCTTACATCTCATGGCCACTGATGTTGATTGGTTATTATCTATGGTTTGTTAAATAATAGTCACTCAATAAAAAACCTCCGAAATTTCGGAGGTTTTTTATGCCTAAGATTTATCTTAATTCGACTGCCCTGCTAGCCACGCCATAAATTTTTGGCGTTCTGTTTTTGAAGATTTTTGCCATAACTCAACCAATTGTTGATCGTTGCTTTTAACTGCATTCGAAGCTTGAGGGTTGATCACTGTGGTTGGAACAGCAACGCTTTCTTTAGCCACTACAGTTTGAGTTGCATATACGGGTGCAGGTTGATTTGCTGGTGCAGATTTAGTTTGAGTTAAATCATAAGCTTTGCCAAAAAGCCCTCTGTTAAACCAAGGCTTAGCTTCTGTATTTGCACCTGTTTGCTGAACAAGTAATTGGTGATTTGCATTATAAAGACCAATTGTTGGTTGTTCAGCGTATTTTTTTGCATCTTCAAAATTTGACGGCGCATTAACCAAATCTAGTTGATAAGTTGCTCCATCTTTTAGAGGTGGCGTTTTTAACGTTACTATTCCAGATTTAACAATATCGTGCTCACCATCTAAATGCTGAAAAAACTCCTGATAACGAACACTAATACTGATTTCGCCAGCATCAACTTTGTAATCATTTTCTTTTTTACGCAATAACCCTGAATTCACCTCTTGGTCATTGACCGCCAGTATTACGATTTCCTCTGGAGCCGTAATCGTCGCAGCTGCAAAAACAGAGCTACTTAAACATAAACTTAATGCGGCAAGTGTGAATTTTGAAGTCATTGTCGGATTTCTCTACATTTTTTTAAATCATGAGCACTATGCAGCGCAGTTGTGACAATTTTATGACAAATATTTCAAACATATGACTAAGTTATTAAATTTTATAATAATATTTAATAACTTAGTCATCAGGTGTATGCATCAATACTAAACCTAACTTCCAATACATCCTCATAAAAAAAAGAGCGCGTAAACGCGCTCTTGATGTTGAAAAAGAATATCAAACTTAGTTAAAGGTTTTAAAACGCTCATCATCGCTCATAAAATCTTTATCGCCCGCTTCTGCTTCAATTGAACCAAAGACCAATTGCGCGCGAAGTTTCCAGTTATGTGGAATACCAAAAGTTGTTGCAACTTCATCATCCACAATTGGATTGTAGTGTTGAAGTGACGCACCGACATTATGTTCTGCCAATGCTGTCCACGCTGCAAATTGTGCAATCGCAGTTGAGTGTTCAGACCAAACTGGGAAGTTATCTGCATACAATGCAAATTGTTCTTGTAAACCTTTAATCACCGCTTGGTCTTCATAGAATAGCGCTGTACCAAAACCCGCGGAGAAACTATCAAGCTTGCCACTTGTCGCAGCAAAAGCAGCTTCAGGAACAATTTTTCTTAAAGTTTCACGTACAATTTCCCAAAATTTATGATGCGAATCACCAAATAGAATCACTACACGTGAAGACTGTGAGTTGAATGAAGATGGACTGTGTTTTACAGCATCTTTAATGATTTGCTCAATCTCAGCTTGTTCTAATGCAACATTTTTTCCGATTGCATAGATACTGCGACGATTTTTAATTTTATCTAAGAACGATGTCATTTGTTATGTCCTGTGTACATTTGACCTAATCGGTCGTGATCTGGAATGATGATTAGTTTATGCAACTCTTATGGCGGCTTCATTACTAATTTTATTACATACTGTTTTATTTTTAGAACAGTTTCATACTTTAGCGCATCATCAAAACAAAAAACTCCACACGAAGTGGAGTTTCAAAGTTTAGATCAGATTATTTATCGGTTTCAAATAATGCTGCCACAAAAGATTTGGCTGAAAATGGACGTAAGTCATCAATTTTTTCACCAACACCAATGAAACGAATAGGTACATGGGTACGACTGGCGATATTAAACAGCACTCCACCTTTCGCTGTACCATCCAGTTTAGTAATGGTAATTCCTGTTAAACCAACTGCCTGATCAAACTCCTGAACCTGATTGATAGCATTCTGTCCTGTGCCAGCATCTACCACGAGCATAATTTCATGCGGTGCAGTCGCATCAATTTTCTGCATCACACGTTTGACTTTTTTAAGCTCTTCCATCAGGTTACTTTTGTTATGCAAACGACCTGCTGTATCGGCAATTAATACATCAATTCCTTTCGCGCGTGCACTTTCAAAAGCATCAAAAATCACCGATGCACTATCTGCACCATGCCCTTGTGCCACCACTGGAATATTATTGCGCTCACCCCAAATTTGTAATTGTTCAGTCGCCGCAGCACGGAAGGTATCTCCTGCTGCCAACATGACTTTTTTACCTTCGCCTTGTAAACGCTTGGCTAATTTACCAATGGTTGTAGTTTTACCTACGCCATTTACGCCGACCATTAAAATCACATAAGGTGTTTTATTTGGATCGATATGTAAAGGTTTAACTCTTGGTGCAAGCAAAGCCACCAGTTCTTCCTGCAACGCTTTATAAAGTGAATGTGAATAGATCAAGTCACCACGCGCAGTACGCTCAGTCAAATTGGTAATAATGGTTTTGGTAGCATCTACGCCAATGTCAGAAACCAATAATTGCTCTTCAACTTCCTCTAAAAGCTCATCATCGATCTCTTTACCGCCAATCAGGATATTGACCATACCATCAGCCAAATTACGGCGAGTTTTGGTCAATCCATCTTTCATACGGCTAAAGAAGCCACCTTTAGATTGGGTCTCAGCCGAACTTTGCTCAGCATCTTCAAGATCAGAGGTTTCAGATTTAACAGCAGCAGGTAAAGCGGATTCTTGTGTTTTTACAGCATCATCAATAATTGGAACATTGACAGCAGGTAAGTTTGGTAATGTGACATCGTCATCCCCAATGTCAGCATCAATCAAGAATTTATTTTGCATATTCGATTGCTGTTGCATACCGATTCCCTTGAAAAGCAGCGGGTTAAAAAACAAAGAGTTTAGCACAGATTCTCTGTATTGCCTGAGCTTATTCAAACTGCTTTTAAAGTGCAATTAGCCCTGCAAATGATTGGTATTACAAGGTGTTTTGCGATCATCCAGATAAAGAAACTTCACTAAAACACAACAGGATATTCTTGAGTTTAAACGTTATTTTTTTAAAAATAGATTGAAATATGAGAAATACCTATGGACGGCTTGTGTTCAAATCGTTACGACAATGTCTTAAACTCCCTGTACTTCATTTTTCTTTAATTTTCTTAACGCTGACTACGAGTCATGCAGAAACACAAAGCCAACTTGGACGCACTACTTTTGAAACCACACTCACCAATGGTTTGAAAGTGATTATTCGAGAAGATCATCGTGCCCCGATTGCAATTAGTCAAATTTGGTATGCCGTCGGTAGCAGTGACGAATCAGGCAATATTTTAGGAGTCTCTCATGCGCTTGAACATATGATGTTTAAAGGAACGACCAAAGTTCCTGATAATGAGTTTACCCGTTTAAGTCGCATTTATGGTGGTCGAGTCAATGCGGCAACTTCAAGCAACTATACCAATTATTATCAACTTTATCCCAAAGCTTATCTACCTATGGCTTTGGAACTTGAAGCAGATCGGATGACCCATCTGGTATTACGTCAAAGCGATTTTGCAACTGAAATGAATGTGGTCATGGAAGAACGTCGTCAACGTACCGACGATAATCCTCGCGCACTCGCTTTTGAACGTTTTAAATGGCTGGCTTTCCCCACCAGTCATGCACGGCAACCTGTAATTGGTTATATGAAAAATCTGCAAAACATTCAGTTAGAAGACCTTAAACAATGGTACAAAACCTGGTATAGCCCTAATCATGCCACCTTAGTGATTATTGGTGATGTGGATGCAGAGGCAACGCTCAAACAGGTTCAAAAGTATTTCGGACAGATTCCCAAACAGGTTTCAGGCGAGCGCAATGACGTGTTGGAATTTGATCGTGTGGGCTATCGACACATGGAAGTTGAATTGCCTGTCCATGTAGCGAATTTATATATGGCTTGGAATGTTCGTTCTATCAAGACCGCCAAAAATCCGCAAGATGCCTATGCACTAACAATTATTCAGGCACTTTTGGATGGCAATATTTCTTCACGTTTGCAACAAAAACTGGTACGTGACAAAAAAATTCTTAGCTCGATAAGTATCAATTATGATCCTTATAATCGTGGTGACAGTTTATTTACGATTACCGCCTTGCCTGCGGATGGGATCAGTCTCTCATCTGCTCAAGAAGCCATTCAAAAAGAAATAGATTCGCTTAAAACTGAACTAATTGAACCCGTTGAACTAGAGCGTGTCACCAATAATTTTGTTTCCAATCTGATCTATAGCCAAGACGATATTATTGGTCAAGCACATATGATTGGATTACTTGAAGTTAATGGTTTGAGTTATCGACTGGTGGATGATTTGCCTGAACATTATCAGACGGTAACACCACAAGATATTCAACGAGTAGCTAATGCTTATTTTGTTAAAAGCAATCTCACCACTTTATACCTAGAACCAGAACAAGAAAAATAAAGGATTGATAATGAACAATACCCTACTCATGCTCATGTTGACATTCCTGCTCTCTAGTCCAGCCTTTGCAGATATTGTGGATCAAAGTGTTGCTGAACAAGATGATCCGTCTCAACTAAAATCCATTTCACAACTGAGTAGTCTCAAAAATATTTCGAAAAGCACTGCTGAACAAGCACCGTATGTACATGATCTAAAAAATGCCAATCAAGTGCGAACACTATTTGTTGAATCACAAGCATTGCCGATTGTGGATATACAACTTACCTTTAATGCGGGTTCGGCACAAGATGAGCGTATAGGCAAAGGTTTATTTGGTATTGCCAATATGGCTGCTAATCTGATGACTGAAGGAACTGAAAATTATACTGCTGCCCAAATCGCCAATACCTTTGAACAACTTGGTGCACAATTTAGTGTCAAAGCATATCGAGATATGTTTGTCGTGCGTTTACGAGTGATGTCAGATCCCCAAAAAATGCAGTCCGCTATCAACCTCATGCTAGAGGTGCTTAATCATGCAACATTTAATCCATCCAGCTTAAATCTTATATATAGCAATACGCAAGTCGGTCAACGCCAGCTGCAAGAAAATCCGAATCGTTTAATTGATATTAAACTTTATCGTACTTTATATGGAACACACCCCTATGCAGAACCAATCACGGGAACTCATGCCAGCATTCGTAAGATTACTCCTTCATTGCTCAAACAGTTTCGCCAAGAGTTACTGGTCGCACAAAATATGAATATCGCCATGACAGGACAACTCACTACACAACAAGCCAGTGATCTCAGTATTAAAATCATTCAATCCTTACCCCAAGGCCATGCTGCACCGCCGCTTGTTCAACCCAAACTACAGCAGGGCTTTAACATTCAGCACATTCCTTATCAGTCCACACAAAGCTATGTCACGATGGGACATGTGGGTGTAAGTCGAAATGATCCAGATCAGCTAGCTCTAGAACTTGCCAATCAAATGCTAGGTGGTTCAGGATTTAACTCATTGCTCATGAAAGAGCTTCGGGTAAAACGTGGTTATACTTATGGTGCATATAGTACATTTAGCTTTACGCAGACAAGTGGCATTTTTAGTTTAAACTATTCAACTCAACAAGATCAGCTGATGGATAGTATTCAGGTTGCACATCAAACTTTGGTTGATTTTGTCAAACAACCTATCGATAAAAAACAGCTTGAAGAAACACGAAGTGGAATGTTACTGGCTTTTCCAATGACCTATAGCAGCAATGCCAATATTAATGCACAACTTGGCTCCATTGGTTTTTATGGATTACCCTCAGATTATTTATCGAAGTATCCAGAACATCTTAGAAAATTGACAGCACAAGACGTACAACGGGCAATTAGAACGCACATTCACCCTGATCATCTTACAGTCATAGTTGCCAGTGAAAAGCTAGATAAAGAGCAATTATTAAAAGACCTTCAAAATCAGTTAGAACCGATTAAGCCTGTACAGATTAATCCACAGATTATTCATCCTCTAAAGCCATCGCAGGATAGTGCCGAGCCTTTGCATTCTCAAACTGATACGCCCGCATCAATTTAAAATATTCCGCGCGGTTAATCGTCTGTTCATGCAATAACCGACGTGCCATTTTTTGAGTTTCTGGATTATTGGCCATGTCGGATAAATTCACGACGATTTGATATTGTGGATGAGAAATAGGACGTTGTAATGCAATAAAAGCCAACAGTAACATCGCGATAATCATGATGGCGACGATGCTGTTGTAAATGCGATCTAATCTGATTTCATTTACAAATTTTAAAAAATTATATTTTGATATGAGCATACCTTACCTCGAATGGATGTAGTGTATGGCTCATTTCAGTTGCACACAAGTCAAAGTGCCTCATTCTCCTAACAAAATAGAAGATTAGGTACTTTGACATCAGAACAAACAATAAAATTTAGCTGATTAACGCACGAATAACGGCAAAATATAAAATAAAGGCAATAATCGCCAAGACAATCAAAATAGCGAAATAGCTCAGGCCTGTTTCTGCATCTGCTGGATGCAAGTCTTCTTCATCCGCCAAACGCAATAATTCACCATCATAGACGCGATAAAACCATGCCTTGGTTTGTGGATCAAGCTGTTGAGTAAAATCATGCACACGCTTACGCTGTGCCAGACAGTAATCACCTAAATGAATTTCTTGATGAAATATGGCCTCATCAAGTTGTTTACGATGATATTGTGCCAAAGCCACAATTTGAGACTCATCTGGAGGAACTTCAAAATTAAAACCATCGACCGTTGTTAGCATGTTGTTCTCCTTGTCATGTCATATTTAATTGTTATATTGATTTTACTAAAAAATATTTTTGTTGAATGTTTAATCATGTAAGCTTGTAATTCGGGCAACACGCCCCATTTATTACTTGACTTATCACGCTTATTGTAATATTAGTTTAACAATCAACTGCTAAATTAGTTTTGCGAGGCAAGTAAGCCGAGTTGATGTGATCATAATTACAACTATAAGGAGTTTTTAATATGATTCAACAAATTTCTCATCATGACTTAGAACATGTGTACGCATCTGCGGTCAATACAATTCAATCACAGATGAACTTTCAAGACGCTGTGAAGCAGCTTGAAGATGCAGCACGTGCAGGACACGGTAAAGCAGCGATGTTTCTGGCTGAACTTTACTACCAAGGCTTTCGTGTAGAACGAGATTCATTGAAAGCACAATACTGGCAACGAATGGCCACCATGCAAGCATAATCAAACGTCACCTAGGTGGCGTTTTTTAATGCCGCTGTAAAACTTTATTACGATTTAAAGCAAACGAGTAACTGAAATTAAGTATTTATTTTTTATAATAAACACGAATTTAAATCGCAGCAAAACCATGAAAACCTATACACAGTTAAATCCTGTATCTAAAGACTTGATAATTAAAATTTCTATTTTAAAAACCATGATGTATTGCGGCGCACTTTGGGGTTTATACCATCAAGGCTGGGCAATTAAATCAGATCAAGATGATTTTGTTTTTCCTTTTTGGCTCAATGGTGTGCAAGCACATCGTTATGCTAAAAAACACTGGCCAAATTATGTCCCCAAAAAAATTACGCCCCAAGATTTTCAGGAATCTTTATTACCTACATTGACCCGTTTAAACGTGACGCCCGCTTTGTTTAATTCGAATCAACGCAAATTTAAATTATCGACACAACAAATGCGGCATTTTTTCTTTGCACCCGCATCGAATTTAAAAATTGCATAAAATAATTTGTATTGAGTTTTAATCGGTAAAACTCAATACAAAACGCCAACGCCATTTGGCAAAATATTATTCATTTATACTTTCAAAGGCTTTGCATTTTCTTCAAATCGCGCTAAGTTAATTTAAAACGATAACACTAGCCAGAGGGACATAAAAGATGACAAACGTTGCTCAAGTTATACAAGATAAAGCTGAACAAGCCATTTATACTGTTTCGCCAGACGCAACCGTACTTGAAGCAATTTCGATCATGGCAGAAAAAGGGATTGGAGCATTAGTTGTCACTCAAGATAATGAAGTCGTTGGAATCTTGTCTGAACGTGATTACACCCGCAAAGTTGCCCTGATGGAACGCTCTTCTTATGATACGACGGTGAGTGAAATTATGACTGCTAAGGTTTTAACTATTTCACGTTCAAATACAGTTGAAGAATGTTTACAACTGATGACAGACCGACATTTACGTCATTTACCTGTGGTTGAAGAGAAAAAGTTGGTTGGACTCATCTCCATTGGTGATTTAGTTAAAGCAGCCATGCAAGACCAAAAAAACTTAATTGATCAATTACAACATTATATTTCGGGTTAAATAGCCTTAAATAAAGCAGGCATCTTTATCAGATGCCTTTTTCTTGAATGCTTAACTGCCCTATTTCCAAACTGATCTGCAATTCGATTTCATCCATTTGCAAATACCGCTTCGCTAAATACGTGCTGGCTGTAATACCTTTATGAGACATGATTCGATACTCAAATGAAACGCATCGCATCAGCTCTCACGCGACCACTACAATTTTTCGCCACTTATACAATTTTCACCGAATTAAATTGTCCCGATGACCTTTATTTGGATTAAGATAGCCCATCGGTATCGTTTCATCTTTTGATTAGGTCTTGTTATGTCGCAGGCGAATGCCAATTTTACAAAAAATTCTCCCAATACAGAGAATAAAGTGAATGACTCAGGTCAACTAAAAGAATTTCGTACTCCTCCGCATAACCTTGCCATTGAACAAGCAGTACTTGCAGCGCTGATGACAGTTGCTGAATCATTTGAACAAGTAGGTGATTTACTCAAAGAAAGTGATTTTTATGCAACCCGTCATAAATATATTTTCCGTGCCATTGAGAAACTGGCACAAGAAAACTCACCTTATGATGCAGTATTGGTCAATGACTGGTTGGTGAAGCAGAATTTACTTGATGCCATTGGCGGTGAAGAATACCTAATGCAGCTTATGGCGGACTCTCCGTCGAGTTTTTACAATCTGGAAACTTATGCAGGCAAAATTAAAGAGTTTTCTACACTGCGTAGTATGATTAAAGTCAGTACTGATATTTTGCAAAATGCTTATGACACTAAGGGTCGTGCAGTCAGTGAAATTTTGGATTTGGCTGAAACCAATATTTTTTCATTGGCAGAACAACATAATAACAATAAGAAAGACGCGGGACCAAAATCGATTAGCTCAGTGACTGCTGATGTTATTAGCAAACTCGATGAGCTTTCTAAACTTGATGGCAATATCACAGGTCTAACGACTGGATTCTTAGAACTTGATAATAAAACCTATGGGATGCAGGCAGGTGATCTCATCATTGTTGCCGCACGTCCTTCAATGGGTAAAACCACTTTTGCCATGAACTTAGTCGAAAGTGTTTTATTCAATAGTAATTTGCCTGCACTGGTTTATTCGATGGAAATGCCTGCGGATTCCATCGCAATGCGTTTGATTTCCTCCTATGGCAAAGTGCACCAAGGGCATTTACGTTCAGGCAAACTGGATGGCGATGAATGGTCGAAAGTCACAGGTACGATCTTGCAGCTTCAGGAAAAGCATCTCTATATTGATGATTCCTCCGCACTCCCCCCGACGGAAGTACGCTCACGCGCACGACGTATTGCTAAAATGCATGATGGCAAAATTGGCTGCATTATGGTCGACTATTTGCAATTGATGAAAGTCCCAGGCATGGGTGATAACCGTGTAGGCGAGATTTCAGAAATTTCACGAAGTTTAAAAGCACTGGCGAAAGAGATGAATTGCCCTGTTATAGCACTGTCTCAGCTCAACCGTAGTCTGGAAAATCGTCCCAACAAACGTCCTGTCATGTCTGACTTACGTGAATCGGGTGCGATCGAGCAGGATGCCGATTTGATCATGTTTATCTATCGGGATGAAGTCTACAATAAAGAATCTAAAGAAGCTGGTACTGCCGAAATTATTATTGGTAAACAGCGTAACGGCCCGATTGGAACAGTTCGTTTGGCTTTTGAAGGTCAATATACCCGCTTTAGTAACCTCTCACCTGAGTATTACAGTCAGTATGATGATGAGGAATAATGTCTTAATTATTTGACTATTTATCCTCTTTAAAAATTTTTCCATGCCATCCCAAAGGAGAAATCAGGGTGCGCCAAGCAACAGTTTATATTGATAGCGCTGCGCTGCAATATAATTTAAACCGTGTCAAACAACTTGCACCAAACTCAAAAATCGTGAGTATGGTCAAAGCCAATGCCTATGGACATGGAGTCAAAGACTGTTTAGCAGCCTTAAATAACACCGATGCTTTCGGAGTTGCCACTCTGGAAGAAGCACTCGAGCTTCGTGCTCAAGGCTCAAAGCATGCGATTACCCTTATTGAAGGTATTTTCAATGCCAATGAAATGCATGCTGTTTTACAACATCAACTTGAATGTGTCGTACATCATCAGCAGCAAGTAGAATGGTTATTACAATATAAAGCTGAATATATTCAACAAGGCTTAAAAGTCTGGATCAAACTCAATAGTGGAATGAACCGTTTAGGTTTTAAAATAGATGAAATTATTGATGTCATCACACGTTTAAAAACTGAAGGTTTCCATTGTGTACTTGCAATGCATTTTGCCAATGCCGATGTTCCAGAACATCCAATGAATCAGCAACAAATCCAACAACTACTCAGCATTAAAGAAAGCTGTGCGCCAATTGAGGTTTCATGCTGCAATTCAGCTGCCATTTTTAACTGGCCAGAACTTCATTTTGATTATGTACGTCCGGGCATCATGCTGTATGGTGCTAGTCCTTTTGCAAACAAAACCGTACATGAGCTGGATTTAAAACCAGTCATGACCTTTACTGCCCGAATCATTGCGCTTAACCATATTCAAGCAGGTGATTCAGTCGGTTATGGCTCATGGTTTACCGCCGACGAAGCAATGGATATTGCCATTGTTTCAATTGGCTATGGGGATGGCTATCCACGCGCTTATATTAAACAAAACTACGTTGCAGTGAATGGACGTCTTACACGAGTAATCGGACGTGTTAGCATGGATATGATCGCGATTGATGCGACGGGATTGAATGTATCGTTAGACCATGAAGTTGAGCTGTGGGGGCAACATCGTTTGGTTGACGACGTTGCCGAAGCAAATGGAACGATTGGTTACGAGTTACTCTGCCGTTTAAGTAACCGACCGATTCGCCGAAAAATTGAAAATTAAATCAGATCAACCCATGTTTAATCATGGGTTTCTGCTTGTACATCTTTTAAAATTTCGAGCAAACGTTCTAGCGAAGTTGGATTAAGTAGATATGGATTAAAAGTGTTGCTCCCAAGCTCAGCAAAAAAACTTTTTACTTCACTACGTTTACGCACATATTTCATTGACCAGTCTTTAAAGTTGGCGTGTTCAGCACTTCTTTCATCAAGAACATGAAAATGTGAATGACGCGGATCTTTCTTTATAGAATCCAGTAACGTCAAAACTTGTTGCTGTTCGCCCTCAAGACATTGAAAAAAATAGTTATCCGCAAAATATAAGACACCTTGTATTTTGTGAATGTAATTGAAATGCATCGCAGTTGTAAGAATTTCTCTCAGATCAACCATAAGTTGCTCATGCGATGAGGTGGTTTGACTTGCATAACAAATTTGATAATTCATAATTATATTTCTTTATCTGTTAATAAATTAATTATGCATGCCGTTTTCAATTATTCCAAATAATCCTCTGAAGGTTTTGGAATTTCATGCAAACCTGCACGCAGTATTTCCGACCATTGTTTACTGATTTTTTGAAAATACTCATCATCTTGAGTAACACGTTTACCTTTTGGCATTTCCAGACTATCAATATGATACACCAATACATCAAGCGGCAATCCCACTGACACATTCGAACGTAAGGTAGAATCGAATGAAAGTAGGCTACAACGCAGTGCTTCATCCAAAGGCATATCATAAGTTAAAGCACGATCTAGTATTGGTTTACCGTACTTACTTTCACCAATCTGAAAAAAAGGCGTGTCTTTAGTTGCACAAATAAAATTCCCTTGTGGATAGATATTATAAAGTTGATGCTCTCCTTCCCCAATTTGACCACCCACAGTCAAACTACAGTAGTAATTACTTTGTTCAAGCGTATCTTCGGTCACATCTTCAATGACTTTGCGCAAAGTTCGCCCGACCAATTGGGCAACTTCAAACATGGTATTTACAGTGTATAGATTGGGTTGTTCCTGTAATTCAAGCTGATTTCGCAAATGACCGATCACAGCCTGTGTTGTTGCCAGATTACCCGCTGTTTGAATCGCAATAAAGCGCTCTTTTAATTTCCCAAAAGTGTAAAGTTTTCGAAAAACTGAAATCTGATCTACACCCGCATTAGTCCTCGTATCACTAATGAAGACCAAGCCATCTTTAAGCCGTAAAGCACAACAATAAGTCATTTTTTTCATTCCATTCAACAAGCAAGTACCTGCACTGTTGATCGCATTTTTTCCACACCACCTTTTTCACGAATACCCCTTACTGGCGCAACATCAAAATAATCACGACCAATTGCGACGTAAATATGTGAAGAAGGTTCAAACAATTGATTACTCACATCGAAACAATACCATTGTTTATTCAAAAATACTTCAGCCCATGCATGACTTGCTAGATGAGGCGTATTTTTATCATATAAATAGCCTGAAACATATCTCGCAGGTATATTCAAAGCCCGACACATGGCAATCATTAAATGTGCATGATCCTGACACACCCCTAAACCTGCGTAAAATGCTTCTTTTGCTGTGGACTGAACTGTGGTTGCATGCGGGCAATAAGGAACTTTCAACAAAATTTGTTCTGCTAAAACAATAAGTTCTTTCAACGAACCCATCGTCACAAATTGGGTGGCAAATTCCAACATATTCGCGTCCCACAACGTAGCATGTGTCGGCTGCAAAAATAGTGACAACGGTAAACTTGCTTGGTGTCCCTCATTTCCACCACAATGTAATTCAACGATCCCTTGCGCCATGATGGTTAAATGTTGATAGTCAAAACGCTGTGAACAAGTCAGCCATAGATTATTAAAAACATCCTTTTTAAGTACCCGTTCACCCGGAACACTAATGTCCCAGTAATGAACATATTGGTGCTGTGAACTTTGAGGAATCATCTTAATATATTGGATACTGTTACACGCATTTTCACTATAAGTGTAATGCGTTTGATGATTCACCATAAGTTTCATACAGGCGCCTCAAACATGAGATGAAGTTGATCATGAAAATGATAAAAAGACATCAAATCAGGTTGTTGCTTCAAATCAAGCCATGCTGTTTCAAGAGCCAACCAGCCGTAATTTTTTAAAGCTGCAACGGTTTTGTCGAGTTCATCAATTAAATTTTCAGGATTTTGTTTAAAGCGTAAGGTCTCATCTAATTGCTCAATTTTTTGACCCAAACCAAAAAACAGTAAAATATCGGTATCTGTTTCTGCTTCCAAAATCTCATTACATTCTTGGACTACATTACAAATATAACCCGATTGTTCACCTGCATTTCGGATAAGTGCATTAAGTTCAGCATAGGCTTTTGCAGGTAAAACAGCACGTAATTCATGAATATTGTCACTCGCATAGCTAAATTGTTTCATCAATGAATAAGGCTGCTCTGGATCTAGTGCCAATTCATTCAGTGATGCTGCATCATAAGCAGGTAAACAAAAAGCATGACAAAATTCAATTGCAGCCTGATCCTGTGTAAATGGAATCCGATTGCAAAAAAAATTGATGCGCATCAAATAACGGCCTAACCAGTAAATATGTTGTGCATTTGAACTCAGTAAAATCATAGTTTCTTCCTTGTTAAATGAACATTGATCAAGAATGTAGTGCTTCAACAACCCAAGTATCTTTGATGCCACCACCTTGTGATGAGTTCACAACAAGTGAGCCAGCTTTCATGGCCACACGTGTCAAGCCTCCTGGTACAATCTCGGTTCGATAAGGCGATGACAATACAAAAGGACGTAAGTCGATATGCCGCTCTGCGATGCCATCCTGAGTCAAAGTTGGCGCCACAGATAATTCGAGTGTCGGCTGTGCAATATATAAATGCGGATGTTGCAAAACTTTTTTTCTGAACTCCGCGATTTCACTCTTGGTTGCTTGCGGCCCAATCAGCATTCCATATCCACCAGAACCCTGTGCCTCTTTAACGACCAGTTGTTCCAGATTGGCAACTACATAATCCAGTTCATCTTCACGTCGACATTGAAAGGTTGGCACATTTTTCAAAATTGGCGCTTCATTCAGATAAAAATTAATCATATCATCCACATAAGGATAAATTGATTTATCATCCGCAACCCCTGTACCCGGAGCATTTGCAATCACGACATTGTGCTGCAAATAAGCAGACATCAAACCTGCGACACCTAAGGTACTATCAGGTCTAAAAGCAAGTGGATCGAGAAATGCATCATCAACACGGCGATAAATCACATCGACACGTTGACGACCTCGAATAGTTTTGACATAGACGTGATCATTTTCAACAAAAAGATCGCGACTACTGACTAGCGGCACATCCATTTCACGGGCTAAAAAAGCATGCTCGTAATAGGCGCTATTAAAGCGTCCTGGGGTTAACACCACTATAAAAGGCTGATCAACATAAGCATTTTCCTCCAAAATTGCGCGGAGTAATGTTGGATATTGTTCGATTTCTTGTAACGGGTTTGCCGCACATAGCTCTGGCATGAGTTTTTTACTGATTTTTCGACTCTCAATCATATAAGAGACGCCTGACGGTGTTCTCAAATTATCTTCGAGAACAAAAAAATCACCTTTTCCATCACGAATGATATCGATCCCACTGATTTGTGAATAAATTTTTCCTTTTAAATCATGATTTAACATATGGGGCTGAAAAGCTTCATGTGTCATCACCTGCATTTGAGGAACAATCTGTTCTTTCAAAATATGCTGATCATGATAAATATCATCTAAAAATAAATTTAAAGCTTTGACGCGCTGCTCGCAGCCTTTGGATATTTTCTCCCATTGTTTTTTTTCGATCACTCGTGGAATGAGATCATATGGAATCGTTCGCTGTGTGCCTTCTTCTTCACCATAAACCGTAAAGGTAATCCCTTCATATAAAAAATGTTGCTTTGCCTCAGCATTCAGTTGCTTCAATTGTTCGAGACTATGCACTGACAGCCATTGCTCTATCTTTTTAGAAACCTCACCACTTGAGCTGACATCATCTAGCATTTCGTTAAAAAATTTTGATTTTAACTGCTCAAACAAATTGGTATTTACACTTAACTGGTCAATGAATAAAGACTGGCTGTTGATTACTCCGCTCAATTTATCTTTCATATATTGCTCACCTAGGGCATGCATCTCTTTATCTTCTTCTAACATAATTACCTGCCTCTTTTCTTGTTGACTCATTATCCTATAAAGCAAATACAGTGCCATTTATGCAGATGCTTTCCTTATTTTTGGAAAAAAAGTGAACTGGCTTCAATGAGGTTCTTGTAGAAAGTTGTATCGGGATATAAGCAATATTTCTGTTACATTCTTGCCAAAACGATCAAGTTTTTCTATTGTGTTGCTATTCAAAATATTATTGACCCACTTACGATCGACTATGTCTTTACAAGAAAAAGAAACCTCCAATAGTTTGCACCGACAATGGCAAATTCTATCGCGCCTTTCGACAGGCAAATGGATGGGAACGCGTGAACTACAGGAAATGCTGGAACGTGAAGGGGTTGATATTAGCCTGCGCACTATTCAGCGTGACTTAAACCAGATTGCACAACGCTTTCCCATTGAAAGCAATAAGACCGTACCGCAAGGCTGGCGCTGGCGTTCTGACGCCCCTATTCAAAGTCTGCCGCATATGACCAGTTCTCAAGCGGTGACATTTATGATGGTCGAAGAACATTTAAAACACCTGTTACCCCCCAGTCTGATCGAAGAAATGAATCCGTGGTTCGATCTGGCACGCCGCAGCCTATCGACTCAAAATAATGTTCGCCAATGGATTAATCGTGTTCGAATTGTGCCTGCGAGCCAACCATTAATTCCACCTTTGGTCGATAAACATGCACAACAAGCCGTTTATGAAGGTTTACTCCAAGATAAACAGATTGAATGTATTTATCGACCACGTAATATTCATGCTGAAGAAAAAACCTATATTTTAAATCCGCTGGCTTTGGTACAAAAAGGTGCGATTATTTATTTAATTTGTACACGGCACGATAAATCCGATGTCCAAACTTTTGCTTTGCACCGTTTTAAATCAGCATCTGTACTAAATTCGCGCGCTTTACACCCAGTAAATTTTGATATTGATCAATATATTGACTCTGGCGCTTTAGGTTTTCGTGTTGACTACAACAAACCGACTGAGATTGTTGAGTTAAAGCTGACCATGACTGAAAATACAGCACAGAGCTTTTATGAAAGTCAGCTTAGTAAAGATCAAAGCATTACGCCCATCGATGAAAATATTGTAGAGATTCGAGCAACGCTCCCTTTTACTTCTCAATTGGTCTGGTGGCTACGCAGTTTTGGTAAAAAGATTCTACATATTGAGCCGCTTGAAGTTCATCATGCGGTCAGAGAAATTGAAAATGAATAAAAAAAAGAGAGCATTGCTCTCTTAGAGTTTTTATAATTTTTGATATTCAAACAATATTACTTTTTCTTGGTGATTAAAATACTGGCATCCATTTTCCCAAGCCCCGACACCAAAGAAAATGGATACCAATTCGTGCTGAGAACCATGATTCAACATAAGCATGCTAAATCATAACCATTATAACGAATCGACTTCATGGTCATGTTGATTACCTCTTTGTTTTGAACGTAAAGTGACTATAAGAAATTTTCAATCGCATGAGAAATAACAAAATTGACAGAATAAATGCATTTAAATTCTTAAGATTTTTTCATATATCATTTTAATTCATATAAAAAAGCCCAATTTAAATTGGGCTTTCGTGTCTTCTACTTTCTTTTCAAATGAATTACGCGATTTTTTTGGTCTGATTATTTTTACGGATGGTAATCATCACCAATTGCACCGCAGCAGGTGTTACACCTGGAATACGATTGGCTTGTGCCAATGTTTCGGGACGCACGGTTTTCAGCTTCTGTGTGATTTCACGAGACAGGCCAGAAACCACATCATAATCAAAATCTGCTGGAATTTTGGTTTCTTCCAAACGTTTCATTTGAGCCACATCTTCATGTTGACGATTGATATAGCCTTCGTACTTGACTGCAATTTCAATCTGTTCACCGACTTGCACTGAAACCTGAGAATCAGTCAATTCAGCAATTTGAGTGAAATTAACATTTGGACGTTTAAGCAAATCTATTGCACTGGATTCCTTACTTAAATCAGCACCCGTCATTTCGACAAACTTTTTACCCATTGGATTGTTTGGTGCAGCCCAAAGATGCGCCAAACGAGCCGTTTCAGTTTCTACAGCTTCCATTTTTTCACAGTAAGCAGCCCAACGGATATCATCAACCAAGCCCAACTCACGACCCGCAGGGGTTAAACGCTGATCTGCATTATCTTCACGCAACATCAAACGATATTCTGCACGAGAAGTAAACATTCGGTACGGTTCTTTGGTTCCCAAGGTAATTAAATCGTCAACCAATACGCCCATATAGGCTTGATCACGTTTTGGTGTCCATTGTTCCTGATCCCATGCACGACGCGCAGCGTTCAGGCCTGCAAGCAAGCCTTGTGCACCCGCCTCTTCGTATCCTGTTGTTCCATTGATCTGACCAGCAAAATACAAATTATTGATGGCTTTCGTTTCAAGGGTAAATTTTAAAGCCTGCGGATTGAAATAATCATATTCAATCGCATAACCCGGACGCAAAATATGCGCATTTTCCATACCACGAATCGAACGCACCAATTCAAACTGCACATCGAACGGTAAAGATGTTGAAATGCCGTTTGGATAAAGTTCATGCGTATCCAAACCTTCTGGCTCTAAAAACACCTGATGAGATTCTTTATCAGCAAAACGGTGAATTTTATCTTCGATGGATGGACAATAGCGCGGCCCCACACCTTCAATCACACCAGTGTACATTGGAGAACGATCAAGACCGCCACGAATAATCTCGTGCGTTTTTTCATTGGTGTGTGTGATGTAGCAATTCACTTGCTCTGGATGCATTGAAACATTGCCCATAAAAGACATCACGGGTGATGGAAAATCACCCGGTTGCGGAGTCATTACAGAAAAATCAACTGAACGTGCATCGATACGTGGCGGCGTACCGGTTTTTAAACGACCCACTGGTAAATTTAATTCGCGCAAACGATGTGCCAACGCAATAGAGGGTGGATCACCTGCGCGACCACCACTCGATTTTTCCAATCCAATATGAATGACACCACCTAAAAAAGTACCCGTGGTCAATACAACTGTTTTGGTTTCAAAGTGTACGCCCATTTGGGTAATCACACCCTTCACCGTATCGCCATCAACAACTAAATCATCGGCTGCTTGCTGAAAAATATCCAGATTTGGTTGGTTTTCAAGGGTATAACGAATGGCGGCTTTATAACGCACACGGTCGGCTTGAGCACGCGTTGCGCGAACTGCTGCGCCTTTACGCGAATTTAAAATACGAAACTGGATACCACCCTTGTCGGCAGCTAATGCCATGGCACCGCCTAAAGCATCAATCTCACGAACCAGATGCGATTTACCAATACCACCAATCGCAGGGTTACAGCTCATTTGACCCAATGTTTCAATGTTATGCGTCAAAAGCAAGGTCTGTCGCCCCATACGCGCAGCAGCAAGCGCCGCTTCCGTACCTGCGTGACCGCCACCAATAACAATAACATCATAAACTTTAGGGTAATGCATGGCTGAAAAACACCAAGAAAAAAGGACGAAAAATTATATCAAAAAACCCTGTAGCAATATGGTTTTTTTACAAAAATAAAGACACAAAATTTACAGCAATATACAAGATGTGACATTTTATATAAGTATTTCAGCATAAAACGAATTAACTTTTTAAAAACCGACTCTTAGAATAAGACTGTGTCAGTGCTTTATAGTTAAAAACCTAAAATCAACTTTAAAAAAGGTATTGAAATGAAAAACATCATGTTAAAAACAATCGCTGTATCTGCTTTACTTCTTGGTGGTATGACGCTAGCGAATGCTGAAGAAGCGACTGTGAGCAAGGCTGAAACCAATGCACAGATCAAAGCATGTGCTAAGAAAAAGCAAGGTGACTGGGCAACTTATGGCTATAAAGGCGTTACTTTCAATGGTGTTTGCCAGCCAAATGAAAATGGTAAATTGCAATTTAAAGCGCCTGCACCATAATTGTAAAACTGCTTTAATTTAATCTGTAAAAACACAGGCTTACCATGCCTGTGTTTTTTTATGGGAAAAATAATAATTCTACTTATAAATGTAATTTATCCGGTTGAAATATATTCAATTTTAGTTAGAATCATTATGACATCGGGATATAAAACAACAAAAGGAAATAAGATATGGATTCTGGAATAATTACGATTTTTCTACCCATAGCACTTGCAATCATTATGGCTGGACTAGGCTTGGAGTTACGGCCTCAGGATTTTAAGCGTGTTGCAAAACATCCTAAAGCAGTTTTCTTGGCCTTATTTTGTCAATTGGTGATTCTGGTCAGTATCGCATTTGTAATTTGTAAGTTATTAGCCCTTCCTCCCCTTTTGGCCGTTGGTGTGATGCTACTGGCAGCGTCACCGGGCGGGCCTACAGCAAACTTATTTAGCTATCTTTATAAAGGTGATATTGCACTCAATATTACTTTAACAGCGATCAATTCTGTAATTGCAGCATTTACCTTGCCTTTTATTGTCAATCTGTCTATTCAACATTTTATTAATGATGGTCAACAGCTTGGACTTCAGTTTAGCAAAGTCATTCAGGTTTTTCTTATTATCATCGTACCTGTTTGTTTAGGCATGCTCGTTCGCTATTTTTCACCTAATGTTGCGGACAAATTACATAAACCAGTGCGTACCTTTGCAGTGGTATTTTTAATACTGATTATTATTGGTGCTGTGGCAAAAGAACGAAATAGTATATTGGAATACATTATGCAGGTTGGACTGGCAACATCTCTATTTTGTATAGCAAGCTTATTGATCGGCTACTTTATCCCACGAATATTTGGGATCAGTAGTACGCAAGCACGTGCTTGTGCTTTTGAAATTGGGATCCATAATAGTACGCTGGCCATGACCATTGCTCTCACCATACTTGCAAGCACCACTATTGCAATGCCTGCGGCAGTTTATTCAATATTTATGTACATATTTGCTGCTATTTTTGGGACGTTGTTAAATCGTTATGATCCTCAAAGAGCCGAAACTCACTTAGTTGCAAAAAATGAATAACCTTCTCATCAAATCAATGGGTCGCTCGTTGAAATTATTTCTCGAGTGATCCATTTATCCGTTACAATAGATGTTTCAAATCGAATTTAGGTCTTATTCCCGTGAAGTGGTTACAAATACACATTACTGTTGATCAAGCGCAAGTGGATTTTACAGAAACATTACTTATGTCCTTAGGTGCAGTAAGTGTAACGCTAGATGATGCCGAAGATCAGGCATTGCTTGAGCCGCTTCCTGGAGAAACTCCGCTTTGGAATAAAGTCATTGTAACTGGGATTTATCAGGAAGATGATCAAGACCCTATCGATGTTGAAATGCTTCAAGCATTCCTAAAAGAACAACTTCCTGATGCCCCTATACGTCATGAACAACTTGAAGATCAAGTCTGGGAACGCGCATGGATGGATTATTATGAACCCATTCAAATTGCAGAAAATTTCTGGATTGTTCCTGAATGGCTAGAAGCTCCAGACAGTAATGCGGTCAACATTAAACTTGATCCAGGTCTGGCTTTTGGTACAGGGAATCACGCTAGCACTTTTCTTTGCCTGCAATGGTTAGGACAAACTGATCTTAAAGATAAAATTGTGATCGATTATGGTTGTGGCTCAGGTATTTTGGGTGTCGCAGCATTGTTGCTTGGGGCAAAAAAAGTCTATGCCACTGACATCGACCCGCAAGCTGTATTAGCCACTAAACAAAATGCTGAACTCAATCATGTATTAGATCGTTTATTTGTCGGTTTACCTGAAGAGTTTAATGCAGAATTTAAATCGCAAAAAGCGGATGTTTTAGTGGCCAATATTTTAGCTGCGCCACTCATGGCACTTGCGCCAGAGTTTGCAACTTTGCTCAAATCTGAGGGAGAGTTCGCACTTGCAGGCGTAATCGAAGAGCAAGTTGCTGATGTTACTGGTGTTTATTCTGAATTTTTTGATATAGTACACATCGAGAAGCGCGAAGAAAACTGGTGTCGCATATCAGGGAAGCGCCAATAACAAATAAAAGTAGATGACGGTTCCATGAGTGAAAAACAAACCCGCTGCCCCAAATGTTTGACAGTATATAAAGTCTCACTAACTCAGCTCACAGTTGCTCAGGGTATGGTTTGTTGCCCCAAATGTGATTTAAACTTCAATGCACTAACTAATCTCATTCTGGCAGAAGATCATTCTGCCAGCTCGATTCAGTATTCAGCTTTAAATCAATGTGCGATTTCACCCTCTGCTTTGCAATACAGTAACTTTAATGTTCTGGATATTTTTGATCGTAGAATTGAAAATTCAAATATTGATCTGCTGACCTATCTCAATAATTTAAATTATTTTCAAAATGAAGAAATCAGCAGTTTCCCCCAACTCAATCTTGCCGAGAGCGAAAGTCCAAGTTTAGACAATAGTCCCAAAAAACGTAAAAAGCATAGTCTGCTATATTATGTAATCTGGAGTTCTATTAACCTTGTA
Organism: Acinetobacter sp. 479375; assembly: GCF_000581715.1. NCBI lineage: Bacteria > Pseudomonadati > Pseudomonadota > Gammaproteobacteria > Moraxellales > Moraxellaceae > Acinetobacter > Acinetobacter sp. 479375. The sequence continues at coordinate 286,323 of NZ_JEZN01000001.1, read as the reverse complement.
TTATTGGGAATCCTGTTCTTCCAAATTTTATGGTTTAACCCAAGAGTTATGCATAATAGCCCTGTACTAGGCGCGGTATTCAATCAATTATGCAGTGTATTTAGTTGTAAGAAACTTGAAGAGAACTACGCACTTTTGACTATTAATAAAGTTAAAGTCGTGAGCATTGAGCATCATAAAACTCGTTTTTCAGGTGTTTTGGTCAATTATCATGATAAAAGCTTACAGCTTCCTCTACTCAAGCTGACTTTGAAAAATAAACATGAAAATAAGAGTGTTATTTTAAAGCCTCAAGATTATTTAGCCGCCAGCCTAAACGGTATTCAGCGTATTCCTAAAAACCTGCCTTATAAGTTCGAATTTAGCATTAATCAGCCCAGAAAAAGCTTTGATGATTATACTTTAGAAATAGTCCACCCCTAATCACTAAAAAAAACATAAAAAAAATGAAAAAAAATGCAGTTAATTTGCTCACTTTTTCTTAGACAATGGTATCATACGCGCCACGAAAGCTTGACCCTACAACATCTTCGGATTTATCCACAACAATTACTGTCGTCATCTGTGCTTTATCAAGTGATAGCGCATTGCGTGGCTTTTTTGTTTTTGAATCTGGGCTGTAACAAATATTAAACTATTGTTACGCTTATTTTTCGCACAATATACAGAGTTGTGGCAAGCTGTTGTTTCCATGTTTTAGAGCCTCTGTTTTAGGATCTAAAACGGGGTTCATTATTTAGACCACATTTACATACTGCTTTACCCAAGCGGTAATATGATTTCGGATTAACTCGCATGAATAGCAAATCTCCTATTTTTACTGCACAATCTGATGTTGCTCTTCGCATCCACGTGGATCGCGCAGTTCGCCATTATTTTGCACAATTGCAAGGTGAGCAACCATCACAAGTTTATGACATGGTGCTAGCAGAAATGGAGAAACCTCTTTTATCTGTCGTCTTAGAATATACCCGTGGCAATCAAACTCGTGCTGCGGAGATTCTAGGGCTAAACCGTGGAACTTTACGCAAAAAGTTAAAAGCTCACGGCTTAATGAGTGAATAAATGATAAAATGCTCACGTCCTGTGGGCATTTTTTATGCCTATTTGTTTTAATCTGTAAACTTAAACCGTTGATTTAATCATGACTATTAAACGTGCTTTGATTTCTGTTTCTGACAAAACAGGAATTGTGGAATTTGCTCAAAATCTTGCAGCTCTAGGGGTAGAAATTTTATCTACTGGCGGTACATATAAGTTGCTTAAAGACAACAATATCGCTGTTGTAGAAGTTTCTGAACATACTGGTTTTCCAGAAATGATGGATGGTCGTGTAAAAACCCTACATCCTAAAATTCATGGGGGTATTTTGGCTCGTCGTGGTCTGGACGAAGCTGTCATGCAAGAGCATGATATCGCGCCTATTGATTTGGTTGTAGTCAACCTGTATCCATTTGCAGCAACCGTTGCTAAACCAGACTGCTCTTTGGCAGATGCGATTGAAAATATCGATATCGGTGGCCCAACCATGGTTCGCGCAGCAGCAAAAAACCATGCTTCAGTCGGCATCGTGGTCAATGCATCTGACTACGCTACTATGATTGCAGAGCTTAAAGATTCTGGTGCATTATCTTACGCTACGCGTTTTGATCTTGCGGTAAAAGCCTTTGAACACACTGCACAATATGATGGCATGATTGCTTCTTATTTAGGTGCACGTGTAGGTAAAGAACAAGGCGAAGCAGATTTATTCCCGCGTACCTTTAATACTCAATTGGTTAAAGCTCAAGACTTACGTTATGGCGAAAACCCACATCAATCTGCTGCATTCTATGTTGATCCAGCTGCCAAAGAGGCATCCGTTTCAACTGCAAAACAGTTACAAGGCAAAGAGTTGTCTTATAACAACATTGCCGATACCGATGCAGCACTTGAATGTGTAAAATCATTTGCAAAACCAGCTTGTGTCATTGTGAAACATGCTAACCCGTGTGGGGTTGCTGTGTCATTAGATGGCATCAAAGCAGCTTATGATCTTGCTTATGCAACCGATACCGAATCTGCTTTTGGCGGCATCATTGCCTTTAACCGCGAATTAGATGTTGAAACTGCACAAGCCATTGTGGATCGTCAATTTGTTGAAGTGATCATTGCACCAAGTATTGCTGATGGCGTACTTGAAGTGACTGGCGCGAAAAAGAACGTTCGTGTCATGATCTGTGGTGAGCTTCCTGCCATTGATGAACGTGCTCCACAGTTAGACTATAAACGTGTTAATGGTGGTTTATTGGTTCAAGATCAAGATTTGGGTATGATCAAAGCATCTGACCTGAAAGTCGTGACTGAACGTGCACCAACAGAACAAGAAATTGATGACCTGATTTTTGCATGGAAAGTTGCAAAATATGTGAAATCAAATGCGATTGTCTATGCAAAAAATCGTCAAACCATCGGGGTTGGTGCAGGTCAAATGAGCCGTGTAAACTCAGCTCGTATTGCCGCGATTAAAGCAGAACACGCAGGACTTGTGGTTGAAGGTGCAGTAATGGCCTCTGATGCATTCTTCCCTTTCCGTGATGGGATCGATAATGCAGCCAAAGCAGGCATTAAATGTATCATCCAACCAGGTGGTTCGATGCGTGATGAAGAAGTGATTGCAGCAGCCAATGAACATGGTATTGCGATGGTCTTTACTGGTATGCGTCATTTCCGTCATTAATTTGACTGAATTTTAAAGTATAAGAAATTTTTTTGACTTTAAGCTGATCGCCCTCTTCTTATGAAGAGGGTCTTCTACATCAAGAATCGTGTAAAAGTCCAGATCAGTTTATGGATTCATGGAGTATGAACCCAATGAATATTCTTGTTTTAGGTAGTGGTGGTCGCGAACATGCACTTGCTTGGAAAATCGCGCAAGATGCTAAAGTCACCAAAGTTTTTGTTGCACCTGGTAATGCAGGAACTGCAACCGAAAACAAATGTGAAAATGTTCAAATTGATATTTTAAACAATCCAGAAATTATCAACTTTGCAAAAAATAACCATGTTGATCTGATTATTGTTGGCCCTGAAGCACCTTTGGTTAACGGAATCGTCGATGCAGCACGCTTGGCTGACTTAAAAATTTGGGGACCTACCCAATATGCAGCACAACTTGAAGGTTCTAAAGCCTTTGCCAAAGACTTTCTAAAAAAACACAACATTCCAACGGCTTTCTATGAAGTCTTTACTGAAGTAGAACCTGCTAAAGACTATATCAAAAGACATGGCGCTCCAATTGTCATTAAAGCTGATGGTCTTGCGGCTGGCAAAGGTGTGATTGTTGCGATGAGCAATGAAGAAGCTTTTGAAGCTATTGATGATATGTTGGCTGGCAATAAGTTTGGCGATGCAGGCTCGCGTGTGGTGATCGAACAATTCCTTGCAGGTGAAGAAGCATCATTTATTTGTATGATTGATGGTCAAAACATTTTACCAATGGCGACTTCTCAAGATCACAAACGAATTTTTGAAGGCGATCAAGGCCCAAATACAGGTGGTATGGGCGCTTACTCTCCTGCCCCTGTGGTGACTTCTGAAGTTTTTGATCGTGTCATGACTGAAATCATGCGCCCAACCGTTGAAGGTATGGCACGTGACGGTCACATCTATACAGGTTTCCTTTATGCGGGTTTAATGATTGACGATCAGGGTCAACCTCGTGTGATTGAATTTAACTGTCGTTTTGGCGACCCTGAAACACAGCCGATTATGATGCGTTTAAAATCATCTTTGGTTGATCTGGTTGAAGCAGGTATTGCAGGTAAACTTCCCGCTCAAGCCGAATGGGATGAACGTAAATCAATCGGTGTGGTACTTGCTGCTGAAGGATATCCTGAAACTGTACGTAAGGGCGATGTTATTTCTGGTTTAGGTCAATCTCCTGAAGGCACTAAAATTTTCCATGCGGGTACGAGCATGAAAGATGATGGTCATGTCGTGACCGCAGGTGGTCGTGTATTATGCGTGACCGCTTTGGGCGATAGCGTGCTTGAAGCTCAAGTGAATGCTTTAGAAGTTTGCGGTCAAGTGACATTTGCGGGTATGCAATATCGCAGTGATATTGGCTATCGCGCTATTGCACGTGAAAAAGCAGACCATTAAACACACTCAACCTCTGTTTGATCCTCTTAGATCAGACAGAGGTTTTGTTTTCAAAAAATTGATTAAGTGATGATCAAATACTTAATATCATCCGACTAGATTTTAATCTTATATCGTAACTTAATAACCTTATCAGAAATTATTAATGATTAATCCTTTTTCTTTTTGACATATAACAAGATATCTTTATACTCACTTTTTTTGATTTAAAAGCATTTTTTGTGCTTAAATTTCAAGCATCGCAATTCCCTATTGGGCTTTCACTTTTAAATTGATTTAGCCTGACTAAATCCAGGAACTCAAGCAATGAAAAAACTGTTTAGTGTTTTTTTAAGTATTGCAGTCGTTGTTCTCGCAGCTTGTTCAAAACAACCTGAAGATAACAAAGCTGCTGCGCCTGCAAATGCTTTGCATAAAATTACGCTTGCCTCTAGCGGGTCAGATACAGATATCTGGCGTTTTATCGCACAGCTTCCAGAGACCAAACAAGCGGGTATTGAACTTGATGTGAAAAACTTCACAGACTATGTTTCGATGAACACAGCGGTTGCCAACAAAGAAATCGATGTCAATGCATTTCAATCTTATGCATATTTAGTCGCATTTAATGCGGGAAATAAATCTAAAATTGCTCCATTGGCCACAACTTATTTAGAACCAATGGGGATTTATTCAGATAAAATCAAGAAGATTGAAGACTTCACAAATGGCGAAACGATTGCCGTTCCAAATGACCCTGCTAATGAAGCTCGTGCCTTGTTATTGCTTCAAACTGCGGGCTTGATTAAGTTAAAGCCTGATTTTGATGTGGCTAAAGGCTCTCCTGCTGATATTACTGAAAATCCGAAGAAACTCGTGATTAAAGAAATTCCAATGGCGACTTCTGTACGCGTAAAAAGCGAAGTCGATGCCATTGTATTGGGTAATGTTTTGGCCATGGAAGGTGGTTTGAATGTGCTTAAAGATTCAATTTTCCATGAACCTGTAGATCAATCTACCAAAATGAATGTCAATGTTCTTGCGGTTGCAGAAGGTCGTCAAAACGATCCTGAGTTATTAAAGCTGAAAGACCTTTATCATTCTGCACCTGTAAAACAATTTATTCAGGAAAAATTTCAGGGTACAAAAGTTGATGTGAACGAACCAATCAGCTACCTTACTGGCGGAAAACAGTAATATAATATCCTCTTCATAAACAGGCACACTGTTGCCTGTTTTTCTTTTTTTAGCACTCTAGATCATATGATTGAATTTAAGAATATCTCCAAGTTCTACACACAAAATGGGCAAACCATTCCGGCACTGGATCAAATTAACCTGAGCATTCCCGCTGGTAGTATTTTCGGCATCATTGGTTATAGTGGTGCAGGTAAAAGTACTCTCGTACGATTGATCAATTTACTGGAGCGTCCAAGTGAAGGTCAGGTCATCGTCAATCAAAAAGATATGACAGCACTGAGTGCTAAAGATTTGCGTACTGAACGTACTCATATTGGTATGATCTTCCAGCATTTCAATCTATTGCAAACCAAAACTGTAGCAGAAAATATTGAAATGCCATTGCTACTTTTAGGTGTCGATAAAGCCAAACGTCAGGCGCGTCTGGAAGAATTGCTGGATTTCATCGATCTAAAACATAAACGTAATGCTTTTCCTGATGAATTATCTGGCGGTCAGAAACAACGCGTTGGTATTGCACGTGCTTTGGCAAATCACCCTAAAATTCTATTATGTGATGAGGCGACCTCAGCACTTGATCCGCAAACCACCAAATCTGTCCTCGATTTACTTAAAAAAATTAATGAAGAACAAGGGATTACTATTGTTATCGTTACCCATGAAATGGATGTGATTGAACGTATTTGCGATCAGGTTGCGGTAATGGAAGCAGGCAAAGTGATTGAGCATGGTCCAACCGTGCAAATTTTTAGCCACCCCCAACACCCAACGACCAAAACCTTTATTCAAACCGTGTTTCAGCAACAATTACCACGTAAGATTCTGGATAATTTGCAACATAAAGGAATTGATACCATCTACCGTTTACAGTTTTTAGGCAAATCAGCACATCAACCTGTGATTCAAACGGTCATTCGTGAATTTGATATCGATTTTAATATTTTATTTTCCAATATGACTGAAATTAATGGCACGGTTATTGGTCAGATGTTTGTCCAAATATTAGGCAGTGTCGATGTTGTTGCACAAGCAGTTGACTATATGAAAAAGCATGATGTTCTGATTAGCCAAGCGGAGAATGAATAATGAAAGAATTCATTGTGCATTGGCTCACTGTGATTACACAACCATTCTGGACCAGTCCGCTCGGCATGGATCAATTTGTTGATGCCATGCAAGAAACTATACAAATGGTGCTGTTGTCTTTTCTATTTGGCGGAATTTGGGGTTTAATTCAAGGTGTAGCATTGGTTGTCACACGTGACAAAGGCATCTTACCTAACAAAGCCATTTATCATGGTTTGAATCCGATTATTAATGCTTTGCGCTCTTTACCCTTTTTCATCTTAGCCATTGCTGTCATTCCATTGACGAAATGGATTGTTGGATCATCCATTGGTACTTGGGCTGCGATTGTTCCTTTAACGATTTTTATCGGTCCTTATATGGGACGCTTGATTGAAACTTCTCTGCTCGAAGTTAATGATGGCATTATCGAATCCGCACAAGCGATGGGCGCGACGCCATGGCAAATCGTATTTAAGTTTATTTTGCCAGAAGCACGTAGTTCACTCATTTTAAATATGACCACTGCAACGATCAGTCTGATTGGTGCAACCGCAATGGCGGGGGCTGTCGGTGCAGGGGGTATTGGTGATTTGGCTTATTCTTATGGTTATCAACGTTTTGATAGTAGCGTGATGCTCTTGACCGTGATTGTCTTGTTAATCTTGGTACAATTGGTACAGTCACTAGGGAATTGGCTTTCCAAACTTCGCTAGTTAAGCCCAAAGCCGCTATAGAGGGAGCTTTATCAGCTCCCTATTTTATAGCTCAATGATTTTAATGATCTGAGCAATAGGTAACATTCGCTGCAATAAAGGTATTAACATGTAACGGGACTAGCTCTTCAAGTGGCTGATAACCACCAGCAAGTACAAATAAAATTGGAATGCCTTTTTGTTTTGCCATTTTAAATACAGCTTGATCACGTTGATATAACAATTCAGTCGTGAACCATTTTGAGCCATATTTGTCTTTTTGATGGCAATCCATTCCAGCCTGATACACAATTAAATCGGCTTGAAAGCGTTCAATCATTTCAAAACTTTCATGTAAGGCCTCTAAATATTGTTCAAAATTCCCCTGTTTAGGATGAATATATCGAGTAAAGTTACGACTGTTGGCACGGCACCCAAAACGAATCCCCAAAATTCCAAAGTTAATGAGATTGGGTAATTTTGTTGTAAATTGTGCTGTTCCATCTCCACCATGTTGATCACAGTCCAATATAAAGATCGTTTTCTTGGGATAATATTTAGTGATAAGTGCCAGCCCATTAAAAGTACAATATGCAGCACCAGCTTCATAACTGGCATGATGAAAACCCTGTGCAATATTGGCAGCAATTCCCTCTTTCATAGCAAGTTCAGCACCCAATAATTGACCTGCGTTAATTGATAATACTGCATCACGAAGCTGTGGATTCCAGTCACGAAATCCTTGTATCGAAGCTTCTGGTTGTTTACCCGCGATAAATGCTTCGACATAATCAGGACGATGCAACTGTTTAAGTAATTCCACCTCAATGATGCCTGGATTAATGCATAGTGCTAATTGTTTTTGTTCGTCTATTTTCACAACCGCAGTTAATTTTTCCATACTGTTGGTATGAGTATTTGCGTAATAACGTGGTGAATAACAGGCTTTGAGCATAGTATCCCTTTTTATGATTAGATTTGCTCTAGAACAACTTCAATTAATTGGCTCAGTTCAGTACTTTCAGGACGAAATAAACCATTTTGAATCTGTTGTTTAAAATGGTGACTAAATGCTCTCGCCCGATGAGCTGGAGAAATTGCAAGCGTCGTCAGTCTTAAAAACCAGAAACCCTCAACCTCATCGATTGGAATAATATTGCCTTTATAATTTTTATTTTTCCGTTTGCTAATACTTGCATGATCATAGCTGACAGAAAAAAGACAACCCGCGGGTAAACGCACACCATTCATGATTAACGACTGCAAACTAATACAGGAGTGATTATCCCCCATATTTAGTTTTTCAATCATGACGGGTTGTTGATGTGCATCGACAAAAATATTAATTTCACCCTGTCGCAATAAGCGTCGATGCGCCACTTTTAAAAAATATTTTTCTGCTAAAGGACATGAGCCTACTTTGGGTTTTTCTTGGAGGGTTTTTAATTCAATTAAAGGATTCATTTCAGCCAGTTTAGGAAGAATAATATCTTCAATCAACTTGCAAATCAGAATACTTTCTTCAAGTTGCATCTCTAGATAAAGATGTCTAAGTTTTGCCTGAAAACTTGCTTCCTGCGATACCGCCTGATGAAAATGTACTGAAACATCATGGGCTTTGAGATTATTTTGCAAATTATGATGTTGATCCAGATCGCGCCATGAATCCAGATCAATGTGATAGCAGGAACTTTGATTTAAAATATATTTCAAAAGTTTCGGATCATAATCTGCAAACAAACGTAAATCCTGAAAGTTTTGATGATCTCTGGGCTGATTCACTATTTCTGCAATCACACGAGTTGCTTGCGTATAACCACAGCCGCGTCGTTCGGTCTGATGGCTATAATGTTCATTTAACATTTCTGTCAGTTTTTCTGAAAGTGGATGCAAATATGTTTTAAATACTTCGACGATTTCATGATCTTGTCTTCCTGACATATCTCCTCTCCATACATGAAACTACTGATTAATCGTTTATTTAAATGTCGTTATTTTGATTGAACAAAAGTGTTGCTCAAGTGCGTATTTGTTCTTTTAAAAGAATCATAAAATGGTTGAATGATAAAATCCACTGTAAAATCATAAGATTAGCTTATTATATTTAACTGCATTATATTATTAGGAAAGAATGATAAATTCATCACTTTCTAAAAGTTAAACATTTATTCTATGCCAAGCTTACTCAAAATATCTGTTATGATGATATTGAACAAGTATAGACTCGCCTTTCAATTTAAACAGTTTAATTGATTTTTAGGATAAAAAAATGCGTTATCAGGTTCACTTTATTGATGTCCAAAATGATTTAAAAAATTACATATGGATGCTTGAAGATACAGAAACGCAAGAAGTCGTCGCTATTGATCCGACTGAATCAAAATTGGTAGAGAATTTTTGTGAGCAACATCATTTGAAGTTAACTCAAATCTGGCTTACTCACTGGCACAAAGATCATATCGGTGGCGTACCCGCTCTAATTGCCCAATATTCAATCCCTGTTTTTGGCCCTCGTGAAGAGTTGAGTAAAATTCCATTTATCACTCATGCTTTACAACATGCAGATCAATTTAGATTTAATCAATTAAATGTCGATATTATTGCAACTCCAGGCCATACGCTTGGTCATATTGTCTATTTTATCGATCAAATTGATAGTCTATTTTGCGGTGATACACTTTTTTCACTTGGCTGTGGTCGAGTTTTTGAAGGTACATTTGAACAAATGTATCACTCCTTAAATCGCTTGGCTGCACTACCACCACAAACCCAAGTCTACTGCACCCATGAATATACGCTTGCCAATGCACAATTTGCATTAACAATTGAACCTCATAATCTTGCACTGCAAGAACGTGCTCAACAGGTTCAACAACTCAGAGAAAATGGCCAAATCACCTTACCCAGCAGCATTCAACTAGAATTAGAAACCAATCCTTTCTTACGCACTGACTGTGTTGAAGAGTTCGCTAGAATACGAACGTTAAAAGATCAATTCTAAAGATCAAGGATCAATCGGTCATTGGTTGATGCAACCCTCTCTTTTGCCTTATGACCGATCTTTTTTAAAATATGAAATATATTTTTACATCTATTTTTTTTGAATGCTCTACTCATTTAGCTAATTCCTCATCTTTAGCATAAAAAATTAAATGATTAAAAATCAACATATTAATCAAAATAGTTTTAATTTTTTAAGCGCTGTGCTTTGTAAAAAACATAAAAATTGATCTTTTATCTATACAATTTGATGGTAATTTCATGAATTTAAAAATTCTTAAACAGTTTTCCCCTTTAAAAAATTCACAGTTACCCTTATTAATAAAAATAACGATTGTGGTGGTGATGGAGAACATTCAAATGAGAAAAGTGGTCAAAGCTAAAAATTTAATTGCGTTTCGTATCTGGCTAGAAAAACTGGGATATTCCGTAAAAAACTTAGCGGATAACAAAGGTTTTACGTTTAGTTTCAAAAAAGAATATGGTCTTGTTACCTGCGATTTATCTGGTAATAATTTAGCCATTCAACTTGGTGAAGAATTTGAGGATCATTTAAAAGCATAAACTTGATAAGCTATTTTCTCTATGTACTTAATACATATAGGATTGTATAAGAATAGAAATTTAAAAAATTATGGATGAGTTCAAATAGCATCATATCTGATGCTATTTTTTAATGTAAATTTTATAGTTGGAAATTTCTTAAGCTTAAATTTTGCTATACATTTCTTATATTGAGAATTATTCTCATTGCATTAAGTTGTTTTTTACTGTATAAAAAAGACTCAACAATTATAAAAAGGTGGGGTTATGAAAACAGTAGAAGTCGTTTTAGTTTCCTCGACCATTTTCACACTCATGATTATGGTCTACTTATTTGGACAATTAGCGTATAGATAAAATAAGTGATTGATAATAATATAATAATCACTCAAAGGCTTAAACATTATGTTTAAGCCTTTTTAATGTCTACAATTCATGAATATAGGTTTTACAAATAAAAAAAGCTTAATATTCTATAATATTAAGCTTTTATCGAAGCTAAGTTCTTAATTCAAGAGCAAATCAACTCTTGATAATATATGGTGGGGGCGAAGAGACTCGAACTCTTACACCTTGCGGCGCTGGAACCTAAATCCAGTGCGTCTACCAATTTCGCCACGCCCCCAAAACTTGGGATTTTACAACTAAATTCTGGCAGAGGATCAAGGACTCGAACCTTGACGAACGGTTTTGGAGACCGTCATGCTACCATTACACCAATCCTCTAGATCTTATAATGTGAAGGTTTTCACTTCTCACTATAATTAAGCAAAGCTTTATCTTGCTTAAAATGGTGGGGGCGAAGAGACTCGAACTCTTACACCTTGCGGCGCTGGAACCTAAATCCAGTGCGTCTACCAATTTCGCCACGCCCCCCGATGGCTGTGTATATTATAGAGAAGGTTGGATTGTGACAAGTATTTTTTATAAAAAAACCAATTGGTTGATTAAATAAAAAACAAATCAAAAACTTATGTTTATTATATCGGCATTTTTGTTAAGTTAAGTACTTTTAAAGCTTGATTTACATCATTAAATCGTAAGTTTTGCTGCTTGTTTAATAAGCCAGCGAGTAAGGGAAAAAAACATTGTTTATTTTCAGATAGCTCTATGTTGAGTTGTTGGCAATGTAAAATTGCCCAATCTTGATAACTACGTGAAGTGAATCGTTGTATTGTGAGCCATTCATATAAAATAACGCCTATAGCGTATAAATCACTTTGAATAGTTTTAGGACTACCATGAAATAACTCTGGCGCCATATAATGAGGTGTTGCTGTCATGGTTAACGCATTTTTAGCATTTATTTGCTGAGACTGCTCAAAATCGATGAGATAGACGTGCTCTTGATATTTTGCAAAATGTTCAGTTTTTAAATCACCGTGTATCCAGCCAGAGGCATGCATGTTCGCTAAACTCTGTAGTGCCTTTTCAATATATTGCTTAGTTTGCGACAAAGTCATTGAAGAGATCTGATGATCCGTAAAATAAGGATCAGCATGCGGTAGTACCATTCCCCACTTATATAATTCTTCTTGAAAAAAATCATCGATTTCGAGAAATTGTACAGGCAGTACAAAATCATAAGAACCTTGCTTTTGATAAAAGCTGAGCTCATGTTCAAATCCTGCTTTGCTGGTTGGATGAGAATCTTGTAACTGTAGCTTAAGCCAATAGTTTTTTCCTTCAGATTTAAAAGTATAAAGACGACGCCCAAGCGCCATACTTTTAGCTTTGGTCTTTAAACACAATTGATCAAAGTGTCCAAACATTTATTTTTTAACACTTTCTTTAGTCAAATGCTGCGTTTCTTGAAAATACAACAATTCTAAACAATGCTGAATGGTCTTTCCAATACGGGCATGAATTTCTATTGAGGAAATTTTGGGCCATGTGGCTCTCTCACCTTCTTGCTGCAACAGTTTAAATAATTCGGGGCGAGGATTTTGCAGCATATAACTATAATTACGCAGGTTAAAGCGACCAATAATATTGACATCGCCATAATAGCGCTGCCCAACGATACCATAACCATGATCCAATAAACGGCGTACTGGTTGTACACGACCTAAGCGTTCACGAGTAAAGTCCATGAAGCCCATTGCCACCACTTTCGCCTGACGACGTAAAATTCTTTGCGGCCAACTGAGTAAATCTTTACGATAACGCGATTGATCACTTTGCATAAATGGCACGACATGGGGGTTGACCTGACTGGCAATGGTATAGTTCAGATTATATAAACGCGCCATTTTTTCTTGAGGAAAATCACTACGAACACTTCCATCCACCCATTTTGCATTGGCCATATAAGGAGTATGAACACCATCGTAGCGTTTACTGGTTAAACGGATTGGCGGGAATAAAACAGGAACCGCACAAGATGCCAAGACAGCACTCCAAACCAGTAAATTAGGCGCGGTATATCCATTCATAATCCTTGGATTCTGTGAAGCATCATAAGGTGCCACTGCCACATTGGTATGTAAACCTGATTTCTTATAGGCTTCTGCAAAAGTTAAATCACCCAGATTTTCAATTAAAAAGTTTTTTAAATACTTAACATCTGCCAAGCCCCCATTCCCGTTTGCAATGTCACTTAACTTTCTAAAATGAAAGGCTTCAGTGAAGAATTTCTGCCCTTTCAGAATTTCAGGAATGTCGCCAATAGAAGAAGTGCCAAGCATCCCCGCCATAATCGCGCCTGCACTTGATCCTGATAACACTTTTGGCAATAGGTCTTGTTCAACTAACGCTTTACAAACTCCAGAATGAAACAAACCCAGTGTTGCACCGCCAGAAAACATTAAAGCGGGCTGACCATAGGCTTTTTGACAGTTTTCAAAAAAATTAATCTTTTGTTTAAGGGTAAGTGTCTGACAGGTACTAATCGCAATGAATCTCAGACAATGACTGACCTCTTCCACATAATCGACAATTAATTGTTTAGTCCCCAGATAAGTTGCTGTAAATAGCATCGGATGCCCAATATTTGCAATGTCATGGGTCAAGCCTTCCTGCAATAAATAAAGCGCATCTAGTACTCTTTGCTGAGTACGATATTTGCGTAATAAATTAAGCCGATAAGAAATAACTTCAGCATTGAAATAGGGCGAACTGTTATCATATTTCCATTCTTGCGCCCCTGTTTCTTCATCCAATTTTAAGGCGACAGTTTTCCATTCATCATAAGATTCGGCGTTTTTTAATTGATATTTCAATTTTTTTACACGATGCCGCTGATGTAAATTCATATCCTGTTGAAGTGTTTCAAACATATCAAGTCAAATCCTAATTCTGGATTATTTTATGCACTATGCAAGCTGAACAGCTTAGGGTCAATTGCTAAAATGTTCGACTCTAGGTTATAGAGGTTTACTTTGAAACATCACACAAGAGTCTGTATCATCTTGTGGCAATGACTACAAAGGAATCATAATGGCAAACTTTGAACTCCCAGATCATCTGATTGAAACCCTTTCTTTGGTGTTAAAACAACTTCATCAAACTTTGCCAGAGGTTCATCAAGAGCCTGATTTTAATGCCCCAGCCTTTAAATGGCATCATCATCAGCTCAAACCTATTTATCAACCCAAGCAAATGTATCTGGAGGATTTGCTCGGAATTGATACACAAAAACAAAAGATTATCCAAAATACATTGCAATTTCTTGAAGGTTTACCTGCCAATGATATTTTGCTGACAGGCTCAAGAGGGACAGGGAAATCCTCGATTGTTAGAGCGCTATTAACACAGTATGCAGACCGTGGACTTCGTTTGATTGAAATTGAACGTGATGATCTCTCTGATTTACCACTCATTCAAAAAATCATTCAAGATCGTCCTGAAAAATTTATCGTTTACTGTGACGACTTGGCGTTTAATGCAGAAGATGAAAACTATCGTAGCCTAAAGAGTGTTCTGGATGGTTCACTCCAATCAGGTTCAACTAATTTTATTATCTATGCGACCAGTAACCGTCGCCACCTTCTGCCAGAATTTATGCATGAGAATACACCAGTTACCAAAGTAGATGTTCCGCAGTACACCGAATTGCATCCACAAGAAGCCATTGAAGAGAAAATTTCATTATCAGATCGCTTTGGTTTATGGCTTTCATTTTATCCAATGAATCAGGTCTTATATCTTGAAATTGTTGAACATTACATCAAAAAATCAGGGCTCGAGTATAACGATGAAGTTCGTGCTGAAAGCTTAAGGTGGTGTCAATTACGTGGACAACGTTCAGGACGTGCTGCTTATCAATTTTCTAAACACTGGATTGGTGCTGAGCAATTACAGCAAAAACTGTCAAACAATTCATAGTAAATTGTGTCCTTAACTGACTTAAAAGTGACTCAATAAGGTCTGTAGCCTGTCGTTTAAAGATTTATACACTGAACAGTATAACTTATAACTAGACAGGCTATTTTTATGAATCTTTTCTCTCTTCCTAAATTATCTCCCCGTGCCGAACTATTGGCAAAAACTCTACATCACCTCACTCCATTAGTAGATCATTCCACAACTTTTTCACGTCAAATCTTCCAACAAGATGCCATGATCCAACCGTATTTTGATCATCCCTTTTATTCATGTACCCGTTATGGATTTAACTTTCCTCATCTTCCTTCGCCATTACAGTATCTAAATATCTCAGCGATTTTAGGTACAACAGGTTTACTTTGCTATGATCAGGATGAGTTACAGCATACTCCTCCGAGGAAAAATGCCACCGTTTTTATGAGTACCGCTTTTGAATCTTCAGCATTGTTGCAACATTATGCTTTAGATGGCGATGAGGTAGTACATACTTCAAATAAAATGTTATTTGGTCGTGAGCTTTTAATTGAAGGTCATTATCCAGAATTTGAGTTAAAAGCACATTTTCAAGGTATCGAACTTCAATTCAAGATTGATGTGAGTCGTCAAAGCTCATGGATGATGAAAACTCCCTTATATGATGATCTAAGTTTAGTGATGCACTATGAAGGATTTTTTCATATTCAAGGTGAACGCTATCCTGTTTCTGGTACAGGAACATTTGAATTTGCAAGAGCAGCGACGCCAAATAGTTTGCTCCCTCACCCTCTATCACTAACAGATAAAGTTCCAGTAAATTTTGTGACTTATCAAATTATCAACTTGGATGACCAGAGCCAACTGATTCTATCTAAAATTGACGTGGCTGCAAAATCGATGAGCTATAAAGCCTATATCAGGCATAAAAGCGGTCTATGCGAAGTCTATGATAACGTTGAATTTAGTATTGTTGAGTATCAAGACAAACCGACCTTGTCACCTTTTGGGCAATATACGCTTTTACCCAAAAGCTTTGAATGGAAAATATTCAATCAAAACCAAGAACCCTATTTAATGATTAAAGCCAAAATCAGTAGTACATTTCAGTATGGCGTTGGACTAGGCTATGCCGCGGCTTTTGAGTTTGAAGCCATTGATCATTTATATTCATGTCATCGATATGGTCAGGGTTATTTAGAATATATCGATGTAGTTGAACAAACCGAGATTTGCCCTTATCCCGATGCTATTTCAGGATTAACACAACCTCAGCAAAGCATCCCGATCATATAAATAAAGGCTTTCAGGCAAATAGCTTGAAAGCCTTGTGTTTTATCTCTTTAAAAATCCTGAAACGATATTCAGTACATTTTGAATATCTTGATTGGCTTCTTGCGGATTGGTTTGATCGCCCTGTGGGGTCAATGAATTAATAATCTGAGGCAATACAGATGAAATGGCTCCATAAATATCCTGCTTAGGAACTTGTGTTTGTTCAGCAACCTGCTCGACCTGCTGATCATCAAATAATTCCTGCACATTTTGAGGAGCTACGTTATTATTACTTTGTTCAGGGTCAACCCAACTTTGCACTTGAGAACCCAAACCTATATTTCTAAGTTTATCCAAAGCGCCCTGTAAACCACCCTGTTGCTGAATCCATGCCAAAATCAAAGGCACGACTGCAATCAATAATGCCTGTGTTGAACCACCTGAGCTATTAGTTGAACTTTGATTGCTTGAAGCCTGATTATTCGCTCCAACACCAAATTGATTTAATACCGAACCCAAAATGCCACCGAGTCCAGCGTCCGTATTTTGAGTTTGAGTATTGCCCTGATTTTGAGTCTGTTGGTTTGCACCTAACTGACCCAAAACCGAACCTAAAATACCACCTAGACCGCCTTGAGAAGATTGTTGACCGCCCATTGCCTGTTTGGCTAGGATTTCAACAATATTAGTTAAATCCGTCATCTTATGTTTATCCTGAAAAACATTCCATCCTCAGCATAGACCAGTTTTTAGATAGTTTCCAAAAGACAAATTGTTTATTTTTGCAAGATCAACGACCCTTTTAAAATTACCAGCGAAACTTATCCCAGTTATCAGGATTTGCCCAAAATTTTGAGTTAAACCAGTCAGGTACGTGCTTATAGGTTAAAATATTAAACTGCCACAACGCAAAATCCGCTTCGTGTGAAGTTTTATCAATCAATTGGGTAAAACCTAGAGCACGAAGTAATTTTTCATCCTGACGTTGACTCACCACCACGATTCTTTTTGCCATCAAATCACGTAATTTGACTAGCATTTGAGACTTTTGGATTTCTGAAATATCACGCATCAATGCTGTATCAAAAACCACAAAACCCAGATCATAACGCTGACTAAAAGGCAGATTTAAAAACTCATTTACGTTAAAATAGTGCCACTGGATTGCGCTATTCTGGTCAATATTTTGACCTATACAGAGTGCAGTATGTATGGGCTGTTCACTTGATAAATCGTCTAGCATAGAAGTGATGACATTTAATTCAGCCATAACTGCAACCTTTTTTGATGTGAGTTTAAATCGATGGAACTACAAGGCATTTGTCATAAAATGCACGCAGCGCTTAAAGACTGTAGTGTAACTGATCAGCAAGCAAGCAAGGCAAATGTTGAATACAAATTTATATTAGACCGTTCAGAAATTGACCTCCCTTTCGTTCCGGGTCAAGAAGTTGAGATTGAATGGACAGGAAATATTTATTGTACCTCTTGCGGTGCTAAAACGCCGAAATCCTATTCACAAGGTCATTGCTTTAAATGTTTTAAAACCAAAGCTGAATGTGATCTTTGCATCATGAAGCCAGAAACCTGTCATTATCATCTTGGAACTTGCCGTGAAGATGATTTTGCACATAAGGTTTGCTTTCAGCCACATATTGTTTATCTGGCAAACTCTAGCGCACTCAAAGTTGGGATTACCCGAGTCAGCCATATGCCCACACGTTGGCTAGATCAGGGGGCAACCCAAGCACTGCCGATTTTAAAAGTTGGCTCACGACGCTTATCAGGCCAACTCGAAATTTTATTTGGTACGCAAATCGCAGATAAAACCGATTGGCGTAAACTGCTAAAAGGTGAAGCTGAACCCTTAAACCTGCTTGAACAGCGTGATCAAATTATTGAAGAATTTGCGCCAAAAATTCAAAGCATTCGTGAAGAATTTGGGCAAAATCTTGAGCTTAATGAATCTGTTGAATTGCTAGAGAATGAACAGCCACGTGAGTTTGTCTATCCTGTGGAACAATATCCAGAAAAAATTAAATCATTAAACCTAGATAAAACGCCTAAAATTCGTGGTGTTCTGCACGGAATCAAAGGGCAATATTTAATTTTTGATATGGGCGTAATCAATGTACGTAAATACACAGGTTACGAGTTGATTCTACGCGCTTAAAACCTGCCCTTCTCAAGAAAAATGGAGCAATCATTGCTCCATTTTTTATGTTTAATGATCTACTAAGCTTAAAATTGCTTGAACGGGATCTTCAGTATCACCAGAAATGAGTCTTTTATGCATCGAAAGATGTTGCATCACCTGAATCTGAGATTTTTCTATATTCATGAGTGATTCAATTTCCTGTGCCAAGCGTTCAGGCGTGGCTTGTTTTTGAATCAACTCTTCAATGACTTTTTTACCTGCAATGATATTGGGTAAGGAGTAATATGGAATTTTGACCAAAAGCTTGGCAATAAAATAAGTCAACGTATTGAGCTTATAAAAAGTTACCATTGGTCGATGTAACAACATCGCCTCTAAGGTTGCTGTACCCGAAGCCAAAGCCACAATATCACTGGCACTCATCACCATTCGACCAACGTTTGATTCAGTATCGCTATTTTCAAGAATATGTAATTTCGCAATCAAAGCTGGATCACATTGCGCAACACTACTTTCTATTTGAGTCTTACGTGCATCATTAATGGCAGGGATCAAGTATTCAACATTTGGATATTTTGTAGATAAAATCTGGGCTGAACCTAATACTAAAGGCAACAGCCGTTCCACTTCGCCCCGACGGCTACCCGGTAGCAAGGCAATATACGTTTTCTCAGGATCAAGTCCCAAGTTTCGCTTTGCATCCTGAACTGAATTATTTAAAGGAAGTTGCTTTGCCAATGGATGTCCCACAAAAGCTGCTGGCACACCGTATTGTTGATAAAAATTCTTTTCAAACGGAAATAGGCATAACACCAAATCAATGGTTTTCTTGATGCCATGTACTCGTCCTTGTCGCCATGCCCATACCGATGGACTGACATACTGTACCGTTTGAATTGGCAGATTTTTTTCTTTGAGCGTTTTAGAAAGTCTTAAATTAAAATCTGGTGCGTCAATCCCAATAAATACATCTACAGGTTGCGCTATCCAGAGTTCGACCAATCCATCGCGTACTGCAAATAACTTTTTCAGGTCTTTTAAAACTTCAACGATCCCCATCACCGATAATATTTCCATCGGATAATAACTTTTAAATCCTTCCGCAATCATTTGCGGGCCACCTATACCTTCAAATTCAGCATCAATGCCCTGCTCACGAAAACTTTGCATCAGTTTTACGCCTAAGGTATCACCTGAAACTTCCCCAACCACAATGCCAATTTTTAGTTTTCGTGTAGACAATTGCAAACGTCCTGCATCAAATTTATAGCGGGTTCTATACTAACATATAGGTTTTATAATCAAGAAATTCCGCACTTTTTTCTATTTGTGTTCGTGTATTTGTTACATAAGTTTATCTAAAATTACATTTAGAAATATCATGATTATCACAATTAACGATGACAAGAAGATTGTAGAGCATTTAGCTAAATAATAAAATAAATGAGAATTATTCACATTACTTTATCTCATGACCACATCCAACCCACTTTTATTTAAGTTATCACTGATCACTCTAGCGATCTTCCAAGTGCATCTTGCGCATGCAGAAGATACAACTCTACCTGTGATCGAACTTCAGGCGGATGCTTCTGGTAATCAAAGTTCAGAACAGACTAAATCCTACATCATCAAAAAAAGTAGCAGTGCAACTAAGCTTAATATTGATGCTCAGGAAACACCTCAGACCATCAATGTTGTCACTCGTCAGCAAATGAATGACTTTAATTTAAACTCAACGCGTAAAGTTCTTGAAAATACTCCTGGCGTCACAGTTTCGAATCAAGAAACTGAACGTACCACCTACATGTCTCGCGGTTTTGAAATATCAAACATTTTGACTGATGGCGTAGGTTTCCCACTTTCGAATTACAATTATAATAACACCAATCCAGATACTTATTTTTATGATCGAGTCGAAGTAATTAAAGGTGCTGATGCACTTACCAATGCTTTCGGTGATCCAAGTGCCACGATTGATAATATTCGAAAACGCCCGACTAAAGAATTTCAAGCCAATGCTGGAATCAGTTATGGTTCTTGGGATACACAGCGTTATGAAGCAGACGTATCTGGATCTTTAACTAAAGATGGTCGTGTACGCGGTCGAATCATGGGTTTTGAGCAGACTGGCGACTCTTATTTAGATTGGTATTCGTCTGAAAAAAATGGTTTTGCAGGAATCTTAGATGCTGATTTAACTGACACTACTACACTAACAGTAGGTTATAGCGAACAGCAGAATAATCCAAATGCCAACAACTGGGGAGCTTTACCACTTTTAGATAATAATGGTCAGCAAATTTCCTATAGCCGTTCATATAATCCAAATCCAAATTGGACGCATTGGGATCATAAAACCCAAGAAGCATTTGCAGAGCTTAAGCAAAAACTTGGATAAAAATGGACAGCTAAGCTCACTTATAACTATACGAAAACTGAACATGACAGTAGATTACTTTACTATTACGGAAGTCCAACGGTACAAGGCAGCGATGTATCTTTAACAGCTTGGGGCGGCAAAGAAAGAAACGAGCAGAATTTATTCAATTTTGACTTACAAGGGAGTTATGCACTTTTTGGTCAGGAACATGAAGCTGCTCTAGGTTACAATCACGTAGAAAATAAACAAAATGATCAACAATCCAGTGGTTTTATTAACGACTCTAATATCAATAATGATAATTCACTAGGATATTTGCGCCAACTTACAACAAATTGGGCAAGTTGGACTCCTCAATCTGTGACGTGGTCAGATTTTTCAGATGCTGCAAATTACAAACAGAAAATTGATTCATTCTACGCTGCTACACGTTTGCATCTTACAGATGATTTAAAATTATTATTAGGCGGTAATTATGTACAAGCTGAAAGTAATGGTAATAGCTATGGCTCAGACATGTCATATGATAAAGATAAGTTTTCTCCATATGCAGGGATTACTTATAACTTCACTCCTGAATATACGGGCTATGCAAGTTATACCTCTATTTTTAGGCCTCAAACAGGGGTTGATGAAACTACGAACCAAGCATTGAAAGCCGTTGAAGGGAAAAGTTACGAAGTTGGTATGAAGAGCTCTTGGTTGGATAATAAGCTAACTGGAACACTCGCTGTCTTTAAAACCGAACAAAATAATTATCCATTAAGAAGTTCCGATGGCAATCCACTCAATCGGAAAGTTTTAACCAGTGATTTAGATTCGCAAGGTGTCGAAGTTGGTTTAGCAGGTCAACTCACAGATCATGTCAATCTTTCATTTGGTTATGCGCAGTTCAGCATTAAAGACAAAAAGAATGGTGGAGAAGCTCGTACCTATAATCCATCTCAAACGTTAAATTTACTCGCAACTTATACTGTTCCAGTTTTACCAAAATTAAAAATTGGAGCGGGTTTACGTTGGCAAGATTCAATCAAACTTTATGATGTAAGTTTAGGTGATTCAAATCTGATCAAACAAAATGCCTATGCTTTGGTAGACCTAATGGCTAGTTATGATGTGAATGAGCATATTAGTTTGCAAGCCAATGGAAATAATATTACAGATAAAAAATATCTGAATAGTTTTCCAGATGGGCAAGCTTTTTATGGTGAACCTGCCAACTATACCGTTGCTGTAAAATTTAAATACTAAGTCTATTAAGCCAAGTCTTTAGTACAAGGCTTGGCTTAAGCATTTTAAAAGAAGCAAGCCATTATGAGTAAAACACAGTCACTTTCCATTACTTACCGATTTACAGTGTTCTATCGCTTTGTAATTGCCTTTATTATCGGTTTTGTATGCACTGCTTTTTTTAGTATGGCTTTGGCTTATATTTTTAATATGATGATGCCAAAAGCTGACTCTGTTTATTTGGCAGCATTTTGCTCGATTTTATTTTATGCCGTTTTTGTCATCATCGCATTTTGCGTTCAATCTTTATTAAAACTGACCATTTATAGTGTTGTGGTGAGTGGCATCTGTATTTTTCTGACATTAGGATTAGGCTAAATCATGCATAAGAGTATTCGACAGTCGATGGCATGGTTACACTCATGGACAGGATTACTGTTAGGGTGGTTACTATTTGCTATTTTTGTAATGGGGACAGCCTCCTATTATCGTCATGAAATTAATTTATGGATGCAACCGAAGCTTGCCCAATATGATGTCAACCAAGAAACTGCGATTAAAACAGCCTATCAATATTTGCAAGAACATGCCGTCGGGGCTAAAACTTGGTATATCGGTGTTGCATCTGAACAGTCTCCTGTCACGAATATTTATTGGCAAAAAGCAGATGGTGGCTATGAAAGTAAAACACTCGATGCCACTACAGGCAAAGAGCTAAGTCTTTCTGCCACGCAAGGTGGCGATTTCTTTTATACCTTTCATTATCAACTTTTTGGTTTTCCCGTCATTATTGGTCGGATCATCGTCTGTATAGCAGCATTTATTATGTTGATTGCCCTGATTTCAGGGATCATTACCCATAAAAAAATCATTACCGATTTCTTTACGTTACGCACTTTCAAGTCTCAACGTTCATGGCTAGATTTTCATAATGTTTCATCCGTCATTGCTCTACCATTTTTCTTGATGATTACCTTTACTGGTTTGGCAATTTTCTTTTATATCTATTTACCATTTGGAATGAAAAAACTTTATCCAGAGAACTCTTTTCAATTCTTTAAAGAAATTCGCACCAATGTCATAGAAAACAAACAACCTCCAATAGACATGAAAAATTTACCTCTCGAAGTTCTGCTTGCCAAAGCACAAACTCAATGGGGAAATAAAGAAATCGATTCCATTACGGCGGACAAACCCAATACTAATCAAGCTCAAATCACGATTAGTCAAACTGAAGATCATTCCATTACAGGCAATAAACCACAAATTACCTTTGACGCAACGACAGGAAAACAATTGGCTGCCACACGAAATGATAGTTCGATTGCCACATTAAGTTTTGGGGTATATGGTTTACACATGGCGACTTTTGCCCAACCATTATTACGTCTTGCCTTTTTCTTTTCAGGTATTTTAGGCTGTTTTATGATTGCTTCTGGGTTGTTACTCTGGAGCCTGAAACGTCAAATTCAAAATAAAACACATGCATTTCATTTTGGACATTATCTGGTTGATCGTTTGAACGTGGCTACTTTTGTAGGTTTACCAATTTCTATGCTGGCTTATCTCTATAGTAATCGCTTTGTCGAGTTACAGCCTGCAATGCCGAACTATGAAATCTATACCTTTTTTATTGTCTGGCTGGCTAGTTTTATCTTGGCAATCTTTACAAAAAAACACTGGCTATGGCGTTCGCAACTCAGCATTTTTATCCTTTTGGCTATCGCCCTGCCTTTTTTCAATGTGATTTATTTAATCCAGAATCATCTGATTACAGACTTAAGAAGTTACTGGCTATTTTTAAGAGTCGATATTGTCTTTGTTCTGTTTGCTGGTTTGGGATTATTTATTGTTCGAAATATTCATCCGATACAAACCAAATCCCGAGAAAAGCTTGAAAAGAAGTTAGCGCTTGCTAATCCTGAGGTAAATGCCTCATGAGTATTGTATTGGGTGTCTTTTTGATCGTGTTCGGCATGTATATTTTATATGTGCTGAGCAGTAAACAGATTGAAAAAACCAAAAAATCTAAATTACATTTTATGACCCAGCATATCAATATCCTGCGTCTCTTCGCATGCCTTTTTTTTTTTGAGTGCAGGAAGTTTGTTTATTGCGGCTTATGGCACTTCTATTGGCTTTGTCAGTTGGTGGCTGTTTGCTACTCCTTTAGTTTTTGCACTTATATTGTATCTCAATGACTTAAAACCCAAAGCGGATAAGCGTAATCAGTCATCCAGAGTACATAAAATTTAATTTACCAATCTTAACTTGCTGATTTATCAAACGCTAAACATGCCTTTAGCGTTTTTTTGCATAAGCAAAGCATTATTATTCACAATCCTTTATCTCAAAAAGTCATAAGATATGCAGGTTTTTTATATTTGGCTGATTTATTCATGTTTGGTCCTCTTGAGTTTATATTAGCAGGCGTACTGGTTGGTTTCTGTGTGGGTATCACTGGCGTAGGTGGCGGTTCGTTAATGACCCCTATCTTAATCAGCCTTTTTAGAATTGAACCTCATATCGCGATTGGTACAGACTTACTCTATGCCGCAATTTCCAAATTTTGCGGCTCTCTGGTACATGCCAAAAAACTCAATATCGTCTGGCCGATTGTCATCTGGCTGGCAGTAGGCAGTATTCCTGCTTCTTTTGCTACCTCATGGGTGCTCGAACATTATTTAAGTCAGTCCTCGCACTATAAAATGGTTTTAACTATGGTGTTGGGCTTCATGCTCACCCTGACTGGTATTTCAATTATTTTTCGCGCCACGATTGAAAAGTTTTTTATGGGTTTGCGTAAGAAAAAAGAACTTCCAGAACAAATCGCACATGACACTATTTCTGAAACCAAACGCGTTTATATTATAATCATGGGCATTATTTTGGGTGTGTTTGTCACGTTATCATCGGTCGGGGCTGGTGCTTTTGGTATCATGGCACTGATTATTATGTTTCCTAATCTGCCGATGATTCGGATTATTGGTTCAGATGTGGTACATGCCGTACTGTTAACTTTGGTGGCTGGTTTGAGTCATATGAGTGCGGGTAATGTCGATTTTCACTTACTCATGTGGTTATTAGTAGGTTCAATTCCTGCGATCATAATCGGAACTTTAATTAGTTCACGTTTACCTGAAAAAATTATCCGTAAGGTTTTGGGTGTTACGCTATTTGCACTGGGTGTGAACTTTATTGTTCATCCTGTTAAAGCCAAACCTGTTGAAAAGCCTGCCATCACTCAACCTGTTTCTGCCGAAAAAACCACCACAAAATAAGCTATCTAACGGATTAATCGTTTTTTTTAAATGATTAATCCGTTGTAAATATAGTCAGATACCGCTTATTTCATGGTATATTCGTTAAACAGATAACCCTAAGCAATGATCGAATCAGTGACAGCAATGAATACTCTACAGTCTAATCCAGTCTCTCAGCCAGATATCGACGACGTTAATATTAAAAGCATCCATCCTCTTGTAACACCAGCAGAATTAAAGTCTGAACTGCCATTGACTGAAGATGCGTATCAAACCGTTCTCAAAGGCCGCGAAACCATCCGTAATATTTTAGATGGTACCGACAACCGTGTTTTTGTTGTGATTGGCCCTTGTTCTATTCATGACCCAAAAGCTGCACATGAATATGCTGATCGTTTAAAAGCTTTGAGTGAAAAAGTAAAAGATACACTTTACATCGTGATGCGTGTTTATTTTGAAAAACCACGTACCACTGTAGGATGGAAAGGACTAATTAACGATCCAGATATGAATGACTCTTTTAATATTGAAAAAGGGCTACGCATTGGCCGTCAATTATTACTTGAGTTAAACCAAAAAGGTTTGCCATGCGCAACCGAAGCACTTGATCCTAACTCACCACAGTATTATCAAGATCTTATTTCTTGGTCTGCGATTGGCGCGCGTACTACGGAGAGTCAAACTCACCGTGAAATGTCATCGGGCTTATCTTCTCCAGTCGGTTTTAAAAATGGGACAGACGGTGGTTTGACGGTTGCGACCAATGCAATGCAATCGGTTAAGCATGGTCATAGCTTTCTTGGTCTCAATGAAAATGGACAGGTTTCTGTGATTCGTACCAGTGGCAATCCATATGCGCATGTGGTGTTGCGCGGTGGAAATGGTAAACCAAATTATGATGCGGGTTCTGTAGCGGAAGCTGAAACGGCTTTGGCTAAAGCCAAAGTTAGTAACAAAATTATGATTGATGCCAGTCATGCCAACTCAAATAAAGACCCTTACCTGCAACCATTGGTATTACGTAATGTGGTTGAACAAATCAATGACGGAAACAAGTCCATTGTGGGTGTGATGGTAGAGAGCCATTTAAAAGGTGGTCGCCAAGATATTCCTGAAAACTTATGTGATCTTGAATACGGTAAATCTGTAACCGATGGCTGTATTGATTGGGATACTACGGAACAAGTTTTACTCGAAATGCATGAGAAACTTAAAGAGTTGCTTCCAAAACGCTAATTTGAGCAACCATTGAATAAAAAACCCTTAATTATTAAGGGTTTTTTTATATTCATCTGATTCAAGAATGTTTACTGATCAATGATCATATTTTCTGATCAACAATCCAGTAGATTTTATAGGGAATTTAAAGCTAATATGATGATGCGGTTAACATTCAGTTTTGGCTGAAACGAACACCTTATTATATTCTAACGATATATCAGTATTTCTATGACCACTTTAGAACAATCTTTATCCCAAATTCCGAACTTTTCTCCAGTCCATGAACATCTACTGAGTTCAGGACAACCGACAGCCGAGCAGTTACATCATATTAAAGAATATGGCTGTAGCACGGTCATCAATCTTGCATTGAATGATGCCGAACCACACCTTGATCAGGAAGACCGAATCTGTCTGGAACTAGGATTAAACTATATTCATTTACCTATTTTATGGGAAATGCCAGCAGCAGATCAGTGCCTATTGGTTCTGGATTTAATCGACCATTTGGTTACAAACGAGATCGTCTGGATACATTGCGCAAAAAATTATCGTGTCAGTTGCTTAATGGCACTGTACCGCCAATATTTCATGGGAATGGATATCGGCTCTGCACAAGAGCTATTGCATCAAATTTGGGAACCGAATGAAACGTGGACGGGACTGATGCATAGTGTTGCCCTACAACTTCAAGGTCGTATGGCAACTCAAGATTTACAACAATCTTTGATCGATCCAAATCAATTTACTTGATGGGTGATTAAAACGGTGGCCGTTGAGAGGATTCCCTCTTGGCGGCCTGTAAAGCCAAGCTTTTCTGTCGTGGTTGCTTTGATGCTGATTTGAGTAATATCTAGCTCCAACACATCTGCAATACTCTGACGCATTTCCAGATTATACTTTGCAAGTTTTGGACGCTCACACGCTACGGTAATATCTGCATTATTTAAAACATAGCCACGATCTAAAATGAGCTGATAGACATGTTTTAACAAGACACGACTATCTGCACCTTTAAAATCTGGATCAGTATCGGGAAAATGCTGGCCAATATCGCCAAGTGCTAAAGCCCCTAATAATGCATCCGATAAAGCATGTAATACCACATCACCATCGGAATGTGCCTTTAAACCATGGGTATGTGGAATTTTCACGCCTGCTAAAGTCACATGGTCTCCATCTTCAAAAGCATGCACATCCAGACCCTGACCGATGCGAATTGGTAATATCATTTATTTTCCTTTATAAAACAAATCACACAACTTGTATTCTGGCTTTTGGTTTCGCTATAGTACGTCTAGCCACTGAAATGGAAGTATAAGCGATCATGACGTCTCGTACAGATAGATTTCCTTTAAAAAACGTAGTTTGTGCACTCACGATCAGTTTTTGCTTTTCCTCAGCCCATGCAACGGATCAATTTGATTGTGACAATCATAAAGCGTCATTTGTGAGCAAGAAAATCTGCGCTGAAAATTTTCATGAGACACGACATGAGCTCAATAATAAATTTCTAATTGCTTATCTGGTTTCAGATGCGCCTATTAAACTGTTGTACGACACGCATTCGCTTTGGTTCAATCGTTTACAACAATGTAAATCTCAACACTGTATTGATCAACAATTTGCACTACGCGATGACGATCTCAACTTTTATACTTCTTTGAATCAGAGTTTAACCCAGCATTTTTTAAAGTTTGAACATGGCAAAATTGCCCAACCAGCAATTCATTTACAGGTTCATCAACTAGGCAAAGACAAAATTAAAATTGAAGGCATGGCGTATCGCAATCCCAATAACAGTAATGATAGCCAGACAATTTCTTTTTTGGCGTATACGACACCCGATAAAAAAGAGCAAATTTTTGATAATGAGCATGATTGTAAATACAATTTTAATTTTCAGAAAGGTATTTTAGTGGTAAAAACTGACCAGAAAGGTTGCGAACGGTTCAACGGTATCTATCGTCTTTATGATTAAAAATGAGGGTTGATCTCCCCTCATTTTATTTTCAATCTTTAATTTTATAGCGTCAGGCAGATAATTTCATCGCGATTTCCTGACTAATAATAGCCGCTGTTGCTGCTGAAAGTGTCCAGCCCAAATGCCCATGTCCTGTATTATAAAATACTCGCGGATGTTTTCCTTGTTTAATGACAGGCATCATATTCGGCATCATCGGGCGTAAACCCGCCCAAGGAACAGCATGTTCTGTAGATATGTCAAAGTTGGCATTGACCCAATTAATCAAGGGCTGAATACGGTCTGCACGAATATCACGATTATAACCATTAAATTCTGCCGTTCCTGCGACACGGAAACGATCCTCACCTAAGCGTGAAGTCACAATTTTGGCACTTTCATCAAGCAGACTAACCCAAGGCGCATTTTGAATACTTTTTTGATCGTTTAAATGTATCGTAATGGAATAGCCTTTCACAGGATAAACATTCACTCGATCACCCAGCATATCTGCCAGTTGATAACTCCCCACACCTCCACAAATCAAAATTGCATCAGCTTCTAAGCGAATAGGTTGATCTTTAGGTTCAAGCATGTTTTCTGTGCTTGGCTGGCAAGACACAATCACTTTTTGATCCGAAAGTTGCACTTGCTGTACATCTAGCCCAAAGCGATATTTCACGCCGTATTTTTTGGTTTTTTCAGCCAATCCTACAGTAAATTTATGGATATCACCCGTCGCATCGTCTGGTGTGTAATAACCACCATAGTAATCACCTGA
Organism: Acinetobacter sp. 479375; assembly: GCF_000581715.1. NCBI lineage: Bacteria > Pseudomonadati > Pseudomonadota > Gammaproteobacteria > Moraxellales > Moraxellaceae > Acinetobacter > Acinetobacter sp. 479375. Next base: position 257,125 of record NZ_JEZN01000001.1, on the reverse strand, counting down.
GAGCGTAGGCTCAATTTGCTTAATTTCCTCTGGACTCACCGCATGTCGTGCCAATGTTCCCTTACAAAGCATATCATTAACATTTTTGGCAATGTTGTAATCTGCTTCGCTATGGTAAATATGTAAAATTCCACGCTTTTCCAAGTTGAAATCGACTTGCTCCTTTTCAGCAATTTCAAACAGACGTTTACGGGCCAGCAAAGCTAGTCTTACCGTTTCGAGTGTATTGGTTTCATAGTGTTTAATGCTGGCTAAAAATTCAAATAACCAGCTATATTTATGAACATCGAAAGAAGGATTGAGCAATAATGGTGCATCTTTTTTTGACATCCACTTCATGCCTTTCAGCACGGTAGATTTTTGATTCCAAACCTCGGCATTACAAGCTGATAATTGACCACCATTAGCAAAAGAAGTTTCCATCGCAGGAAATAAATGCCGATCGATCACGGTGACATCATAGCCCAATAAAGCCAACTCATAAGCAGAAGTGACACCCGTGATTCCAGAACCAACCACAATTACATGAGACATATACAACTCCTTGAAATGAAACTCATCTCAAAAAATGCCCCATCTGTCTATGTACCTGAGAGCTTCGGTTTTCAATAATTCCTATTAATTATTTTAACCATCCCCTTCGGTGAGTATTTTTAAATACTTCTCTCCAGATTGATGTCGATTATTACAGTCCTTTTGCCTGAGAGTTTCCGGGGTCGTTGCTCCTTCGGCGTGTTCACAGGAACATCTCTCCTGCAATAATTCATATTGTTATAAAAGCAATGTACATGCCAGTTTTTAAAAGTCCAACTTTATTTTGTAGCTCGAATAAAAAAACCTCATCAGCCTAAAACTAATGAGGTTTCTGGGAATCAAATTGTTGAAAAAGCTTAATCGTCGACTGGATAAGTAATCTTGATTGTCTTGATTCTATTTTCATCCATTTCCAATACTTCAAAACGAATGCCTTCATGATCAATCGTGGTACCAATCTGAATCGGTGAAGCTGCTTTATCCATAATTAAGCCCGAAACACTGATATATTCACCATCTTCTGGCATGAGTTCAATCATTCCCAGTTCAAGTTCAAGCTGATACAAATCCAAAAGCCCAGTTGCTTGCCATGTACGCTCATCGATTTTTACCAATTCTGGCTGTTCATCGGCATCTGGAAATTCACCGGCGATTGCTTCAAATACATCTAGTGGCGAGATCAGACCTTGTACTGTACCAAACTCATCACTCACTAAAACCAGTGATCCTTTGGAAGCACGTAAGGTATTAATCGCATCAATCACTTTCATGCGTTCAAAGATAAAGATTGGACGCTGTCGCTTTAATAAAACTTTGACATGATCTGGATGATCCAGCGCATCAATTAAATCCTTAGCACGAGCAACCGTAATCACTTTATCCAAACTGCCGCGACATACGGGAAACAAACTATGCGGAACAGACAAAATTTGCTGACGGATAAGTTCAGGATCATCATCAATATTGACCCAAGAGATCTGAGAACGAGGAGTCATGATCGATGCCACAGTTCGTTCGGCAAGCGTCAGTACACCGCCAATCATATATCGCTCATCATTAACAAATAATGTTTGAGATTCCGAGTTTTCATCCACAGCCGCAATTCGATCTTTTTCACCCATCATTTTGAAAATGGCATTGGCAGTTCGATGACGTAATGGAATCTTGGACTGATTTTTTTCGACATTGCGCTGTGAAAACTGATTAAAGGCTTCGATCAGAATGGCAACGCCAATACCTGAGTAGATGTAACCTTTTGGAATATGGAAACCCATTCCCTCAGCGATCAAGCTGACACCAATTAAAAGCAAGAAACTCAGACATAAAATGACAACGGTTGGATGTCGATTTACAAAGGCTGTTAAAGGTTTAGATGCGATGAGCATCACAATCACCGCAACAGTCACAGCAGTCATCATGACATAAATATTATCCACCATCCCAATGGCAGTAATAACTGAGTCTAGCGAGAATACAGCATCGAGTACAATAATCTGTGCAACCACTGCCCAGAAACTTGCATAGGCAACTGAAGAATTCGTTTTGATTTCAGGTTTGCCCTCCATCTTTTCATGAAGTTCAGTCACCGCTTTATAAACAAGAAATAAACCACCCAATAGCAGAATTAAATCTCGACCAGAGAATGTCATTCCCGCAACGTCAATCAAAGGTTTTGTGAGTGTAACCAACCATGAAATAACAGAAAGAAGCGCCAAACGCATAATAAGCGCCAACGATAAACCAATAACACGTGCTTTATCACGCTGTTCAGGAGGAAGTTTATCGGCCAAAATAGCGATAAAAACCAGATTATCAATTCCTAGAACAATTTCTAATGCAATCAGGGTCAGCAACCCTACCCAAATACCAGGATCTAATAAAAATTCCATCATTAGATCACCTCAAATACTTGAGAACAAATCAATACAAACAACCTACACGGCGATGGATCCATTCACGGATACCCTTTTCAATTAAGATGGTTTTATTATGCATAACTTTTTCTACTTGTAATTATTTTTTTGTATATTGAGTAAATTTTTTAAGCTTAAATTAAGTTTTATAAAAATATCTCACAAACTTTAATCAAAAAAGTTAATTTATCGAATAATTTTAACAATTGCCGCACACAATCAAATAAAAAAGTGAAACACTCAAATTTATCCAAAATATTGATACTTTACAACTGGATAATGACTGCTATAAATTATCATATTGTGCTTTTGAGCACTGCATTTCCACCGGAATAAATATACAAATTCAAAAAATATTGCCAAACACATCACAAAATATTATGATTATTCTGCTAACACAACGACTTTAGAACAATACGGTATAGCAACAATAATTACACATTCACCAACTTGGGAATTATGAAATGAGTAAAAAATACACGAGGTTTTTACCAACCGCAGAGTCTTATGACTTTAACGAATTTCCATATTACTGGATTACACAAGTCCATGCACGTTATGTCCTAAACATTGATAATGTCCTAAAAAAATACGGTTTGGATAATTCTCGTCGGCGTATTTTATTAGCATTGAATTCAAAACCCAAAGCCAGTGTTTCAGATTTATCTGAGATGATCATTTCAAAAATGTCTACGACCACGAAAATCGTTTACCGCCTAAAAGATGAAGGGCTAGTCAATACCTTTTGTTGCCCTGAAGATGCGCGAATTACTCGCGTTGAACTCACTGAAAAAGGCAAGGAAATGATTTATAAAATTAACGATATTACCAGTGTCGTGCTAGAACAGTCTTTTGATGGCTTGACTCCTCTTCAACTGGAAAAAACCATTGAAAACTTAAAACAGATTTATAAAAATCTGTCACATTAATCAAAAAAGTTTAATTGTGGTGATATTTTCGTAGCAGTTTGACGTGGCACATGCATACATTCAAACTCATCAACAGGAAAACCCTCTATAAAACTTTGTATGTCAGGTGTTTTTAAATCAAGCCATTCATGCAAACGTTCATGAGGAATGACGATTACCGATCGTTTGACATCTCCTGGTTCATGAAATTCTTTCATCATCGGGTGATCTATGGCGTCCATTGTAATCATGGCAGCCGAACGAATAATATCACCATCTAATCGACAAATTTCATAAATTGCTGCAATAAAGAAAGCTTCACCATCTTTACGACGCACACACCAACGTTGTGGTTTCCCATCACTATATTTAGCTTCATAGAACTCAGTGACAGGAATAACACCAAAGTTACACTTAGCCGCGGCTTCAAAGAAGCTTGAACGCTGTAATAAGGTTTCACTACGCGCATTATAAGTTTTTTTTGCAGAAGATAAATCAGTCGCCCATTTAGGTACTAAACCAAACATCACATCGCGCCATTCCAAACCCAATTCAGATTTAAATAATAACGGTGTCGTATAAGCAGGATAAACTTCATCCAAATATTCAAAAGGAATTGGAGGTAAATTCAATGCTTGAAGTTGACTATAAGTTAAAGGCTTAAAATTTGGGCACATTTTAATAAATCTTGATTACCCTCTATTTAAATGATGCTGATTTTCTATTTTTCAATAAAAAAGTCCCCGAAGGGACTTTTTTATCAACAAGTGATTAAATTAATCACCTGTATAACCTTTTAATTTTAAACGAGCTGCATGTAGTAAAGGCTCTGTATAACCTGAAGGTTGCTCAGCCCCTTTGAAGATCAAGTCAGAAGCTGCTTTAAAGGCAATATCATTGACAAACTTAGGCGCCATTGGCGTGTATTCCGGATCATTAGCATTTTGACCATCCACCACTTTCGCCATACGCTCCAGAACTTCTTCAACTTGCTCTTTGGTCACAATACCGTGACGCAACCAGTTCGCAACGTGTTGTGAAGAAATACGTAACGTCGCACGGTCTTCCATCAAGCCAACATCATTGATGTCTGGAACTTTAGAACAACCAACACCTAAATCAACCCAACGAACCACATAACCTAAGATACCTTGACAGTTGTTTTCAAGTTCTTTGGTAATTTCATCAGCTGTCCAGTTGGTATTTTCAGCCAACGGTGGAGTAAGCAAATCATCAAGTGGTAAAGCTTGCGTATTGAGTAACTCTTTTTGGCGCTCAGATACATTACATTGATGATAATGAATTGCATGAATCACCGCGCCAGATGGAGACGGAACCCAAGCACAGCTTGCGCCTGCTTCTGGATGCTCAATTTTGGTTTTATACATGTCTAACAGCATATCTGGTTTTGGCCACATGCCTTTACCAATTTGTGCTTTACCACGTAAACCGGTCTGTAAGCCAATCATAACATTACGGTTCTCGTAAGCAGGGAACCATTTTTGTCCTTTGATTTCGACTTTACGAACAAACGCACCCGCTTCCATAAAGGTATGAATTTCGTCACCTGTACGATCCATAAAACCAGTATTAATAAAGATGGTACGATCATTCGCCTGAGCAATACAGTTTTTCAGGTTTACAGAAGTACGGCGTTCTTCATCCATAATACCGACTTTAAGTGCTTTAGCAGGTAAACCTAATGCTTGTTCTACGCGCTCAAACAATTCAACCGTAAATGCAACTTCTTCTGGACCATGCATTTTTGGCTTAACGATATACATAGAACCTTTACGCGAGTTCTTCAATGTATTGTTGCCACGAATATCTGGAATCGTAAGCAAAGGCGTCACTAGAGCATCCATGATGCCTTCATAAATTTCTTTGCCATCGACTAAAATCGCTGGATTCGTCATCAAATGCCCAACATTACGAAGAAGCATCAATGAACGACCATGCAACGTCGTTGTACCGCCAATCAGATTCTTAATAACACGATCTTCGCTGAGTTTACGTGTAACCGTTTTACCGTTTTTCTCAATAGACTCTGTTAGATCACCTTTCATCAGACCTAACCAGTTACGATAGCCTTCAACTTTTTCTTCTGCATCTACAGCTGCAACTGAATCTTCCAAATCCTGAATAGTGGTAACCGCAGCTTCTAAAACTAAATCTTTGACCCCAGCAGCATCTGTTTTACCAATTGGGCTGTTGGCATCGATTTCAATAATGACATGCAAACCATTGTTGAGTAACACCACTTCGGTCGGTGCTGCTTCTTCGCCGTTATAACCAACAAATGCTGATTCTTGCTTAAGCTTGGTTTGTGAGTCATCTTTTAAGGTCACTACGAGTGCTTTATTTTCAATTGCATAGTGAGTTGCATCGGCATGTGAGCCTTGTGCTAAAGCGAATGTTTGATCAAGGAAATTTTTAGCAAAAGCAATTACCTTTTCGCCACGCACTGGGTTATAGCCCTTGCCTTTTTCAGCACCATCTGTTTCTGGAATCACATCGAAACCATAAAGTGCATCGTATAAAGACCCCCAGCGTGCATTAGCAGCATTAAGGCTATAACGTGCATTACGTACAGGTACCACCAATTGTGCGCCTGCAAGTAAAGCAATTTCTTCATCTACATTTTCAGTGGTGATCTGGAAATCTTCTACTTCTGGTAATAAGTAGCCAATTTCTGTAAGGAAAGCTTTGTAAGCTTCTAATTCAAATTTGTTATTACGGTGCCACTCGTCAATTTTAGCCTGTAACTCATCACGCTTTGCCAAAAGCGTCGTGTTTTTTGGACTAAGATCAACAACGACTTGCTCAAAGTTCTTCCAGTAAGTTTCACTGTCCAAACCTGAAACTGGTAGAGCTTCATTTTCGATAAAGTCGTAAAGTTCTTTAGCAATCGCTAACTTGCCTTTTTGAATACGTGCCGTCATTGTCTTTCCTGATGTTGCTACTTTTTATAACAAGAGTTTCAAGTATACCGATTTATACTTTGCTGAATAGTAATATCACGCTGCTAAATAACAAGCATTTCAAAAACAAACCATCTTGTTAGTTCTTATTTAGCGAGGTAAAACTTTCATTTCCGCAATTCGCATACCCAATTACAGTGTATAAAATTTTTAAAATGCCGAAATTAGACTTAAGTTCAGATCAGTCTAATCGACTCCTTTTTCATAATGAACCATAGTTATAACAAAAAAATATGGCATTGAAAGCATTGGCTCAAAGAAATTTGTACATTCTTTTATAACGATTTAGATGCAAAGAAAAAGGCGTTCAATTTGAACGCCTTGAGTATCCATTATTTCGAGCTTAGCTGTTTTCAGCGGCTTGATGAATCTGTCTGTGTTCAGAATGCAAATACTCATCAGATTGCATTTCTAGCAAGCGAGAACGAGTACGTTCAATTTCAAAAGCCAATTTTTCACCTTGATATAAATCAATGATGGAATCCTGAGAAGTCAGAAGCAATTTGACGCCACGATCATAAAACTCATCCACCAGATAAATAAAACGACGTACACCTTCAGATAAACTATCGGTTAAATGCGGCACATTACTCACCAAAACCGTATTATATAAGTTTGCAATTTCAATAAAATCTGCTGGACTGCGCGGTTTGAAGCAAAGTTCTGAAAACTCACACCAAAGTACATCTTCCGTATGACCTAACGTTTCTACAACACGGTGATTAATGGTGATCGGTTCATCCGAATAACCTTGTGTTTGGGTAATGGCTTTAAAACGCTGTGCCATCCAGATTTTAGCATCATCAGTAAGAGGATACTTAAACAGTTGCGCTTGCTTAAGTACACGCAAACGATAATCGACACCTGCATCTACATTTAAAACCACACAATTCTTTTTCACCTGTTCAATTGCAGGTAAGAAACGATCTCGATGAATGCCGTTTTTGTATAAGCCATCTGGAGCAATATTTGAAGTTGCAATGAGAGTAATACCACGTGCAAACAATTTTTGGAACAAATCGCTTAGAATCATGGCATCCGTGACATTGGATACAAAAAATTCATCAAAGCAAATCACCACAGCATCTTTATAGATTTGATCCGCGACCAAATCTAATGGATTACGCTGACCAGACAAACGATTTAGCTCACGATGTACATGTTGCATAAAATGATGAAAATGCATGCGTGTCTTACGGCGAAATGGAACAGAATCATAAAATTGATCCATCAACCATGTTTTACCACGCCCTACACCACCCCACATATATACGCCTCGTGGCGCAGTTTGGCGACGGAAACGGCGGAATGCTTTTTTTGAAGCTTTATAACGACTAATGAGATCCTGCCAAACTCGTTCTAATTCATGTACAGCCTGTGCCTGTGCTTCATCAGGCATAAATTGTCCTGAAGATAATGCTTGTGCATAACGCTCTGCAGGAGATAAAGGGGTAAACGCTGTACCATGAGGAGAATGAATGTTTGCCATGTCTTTTATTTGCTTTCAGTATTTGTAGAAAAAGTATATCGAAGATTCGATGCGTGAAAATAGAACTTTGGACTATAGCTTTGATGCTATTTTCCATACTGTCTTGGACTTTGTCCAAACCAGCGTTTAAATGCATGATTAAATGCAGCGGGTTCTGAATAGCCCAGTAATTCTGCAATGACTTCGATTGAATATTCCTTATATTCCATAAGCTTTAATGCCTTAGTTTTAATTAACTGCTCACGAATTTGTTTATAACTCGTATTCAGTTGTTGCAATTGATGCCGCAGAGTTCGCTCAGGAATCTGAAGAGCAATTGCCGTTTCCGCCATTGTGGGAATTACACCCTGTTGTAATTCGAGATAGTTATGCACACGCTGCACCAGATCGGATTGCTGTGTTGCTTCATCATCTAAACGTTTGATCTCATCCAGACATTTAGCTTCATAGACGCGATGGGTAATGATATCCGCAGATGGGATTTTTACATCTAATACCGCTTGATTCAAACTAAAAACCGCATGATCAGCATTAAAATGCAAATTATTGCCATAATAATGCTGATACTGCGCTAGCATATTTAAATTTTGCGGCTGCGGGAATGGCAAATCCACTCGAATTTCAGGTGCCTCCAATCCCATCATTTTATAAATATCTAAAATAAATTTGTAAGTACCCGATATTTCACACTGGGCTCTTAAGCGTCCCATTTCTGTATTTAAATCGATGGGTACGTAAACTAATGACGCATATCCATCTCGTTCACTCAGACTGAGTTGTCCAAACAAATGCGTGAGACTTTGATATTCAATACCTTTATAAATGGCATGACGAATGCTATCGGCAGTGACCAATAACATTAATAAAGGTCCATAACCTGCCAGCGCGTAATGTTGTCCAATATATAAGCCTTGTTCAGAAGGAACATCCTGACTGATAATATGCTGGATATCCCATTCCAAACTATCATGAATAATAGAATGTGGATTGAGGGCATCTATCCGAATCCCAATATTTGCCAGACGCGAATCGACATCAATACCAGAATTACGCATTCCTTGTATTAAATACATGAGTCCAAGTATTGATCGCTTCATTCACAGTTCTATTTTTCGATTACTGTAGTGTTGTACTATAAAGCAGCAATAAAATTAATTGCCGAATCTATCAATTTTGATGTCGATCTAATCATGTTTCTGGCTCTGATAATTCATTAAACTGATTATAAATAGATCATTATTTCATTATCGGATCAATATCATGCAAGATTCCTTAATCAATGCAATTCAAAAAACAAAAGTTGCAATTATCGGTGCGGGTTTTGGTGGGCTTGCAATGGCAATTCGTCTTCTACAAAACAATATTCATGATTTTGTAATTTTAGAAAAAGCCAAAGATGTCGGTGGAACTTGGCGAGAAAACCAATATCCCGGTGCGGCTTGCGATGTCCAATCACACATGTATTCATTTTCGTTTGCACCCAAAACCAACTGGTCTAAACGCTATGCCGAAGCGGGCGAAATTTTTTCATATATTCAGGATATTACGGAGCAATTTCAACTTAGAGAATATTGTCAATTTGAGCATGAAGTTACCCGTGCAGAATATGATGAAGGGCGTTGTATCTGGACACTTTCATTTAAAGAGCATGACCCATTGGAAGCACAATTTGTGATTTTTGCCTCAGGCCCTTTACATGTTCCACAAATCCCACATATTAAAGGCATTGAAAAATTTCAAGGCAAAGTATTTCATTCATCAGAATGGGATCACCATTACGACCTAATAGGTAAAAATGTTGCTTCTATCGGAACAGGTGGTAGTGCAATTCAATACATTCCTGAAATTGCAAAACAGGTCAAGCAACTATATGTATTTCAACGTACAGCAGCGTGGGTGATTCCCAGAGACGAGCGTCAATATTCACATTTAAGCAAATTATTATTTAAAAAATCAAACACTTATCGGCAAGTTCATCGTGCAAGATTATACTGGAGTAATGAGTCGAGAGTTATACCTATTGTCCAACCCCACATTATGAAATATGGACAAAAACTTGCAGAAGCTTTTATTCGATTTCAGGTAAAAGATAAAGCACTTGCGAAGAAACTGACCCCAGACTTTGTGATGGGTTGTAAACGTATTTTGATTTCAAATAAATACTTTCCAACCTTCAATCGTAAAAATGTCGAGTTAGTGACCGATGGAATTCAAGAAATTATAGAAAATGCCATTGTGACCCAAGATGGTAAGCAACGACAGATCGACTGCCTAATTTATGGAACAGGCTTTATTACAGATCCACGTATCTATCTGAAACATTTTGAATGTTTCGGGAAAAATAACCAAGAACTCAAACAAGCTTGGAAAAATGGTCCAGAAAGCTATTATGGAATAACGACAGCAGGCTTCCCTAATTTATTTCAGCTTCTCGGTCCAAATACAGTGCTTGGACATAATTCCGTTATTTTTATGATCGAATCTCAAGTGAACTATATCCTTCAACTGATCGAGATGGTGGATAAAACTCAAACACTTGCGGTTGAGGTGAAAGACGATGTTCAAACTCAATTTAACCATAAAATTCAACAGCAACTAAAAGATACTGTCTGGCAGTCTGGCGGATGTGTCAGTTGGTATCAAGCTGCGGATGGTAAAAACTTTGCTTTATGGCCAACCTATACATGGAAATATTGGTTAGAAACCCGAACTGCGAATGCCTCTGACTATGTCTTTCTTGGACAAAATAGAACAAATGATAAAAAACAGGTTGCTGCATAATTTCTTATCATCATAATAAGTAGGTTAAATATAACCTACTTATTTTATGCAATCCCTTATTTTAATTGTGCAAATTTTTATCGCAATTGGCTTAGGCTATTTTATTGCACCTCATTTAAAGCAAACCCTTCGCCAGTTTATATTTAAAACACTCCCCTACTTTTCTTACTTACTGTTAATCAGTGTTGCTTTTGAATTTGCTCAAGCCTTAACTCATTTAGAGCATCCTGAGCGGATTTTACCCACAGCTCTTTTAATTGCAGCATCAACTTCAATTGCTTCATTTTTTGTGTGTTTGATCGCTTATAAATTATTAGATAAAGACAGTGTACAGGGAACAATTTCTTTGCATTTGTTTTTAAATGCATTAAAAAACATCAGTTATGCCTTTATTGCACTGGGTTTTGGAGCCACTTTAGGCTTTGTAGTTCATCATTTTCAGATCAATGTGCTGTTCAATAGTTGGTATTTGCTTTTAGTTTTTATAGGTTTTATTGGTGTTGAACTTGCTTACACCCATTTTGACCGTACGTGGCTCAGTTGGAAAATACTGATTGTACCTTTGGCTGCGATATTTGGTTCACTGATTGCTGCTTTCTTCTGTTTTATGCTTTTAACTGGCTATAGCTTAAATGAAGTGATCGCTTTATCTCAGGGTTATGGTTGGTATTCGATGTCAGGAATCTTATTTACTAAATTGCACTCAACCGAATTAGGCGGCATTGCTTTACTTACTGATTTATTTAGAGAAATTTTTGCAATTCTATTGATGTATTGCTTAGGTTGGCGCTTTCCTCGCTCTGCAATTTCAAGCGCTGGCGCAACATCAATGGATGTCACGTTAGCAATGGTCAAACAGTCATGCGGCACACATTATGTACCACATGCCATGATGAGCGGGATTATATTAAGTTTACTTGCACCCTTGCTCATTAGTTTCTTTTTAATGCTTTAATTGAGTGATGCCCAAATACTTTTGAGCATCTCATTTGGATTTTCAGCTTTGGTAATCGGACGACCAATCACCAAATGAGTTGCACCATCCAGCATCGCTTGCTTTGGTGTCACAATCCGTTTCTGATCATCGGCACTTGAACCTTCTGGGCGAATCCCAGGCGTCACCAAAGAAAATTCTGAACCAATTTGCTCACGTAACATCTTAGCTTCTTGCGCAGAACATACTACGCCATCCAAACCACTGTCTTTGGTCAATTGAGCTAAACGTTTGACTTGTTCAAATGGCTCGATATCTAAACCAATATCACGTAAATCTTCTCTTCCCATTGAAGTGAGAACCGTAACAGCGATCAATTGAGTATGATAGTTCCCTGCTTTTAAACGCTCAACGCAAGTTTCCATCATTTTACGCCCGCCTGAAGCGTGAACATTGACCATCCATACGCCTAAATTAGCCGCGGCACAAACTGCCTGTGCCGTCGTATTCGGAATATCATGAAATTTAAGATCAAGAAACAACTCAAAGCCACGATCCTGTAAAATTCTGACCGTTTGTGGACCATCATGAGTAAATAGCTCTTTACCCACTTTCACCCGACAAAGTGATGGATCGAGCTGATCAGCAATGCTCAAAGCGTCATATTGGCTCTTTGCGTCCAAAGCAACAATAATACTCACAAATTTATTTCCACAGCTTTAAATTCGGCTAATTATAGATGGATTCACGCATTCAACAAAGCAGGAATATGGCTTTTATGACAAAAGCCATATCACAAAATTGATCTGATCTATCTTTGTTCAGAGATCAGGATAGCACGTGTATCATCATCAAGTACTTCAAGTATATGTTCTTGATCAGCAGCCTAACAAATATAATCCTCTTCATTTAAAATGACGGGTTCAGCAGTCAACCCAACTTTTGCGTGTCCTTGCATAATAATATGTTCAATACTTCCGATCGGGTACCGATGACTCAAATGTGGTTCAATTGGCTGAGTACTCAGGATATAAATCACATCTTGATTTTGTAGGACAATTCGCTAGTAAATACCTGATAATGCGCAATCTCCGATCTAACTGAGAGCCCTTAATCCTGGTCACAGTTAGAGTGACTGCCACCTTGAAAGCTATAGGTTTCCCATAAAAAAACCCTTTAAGTCATAAAGGGTTTTTTATTTCAATATCTAATGTTTTCATCTATAAATAAGACAATTTATAATGGAGTTCGATTCTGAGTCTCAGGTTGAACTTCCACCACTGTCTTTTCATGCTTGGTATTCGCCGCAACTTGGGCAGCAGCAACCTGTGCCATTTGAATCTGCTCTTTACGCAGATGTTCAATATCCTTTCTCAGTCGTTTAATTTCCCAACCTTTTTGAATGACTTTAAAGACTAAAACACCAAGTAAAAGTCCAATGACAATTCCAAGTGCCAAAGTAATCAAAAGTAGTAAGCCCAAACGCATTGCTGGTATTTGTGTGAACAACAAATCCACAGATAACTCCGTACTATTTTGGAGTACCAGAGCAAGCGAATAACCAAATAAAACAACGAGTAATGCGATCAAGATAATACGCATAAGCACCTCATTTTTATTAATTCTTAATTGTTATTTTGCCACAACTTCGTTTACCGCATCACGAAGTGCTTTTCCAGGTTTAAAGTGCGGAACGGCTTTCGCTGCGACTTCAACTGATTTTCCCGTCTTAGGATTACGCCCTACACGTGGATCACGATGATGCAATGCAAAGCTACCAAAACCACGAATTTCAATACGATTATCTGTTGATAAAGCCTCGATCATTTGATCGATCATGATCTTTACCGCTTCTTCTACTAAAGGTTCTGCCAAGTGAGGATTCTTTAAGGCAATACGCTCAATTAAGTCAGATTTATTAAGTGCTTCAGTCGTCATTGATGACCTCTTTATTTCTTACTGATTTTCAATGACTTTAATAATAACCTGTTTAAATACAAAACGGTAGCGCAGTACACTAATACTACGCTACCGTTTACAGTAAATCGTATAAAAAGTACGAATTAGTTACACTAACCGTACTTTTATATAAGTTTTACTTCATTTGTGCCTTGATCAAGTCACCAATGGTCTTAGGACCATTTTCTTGAGAAGTCGTTGCAGTACGAAGATTTGCAACAGCTTCTTTCTCTTCAGCTTCGTCTTTCGCTTTGATAGACAAGTTGATAGAGCGAGACTTGCGGTCAACGTTGATGATTTTCGCTTCAACTTCTTGACCAACTTCTAGGAACTTAGTTGCATCTTCAACGCGATCACGGTTGATTTCTGATGCTTTCAAAGTTGCTTCAACTTCGTCAGCCAACTTAACAGTTGCGCCTTTCGCGTCAACCGCAGTTACAGTACCTTTAACCAATGCACCACGTTCATTCGCTGCCAAGAAGTCATTGAATGGATCGCTGTTCAATTGCTTGATACCAAGGCTGATACGGTTGCCTTCAGCATCTACAGACAAGATAACCGCTTCAACAGTGTCACCTTTCTTGTAACGACGGATTGCATCTTCACCTTGTTCGTTCCAAGAGATATCAGACAAGTGAACTAGACCGTCGATACCGCCAGGTAAACCGATGAAAATACCGAAATCAGTGATTGATTTGATCGTACCAGAAACTTTTTCACCTTTGTCGTGAGCCTTAGCAAACTCTTCCCATGGGTTAGCACGAGTTTGTTTGATACCAAGAGAGATACGACGACGTTCTTCATCAACTTCAAGAACCATAACATCAACTTCATCACCAATCTGAACAACTTTAGATGGGTGGATGTTTTTGTTGGTGTGATCCATTTCAGAAACGTGAACAAGACCTTCAACGCCTTCAGCGATTTCAGCGAAACAGCCGTAGTCAGTTAAGTTCGTAACACGCGCTTTAACGATAGAACCTTTAGGATAACGGTTCATGATCGCTAACCATGGATCTTCACCAAGTTGTTTAAGACCTAGAGAAACACGGTTACGCTCACGATCAAATTTAAGGACTTTAACAGTCACTTCTTGACCTACTTCAACCACTTCAGATGGGTGCTTGATACGTTTCCAAGCCATATCTGTAATGTGAAGAAGACCATCGATACCGCCAAGATCAACGAACGCGCCGTAATCAGTAAGGTTCTTAATTGTACCTGTAACAGTTTGACCTTCTTCAAGCTGAGCAAGAAGTGCTTCACGGTCAGCAGAAGATTCAGCTTCCATAACTGCGCGACGAGATACCACAACGTTATTACGTTTAGCATCAAGTTTGATCACTTTGAACTCTAACTCTTTACCTTCAAGGTGAGTTGTGTCACGGATTGGACGAGTATCTACAAGTGAACCTGGTAAGAACGCACGAACAGGACCGATGTCAACAGTGAAACCGCCTTTAACTTTACCAGAAATAACACCAGTAACGATTTCGCCATCTTCAAAGATTTTTTCAAGCTTAGTCCAAGTTTCAGCACGTTTTGCTTTTTCACGTGATAAAACAGTTTGACCCATACCGTTGTCAAGCGCTTCTACAACGACGTCAACAGTATCACCAACTTGAACTTCAAGTTCACGTTGTTCATTTAAAAATTCAGCACGGTCAACAACGCCTTCAGATTTAAGGCCAGTGTCAACAGTTACCCAGTCACTATCGATGCTAACAACAACACCTTGGATGACTGCACCCTTTTCAACGTTGAGGTTTAATTCACTTTCTTCAAAGAGGGCTGCAAAAGATTCGGTCATGATATACCTGATAAAGTCAGCGGTCTTGGATCAGACAAGGCCGGTTTAATTAAGTCTCTACATAGTCCGTAATAAACTGATCAAGCTATGCTTTAACTGATTTAAAAAATCGGTTAGGCTTTTATACGTTGGTCGACGTAATCGGTCATTAACTGAAAAACTTGATCAATAGTCAAATTTGAGCTATCAATCTGATAAGCGTCTTCAGCTGGGCGCAAGGGTGCAACTGCTCGTTGCATATCACGCTGATCACGCGACTGTATATTAGCCAAAATGTCATTCATTTTAACATCTAGCCCCATCCCCTGCAACTGCTTTACACGACGCTCTGCGCGCGACTCAGCAGATGCGGTCAGATAAATTTTGGCTTCGGCTTCTGGGAAAATGGAAGTCGCCATATCACGACCATCTGCAACCAGACCTGGGGCCAGAATAAAAGCGCGTTGTCGATCAAATAAGGCTTTGCGAAGTTCGGGAACTGCCGCAACCTGAGATGCAAACTCCCCCACGCGTTCTGTACGAATCGTTTGGGTCACATCCTCACCATCTAAAATAATGGCAGTTCCTTCATCTTTTGTTTCAAATTTAATATTAAGATGGGTCGCAACTTCTACACATTCATCTAAACGTATATCTAACGCATCGAGTAAGTTTTTTTGATGTAATGACAGCCCCAGCAATCGATATAAAGCACCTGAGTCAAGTAAATGAAAACCATAATGTTGAGCAAGTTTTGCAGCAAGTGTGCCTTTACCAGAACCACTTGGTCCATCGATTGTAATAATATGAACTGTCATTAAAATCCCACTAAGCGATCGATTTTGCTAATTTTGAAAAGCCTAGTGTAATCGCTGCTTTAAGTTGTGCAAGAATTAATTTACTCACAAATGGAATTTTTGCGGTTAATTCAATGGTATAGGTCACTAAAGTTTTGTTGGGCGAAATTTCCTGAAAATCGATTCGACCAATATGATGTTTTATCAATGGATTATCGATTAATTTGTATTCGATACGCTTGTTTTCTTCCAACAAAGTAATTTCTTCTTTTAACGGCTTAAATGGCCCAAACCCCATACGACGTACTGACCCTAAACCATCTGGGCGATCAGGATCTGCGGAGTCCTTAACTCTCACCACTTGAATTGGTGCAAAAGCTTGGTTATAGGTTGCATGTTTTGAGAGTAGATCAAATACTTGATCTATCGGCGCATTAAATTCTTTTTTTATGGTGATGGCATTCATCACATCCCTCCAGATAGCAATGACAATTTATATTGTCAAAACACACTATCGAAACATACAAAAGGAATCAAGAGATGCTGCGTGAATGTTTTTTGTCAGTTCAGCGAATATGAGATTATTCTGCATCACTTTTTAAAGCGTTAAAATTAAGTAGACGCTCGGAACGCTTTTGCTCTCTTCGCTGCTTAAAAAAAAGGCTCAATTGCTCTGAGCATTGTTGTTGCATACAACCATGCTCAACGATAAATTTATGATTATAATAGCCTGAGTCGAGTAATTGGCGCGCACTGACCAACGATCCTGCCTTTGGTTCTGTGGTTGCAAATACCACACGATAAATACGCGAATGTATTAATGCGCCCACACACATCGTGCACGGCTCTAAAGTCACATACAAAGTTGCATCAGCGGGTAAGCGATAATTTTGAATCGATTCACAAGCCATGCGAATCGCACGAATCTCAGCATGTGCTGTAGGATCGTTTAAACAAATCGGTGAATTATAACCTGTACCAATCACACGATTTTGGCTCACAATCACCGCACCAACAGGTATTTCTCCTTTTGATGCAGCCAATGCAGCCTGCTCAAAAGCAAGCTGCATCCAATACTCATCAGAATAAATCGGCTCAGACATAAGCTAGTTGATAACACCATAATGTTTGAGCAATTGATTCCAGCTTTCAATATTGGTGACAGGTGGATGATCACCCAAAATACCTTTTAAGCTAAAATCTTGAGTATCTTTCCATGCAGGCGATAAATCTTTATCAACCAGACGTGCACGAACACCCTCTACAAAATCAGGATGGCGGATTTTCCAGTCAGAAATTTGCGCTTCAAGCTTAAACACTTCATCCCAAGCATGTACCTGCTTGCCCCATTGCCACAGAAGCCATGTAATTGCTGCCGTACTTGGAGAACCTTTTTGCAAGTTTTCACTGGCTTGGCGTAACCAGTCACTACGCGCATCATTTAGTCCAATAATCGCCTGATAATCCTGCTCAAAACTGACGCCACGACAGACACTATGAATGACATCCAGAGAGTTTTGTAATGGCCCTGCTGCCACAGGTCGATGCAAACTATTTAACGTATCATCAATTGCTCTAAAATCACCTGCGGGATAATGATTCCAGTCGATATCGATGACTTTTTTCAGTACATTATCACGTTGAGCATCGCAAATATGCGTCGCCCAACCGATACTGTACGCACCAGCTGCCGTCATGATTGAACCTGTCAGTCCTGTAAATAAACCTATAGGACCACGATCTGCAAGGAAACGACTTGCACCGACATCAGGATACAAACCAATGTTAATTTCTGGCATTGCCAAACGTGAATATGGCGTCACCAAACGAAATGGTGCAGCCATAAATAAGCCTAAACCACCGCCCATGACATAACCTTCGCCCCACACAATCACTGGTTTGGCATAGTTATGAAGTAAAAGATCTAGCGCATATTCCTGCTCAAAAAACTGATTGGCAGTTTCAACTTCATTATTAATCACCAACTGGCGCAGCTTACGGACGTCTCCCCCCGCACAAAATGCTTTTGGCGTTGTAGAATCTAACCAAATGGCTTTCACCTGATCATCCTTGTGGAAATCCTCAAAGACACGCAATAGTGCAGTCGCAATCGACTCATCTAAAGCATGCAAAGACTTCGGGCGATTCAGGCGAACAATGCGCCAGCCGTTTTTTGCCTCTTCGACAATAAGATCTGGGTGATATCGGGTTACATCGGGAGAATTTGTCATGCGTCCAACTGCCAATCTATAGGCTCAATGCCATTTTGTTTCAAATAATTATTCGTCTTGGAAAAGACTTTACAACCAAAAAAACCGCCACGATTTGCTGCCAGTGGCGATGGGTGTGCTGCGGTGAGCACCAGATGTTTGTTTCGATCGATACGTTGTCCTTTACGTTGTGCATAAGCACCCCATAAAATGAAAACCACATGTTCACGCTGTTCATTTAATACATCGATAACATGATCTGTAAACTCTTCCCAACCACGTTTCTGATGTGAGGTCGGTTGTCCTGCTTCAACAGTCAGTACGCTGTTGAGAAGCAAAACACCTTGATTGGCCCATTTGGTCAAATCCCCATGATTTGACATAGGCACACCCAAATCAGTGTGTAATTCATGAAAAATATTGCGTAAAGAGGGTGGTAAAGTGATGCCACGTTGTACAGAAAAACTTAATCCATTGGCCTGATTCGGTCCATGATAAGGATCTTGTCCCAAAATAACGACTTTGACCTGATCTAAAGGCGTGGTATTCAGGGCATTAAAAATCTGTTTACTCGGCGGATAAACCAGTTTTTGCGCCTGCTTTTCCTGAACCAAGAAATCACGCAAGTTATCCATCAGCGGACTTAGTAAAAAGTCTGCCAGTGAATATTTCCAACTTTGTTCTAACTGAACCTTACCCAGTTTATCCTGCTGTTGCTCAGTTAATTGCATTATTCCATCCTGAAATCAATCGATTACCTTTTATATTCTTTATTGACCTAGATGGTCACTTGTAACTCAACTTTTGGGTTTTGAAATTTAGCGCCTTGTTTTAATTGTTCATACATCTCTGGATCAGACCACTCTAATCTGACTTGCTCTGAAAATTCAATACTTTCCAGATCCAGTTCACCCATTTGTGTATTTTGAATATCTTCCAAAAAGCTTTGTGCATAGCCTGTATCAGTTTCATGCACAATCACCGAATAAACCTCAACATCTCCTTCACCATTTTGGGTTTCAGTTGATTTTAAAACTTGCTGTGCCAAATAAAAGAAGATACGGGAAAACTGTTCTGCCGAAGGTGAAACAGGTAACGCCACCCAACGTGCACTAAATGTTTTACAGGCTTGAATATATTCAGCACTATCATCCTGCCAGAAACAAATCGCATGATCAAAACTATCAAATAATTCTTTGATGACCCCTTTGAGCAAACCAAAGTCATATACCATTTGCCCATGATCAAGCTTGGAAGCTTTAAGTATCAACTCAACTTTATAGCTATGACCGTGAATCGAACGTTTACAACGATCCGATGTACAATTTCGCACAATATGAGCATTTTCAAACTTAAATAACTTTCGGATTAACATGCGCCAAATTAAAAATAATGATCAACGGATTCTAATTATAAAGGAAAAAGTCGGAGCTTTACATTAATTTTAACGTTAATAGCAATAGTCAAAAAGTATCAGAACATTTATTTTTAGGTCAATTTTTCAACACTGATGAACGATCTTACTTTTTAATACTTTTAAAAAGGTGCCAAGCTTCTTGAATAGACAAAAACCTTTTTGTCCTTACGCATCAGACTACTACTAAACTGACGTTTACGTTCACTCAACATGACCTCTATATGTGCCTGAAAATAATTGGATTTAACATCGAGTAAAGACATCACCCGTTGTTTATTGTCTGGATCAATATTTTTAAATGCATCTAATGACCAGAGATCATTGACACTATTAAAATATTCCATTTTGGCAAATTTTGCCTTTAGTTGGTCATCAATCGCGTGTTGATCCAGTTTTTCATCAATACTTGCCAGAACTAGAGCAGGTGCCGTATTAATATTGATTTTTGTGGATTGTGTAGTGGGTAAAGCACTAATATAAGGTTTGATCAAATCAAAATTTTTACCCTCAAAACCGCGTACTCTTTTTAATTCTTCAATACTATGAAACTGGGTATTAGGTGCAAGATAAGGTGGCTGTAAACCTTGATAATACGAACTTTCCGCCCCCATTGCGCCAGTAGGTTGATCATCTGGATCTTGCCAATCAATGACAGCCTGACTTAGTTCTGCTGGTAACCCAACTCTGACCAATAACTTTTCAAACCATTTTTGAACATTTTCATCAGGTGTTCCATCCGCCTTCACCAAATTATTAAGATTGAATTTTCCAGATTCATCCTGCAACTCTCCAGAAATATAACCATCTTCCACAGGAAAAGCAGGCATCGGCTTAGCCCATGTCTCCCCTAAATGATCAACTTGCGCACTATCTTGAGCATCTTGCACCAAAAGCTCAGAAAAGAAAGCCTCCGCACTTTTGGCATAAAGCAAGGATTGATCTTGTCGAATCAGATAGGCTGTGTTTTCAGCAGTATTGCTTTGTTTTTTTGCAATTGTTGCGGCCAAAATTGTTGCTAACGCCACCATCACCAGAATTGTAATCAGTGCAATGCCTTGCTGATTCTTTATGCGGCTTCTCATCATGACGATTAATTCTGTCCAGTCTGATTAGTGGAATTGTGATTGGTATTATTCGTTGAATTATTATTGTTGCTTGATGCATCATTTTGTTGCTGCTTTAAAACAATAGCTTTAGTATCCAATAAGCTGTAAATCCATTCATATTCAGTTCCTACCATGATGACATTAATTTTTAAACCTGCGGGCAGAAGTTTTAAATTTTGAGTCTGAGTAAAATCTAAACTTGCATCAGGCCATTGATTTAAAGCCTGAGGATTCAATACATTAATTTGAAACTGTTCCACATTTTTCAATAGGATACTGGATTGAGGCTGTATACTATTGGGTAGATTCAAATCTGAATATTTTAAGCGATAGACTACTTTCTGCGAAGCATCATAGCGATACTCAATCCGCTCATAGGGCGACACCCCCTGCCCTAATGGATCAGTCACACCAGCTTTGCTAAACTGAAGTACATTATTATTCAGTGATAATGCTGGACGCATTTGTCCATTCATATTTGCCGTAAGTGGAATGATCTGTAAAGTATCTCGTAAAATTTGCTGATACGCGTCTTGTAAAATAAAAAGTTGCTCTTCGTGCTGAGCATTTCGATCTTTAGTCTTGATGAGATAATCAAAAACTTTCCAACCTAATGCAGACAATACTGCAAATATCGCAATCGCGACCAAAAGCTCAACCAACGTAAATCCTGAGCAGCGATTAGCAAAACATCGTTTTGCCGCTGCGCAAGGTGAGAAGCTATGCTTCGAGTCGCGAGGTTTTAATCGAGCAACGCTCAATCCTGTCACCACAAGATGAGAAGCTTTACTTCGATTCCGATAATGTGAGCAAGGCATGAAGCCAGTGGTAAAGTGGCAAGATTTAAACTGAGTAATACAGCGTCTAAAAGCAATTACTTCAAAACATGATTGATTATTTTCTTTTATTTTCATTGTGTTTTTACTTGTTGAGGATAATTAAAAAACACAACATTGGTAATGCCAGATTCGACCTTACCTTGTTCAGTATTAAATAAACTGACTTGTATTTCAACGCGCTGCACATTAGGGCTGATCGTAGATTCAGAACGTTTATCAATTTGCCATGTTTCACCCTGAGACGTGATTTGCTTAGACTCAGTTCCAGTCAACCATTGTTTATTAATTTCCATTTGAGCCGCCTCATTCATGGCAACAAATTGGGCTTTGGTTCTTAAAATGGCATTTGCAGTGGACTGAGTGTATTGCATACCCACTTTTGTCACAGCAACGGCTGCAATTGCAAAAATAGCCAGAGCCACCATGACTTCAAGTAACGTAAATCCTGAGCGAGGATTAACAAAGCAAAGCTTTGTCCGAGCGCAAGATGATAAGCTACGCTTCGAATGGCGAGGACTAACAAAACATAGTTTTGCCGCTCTGCAAGACGAAAAGCTCTGCTTCGAGTGACAAGGTTTAAATCGAGTAACGCTTGATCTAAAAGGCAGCGCTTCGCAAGAATAATAAGAAGCTATGCGTCGAATACGAGGATGAGCACAACAATAGAATCCAGAAGTGGGCTTATTGGTTTTCATTAATATTACCCAAATGATCAACCTCAATTGGATCACCAACAGGGTTTTGTTCAAAATAAAACTGGATTCGTACTGGTTTTACTTCACCATTGCCAAACCAAATTAATTTGGGAGCTTGTTGATTAATTAAATCCTGTTGAGTTGCATTCTGATAGTTTTGATCAACAGATTCAATATTAAACGCGACTCTTTCAGGTAATACTCTGACAGGAAATTCCGAATAAGGTTGCCATTTTTTATCTTCCTGAATAACTGTTTGAGTACGAAGGTCATGATATTCAGCCAACTCATAGCTAAATGGAGCAACATCTGTCGCATTATGAGTTAATAGAGCAAAAATACGGGATTGATCAACCGATTCTTTATTGATTTTTTTTAAATCGAGAATAAAAAATTCACGTGCTTGCATTGCTTTACGCTGATCGACCCCACTGATATTTAATAAAATCAGCGAAGCCAAAATCGCGATAATAACAATGACCACCATCAACTCGATCAACGTAAATCCTGAGGCAGGTTTAAATCGAGCAACGCTCGATCTGAGAAGCAACGCTTCGCAAGAAGGCTGAGAAGCTATGCTTCGAGTATGAGGCTGAACCCAAGACGAAAAGCTATGCTTTGAGTGGTGAGGATTAAATCGAGTGTAACTCGGTCGCACCGTAAGACCGAAAACTTTGCTTGAGGTGTGATAAGCAAAACCACTACGCTTCGCTACATCTTGCGAAATACATTTCTCATTTGCAACTGCGCAAGACGAGAAGCTATGCTTCGCGTGTTCGTCCTGATTAGGCATATTGTTCATGGATAAGCTTGGGCATAGCTAAAGCCTGATCAATATAAGCAATGCGCAAAGTATCTCTGGAACCCAAATAACGCTGATAAAAACTCGAATTTAAAATAGCGGCTGCACCATGTGTAAGCGACCAAATTCCAGCCAAATAATCACGTGTGGTCATTGAGCTTTGGATTGACTCCAGATAAGTATCTGTCATACCAATAATAATACGTAAACGTTTCTTACGAATCTGATAAAGCTCTTGAAAAAGTTGCTGTATCCCTTGTCCAGTTGTCGACAAACGCTCTTCAATCTGATGAAACATCACAGTACGTTCAGGATGATGCAAATGATGCAACATAAAAAAAGCTAAATGCTCCTGAAAAGTCTTTTGCGTATCCTGCACCATTTCGTGCAACATCTTTTCATTACGAATGATCAATAAAATATACAGTTCATCTTTACTTTGAAAGTGCTTATAAAGCGTGCCTTTAGCAAGATCAAGCTCCGCTGCCAAAGCATCAAGTGTCATACCTGCTTCGCCATTTTCCAATAGGAGTTGTTCTGCAACCTGAAATATCAATATTTCTCTTGCTCGAAACTGAGCCTGACGATCCATCTTCACGCAATAACTCTCTTACTTTAGCTTTCGTTTAATTCAACTATTTCATATTCAGAAGATTTTCAAAGTTTTGGCGAGTAATAGCTGCCATTTCTTCTAGAGGTTTATCATATACATCACTTAAAGCTTTGGCTACAAATGGCACATATTTTGGTTCATTTGATTTACCACGATAAGGCATAGGTGCCAAATAGGGGCTATCTGTTTCGATTAACACTCGATCAAGTGGCACTTGTTTAGCGACATCTCGTAAATCTTGCGCATTTTTAAAGGAAATAATGCCTGAAAAGGAAATATAGTAACCACAATCTAGCGCTGCTTTTGCCGTTTCCCAATCTTCAGTGAAACAATGCAAAATACCATGTGTCGAATGTTCTGCACGAATAATATCAATGGTATCTTGCTTAGCAGAACGAGTATGCACCACCACTGGTTTTTTCACAATTTTAGATGCCGCAATATGTCGGGCAAAACATTGCTTTTGTTGTGCTACAAATTCAGTACTGTGATAATAATCAAGCCCCGTTTCGCCTAATGCCCAAACTTTATCAGATTGTGCCAATTCAACCAGAAATTCAGTGGTCGCTCGTGCCATCGTGGCTGCATCTTCACAGGGATGCACACCAACCGTATATCCCACATCATCATGGCGTTCGGCGATTTGAGCAAGTTGAAGATGATCATCCAGATCAACTGAAATACTCATAAACTTGGATACACCTGCTTGACGCGCCTGTGCCAAGGCCTGATCCAAATCTCCATCATAAGCTGTCAAATCCAGCATGGTCAGATGACAATGAGTATCTACAAACACAATTTTTTCCTATTTTTTACATGGTGAAATTAGGACGATCAGATACACTACCCGCCAAAAGCTTCTCTGCTTCATTTTTGTAGTAGATTCCCTTTTCGCCACTGAGTTGAATCGCAAAACCATGCGGTTTAACCCCAGTTTGTTTACGCGAAATCCAGATCACTTTTCCAGTGAGTGGAATCTTTTGCGACTGCTCAGGCAAGGTAGCCAGTACAAATATCTCATCACCTAGCTTGACAGCTTGCTTGGAAGGAATAAATAAACCACCACCTTGCACAAAACTCATATAACTGGCTTGCAAGGTTGCACGATCAGGAATATTTAACTGAATAATTCCGCCCATCATACGTGGTTCCATTCTACTTCCCCTTTATTTAACATTCATTAATTTTATAAAAAGTTGATCCAAAACCAGATTGGTTTGTACATTTTGCTCAACCAATTGCTTGGCATGTTGTATTTCTGCATAGATTTCAAACAATTGCTCAAGCGTATAGGCTGGCACGATTTGATCAAAAGACAGATCAATGTTTTTGATTGATTGATTGAGCTTGACACAAATTAGATCACCCAACAAGTACTCCAACATAGCAATAAAATCATTAAAGCTCAGCTCTTTTGACCATTTGGTTGCGAGCATTATGGGTCTATTTTTCTGTATGACCAAATTTGTCCAATCAGCCATAAAGTCAGTACGCTTATTTAACCAATCACTTTCTGCTAACTGTAACGCACTTAAGGGCATAGCGCCCGTAAGATTCAAAAGTAAGTTGATTTGTTCTACCGAAAGTTCAGGCTGTTCATTTTGAATATATTGCAATGCTTGCTCAGGTGAAATTCGATCCAGTGCAAAGTGCTGCAAACGACTACGAATAGTCGCAAGTAATTTTAAATAATGATCTGCCAATAAAATTAAAATGATACGTTCACCCGGCTCTTCGAGTGTTTTTAAGAGCGCATTGGACGAAGCAATATTCAAAGCTTCCGCGGGTTCAATCACAATCACACGCCAGCCATCTACGGTTTGTTGCACAAAAGGCAATAGCTCACGTATTTTCTCAATTTTGATCTTGGCATTTTGTTTTTTATTGTCTTCATCGGTACTGATATGTACATAATTGGGATGTGTATCGGACTTTAACCACTGACAACTTACGCATTCACCACATGCTGCTTGAGCCTGTTTATTAGAACAGAGAATCCAAGCTAAAAAATGCTGGGCAAATTCATGTTTCCCACAACCATTTTTGCCATAAAACAAGAGACCATGACCCACTTCTGGGAATCGGCTGGTGAGCGTCTCCCATACATTTTGTTGCCACGGATAAACAGTTTGCATCAAATCATCCAAAATTATTGAAAGCTTGAAACGGGCATCGCGTTTAAACGCTCTAAATCCGCCAAAGTGTCCACACCCGGTGGCAGATTGGCTTCTGCAATCGCAATCGCGATTCGATGACCATTTTCTAGCACACGCAACTGCTCAAGACTTTCAAGTTTTTCTAATGTGCCCTGTTCCCAAGTCACATATTCCTGTAACAAACTGACCCGATAAGCATACAACCCCAAATGACGATAAGCATGTGCATGTAGTTGTTGGGTGTGCTGTTGTGCCGCATCACGGTCATAAGGAATCGTTGCACGACTAAAATATAGCGCTTCATTGCCTTTAGACATGACGACTTTCACAATACTGTTACGCTGAAATTCCTCCAACTGGTGAATCGGCTCACATAAGGTCGACATGGAACAATTTGGTTTTTCAACCAATAACTGACTCACCTGTTGCACTAATTTAGCAGGCAACAAAGGTTCGTCACCTTGCACATTAACAATAATGTCATCACTTGCCCAGCCTTTGATTCGTGCAACTTCACTTAAACGATCTGTACCAGAAGGATGTTCCGTACTGGTCATCACGACATCAATATTTTCTGTACGACAAATATGAGCAATACGTTCATCATCTGTGGCCACGCAGTAATCATCAAAACCTTGAACTTTTTTTGCCTGATCAACAACACGTAAAATCATGGCACGACCATGAATCTCTAAAAGAGGTTTCCCAGGTAAACGTGAGCTAGCAAAACGAGCAGGAATGACGATGTGTTTCATTTAAATTTCCTGAGGCAGAGAAATACCCAACTGTTGTAATTGAGCGTCAATTAATTGGTAACAATCTTGAGAAAGGATTGCCTCTACAGGCACGACCCAAATTTCAGTAGCAAAATCTGGATACTGTTGAAGCAAAGCTAAAATCTTTACAGCATCTTTTTCAGTAGTAATAATGGGGTTGTGATCATCAAACTGTAAATCTTCAATTTCATAATCATAATGATCGGGAAATTCGTGACATTGAAATTCCTGAATGCCAATCGATTCAAGCGTTTTATAAAAACGCTGCGGAAAACCAATAGCAACTACTGCATAAAACTGGTCTTGCGGATTAAATAAATTTGCAGCATTTTTGGATGGATTTAACAAATACGGCTGACCTGCTTGAAGGTGCATATTTAAGCTCGACTGCGATTGTACTCCATGTTCAATAACAGTCCCCTTTTCTAAACGTGATTTGGGTTCACGTAAATAACCTTCGGGTAACAGTTTTTCATTGCCCAAGCCGCGATTAAGATCCAGTACAATCCATTCAATTTGTCGATCTAAGGCCCAATGTTGTAAGCCATCATCACTGATAATGAGATCAATCTCATATTTACTTAACAGTAATTGAATTGCTGCTTCACGGTCTGCTCCTACAGCCATCGGCACATGTGTAGATTGAACAATTAAACACGGCTCATCGCCCACTTCGTCAGGTTTGGAACTCATATCTACGAAAGCAGGAAAAGGACCTTGACCACCATAACCACGACTGATCACACCGACTTTAAGCTGTCGCTGCATCAGATATTTGATCAGTTGGATTAATAGAGGCGTTTTACCGCTCCCACCTACCGTAATATTACCAATCACCATCACAGGTACGGGTGCGGTATATACTGCTTTTACGCCAGTTTGATAAAGCTTGTGATTAAAACTTGAACCTACCCAATATAAACATGACAGTGGACGTAACAAAATTAGCCATTTTGCTTGTTTATTCCACGCATCCTGAATTATTTGGGCAAAAGACATGCGGACTAATCCTCGAAATTACGCTGGTGTAATTGATAGTAAGCGCCATGTTTAGCCAGTAATTCCGAATGTGTACCTTGCTCCACAATACGACCTTTATCCATCACCACAATTCGATCTGCATTTTCAATCGTCGACAAACGATGTGCAATCACAATGGTGGTACGATCTTGCTGCATCGCCTGATCAAAAGCTTTTTGGATAAAATGCTCAGATTCATTATCCAGTGCACTTGTCGCTTCATCCAAGATCAAAATCGGAGCATCTTTTAGGATCGCTCGGGCAATCGCGATACGCTGACGCTGACCACCCGATAGATTCAATCCCTGAGCGCCAAGAACAGTGTCATAACCTTGTGGTAAGTTCATGATAAAATCATGTGCATAAGCAGCTTTTGCCGCAGCGATAATATCTTCTTCTTTTGCACCTTCAAGCTGTCCATACGCAATATTTTCGCGCACTGTACGATTAAACAACACTACTTGCTGATTCACCATCGCAACCTGACGGCGCAAAGTAGGCAAATCGATATCTTCAATACGAAGATCGTCCAGATAAATTTGACCACTAGTCGTTTCCTGAAAACGCACCAACAAATTCACCAAAGAAGTTTTACCTGCACCAGAACGCCCGACCAAAGCTATCGTTTCACCTGATTTGATATTGAGCGTAAAATCCTGAATGGCATGAACATCTGATTTATACACCAGACCCACATGATCAAAACGAATATTACCTTTCAATTCAGGCTTCAAAGTTCCTGTATTTTTTTCTTCAGGTAGATCCAATAATTCAAAAACAGAATAAGCTGCTGCAATACCGCGTTGTATCTTTTCATTAACATCGGTCAGATTTTTTATAGGCTTTGCGAGCAAGCCGGCAGCCGTAATATAGGCCACAAACTCACCCGCAGTCGTATTACCCAAAATTTGTGGCCGCAATGCCAACCAGACGATTAAACTCATGGCAAATGCCATTACTAATTGTACCAGTGGCGAGTTCATGTTTTGAACTACCACCATTTTCAAACCACGTTTGAGGTTTTCCTGAGAAGATTTATAAAAGCGCTGTTGTTCTGAGGCCTCGCCATTAAAGGTTTTGACCACTGAATTACCATTGATACTTTCCTGTACCACGTGATTCACATCACCCATGGTATTTTGTACTTGAATCGAAAGTTTACGCATTCTTTTAGATGCTTTACGAACAAGCAAACCAATCAAAGGCATAAAAATTAGAATACACAGAGTCAAACGCCAGTTCGAGTAAAAAAGATAACCCAATAAACCAATGGTAATAAAACCTTCTTTAACAATGGTCGTCAGCGATTCAGAAGATGCAGCCGTGAGTTGCTCTACGTTATACATGATCTTGGCAGTAATATGCCCTGACGAATTATCCAGATAATATTGTGAAGGCAAACACAACAGTTTTGCATAGACATCCTGACGAATACTAAAGATCAAACTGCGTGAGATGACAGCGGTAAAATAACTGCCCATGAACAAGCCCAGACCACGAAAGAAAACCAACAACACTATAAGGGCTGGAAACCAATCAAGATTTTGTCGACTACCTTCCTGAATTGCATCAATGATATATTTTAATAACTTGGCAACTGACACCTCAGTTGCAGCATTGATCGCAAAACCAACCAATACTAATAATGCAATGCCCCAAAAGGGTTTTAGATAGGATAGTAGACGAAGATAAATCTTAAAATCTTGCTTCACTCAGTAAAACCTCTGGAAGGAACTTTTGTACTAATGTTGATGTTAACAAAACCAAGCTGTCCTGCCACATCCATCACGCGAATCACATCCTGATGCGTCGCTTTGGCATCAGCGGCGATGACAAACATTAAATCACGACGATCATGTGCAGCCTGTTTAATTGCACTACTTAAATCAGAACTACTCTGACTAGAAATGGCTTGACCATTGACCATGTAATGCCCCGAAGAGTCTACCATGACCTCGATTTTTTGATCGTATTGTTTTGGTGGAACCCCTTGTGCATCGGGTAAAGTCAGATTAATTCGACTATTTTGTGCAAAGGTCGTAGAAAGCAACAAAAACACCAAAATAAACAGTAGACAATCAATCATCGGTGTCAGATTGATATGAATATCTTCAACTTGCGGGCGCTTAAATTTCATAATATCCCGCCCTAGCCTACTCGACGTTGCTCAAATGCATTTGACTGCGAAGGTTTGAAAAAAAGTGCGGCATGGAAAAGAGTCGCTTGTTGTTCAAGCTCCGCGATGTATTCATGCACAAGACGCTGAAAATAACGATACGCCATTAACGCTGGAATTGCGATCAACATCCCCACAGCGGTAGTGATCAACGCTTTAGAAATACCAGGAATCATTAAAGTTGGACTACTACTCGATCCAATATCAATCACTAGAAAGGATTCGATGATTCCAACGACTGTACCCAAAAGACCAAGTAAAGGCGCAACAGCACTCATCGTTCCCAAAAAGTTAATATTACGTTCCAGATACCCAATTTCCTGAGAGGCGGTAACTTCCATTTGTGCTTTGGCAAATTGCTCGCCCATACTCTGGTTTTCAATACCAGCTTTTAAAATTCGTCCTAAAGGACTGGTTTGCAAGGCTTGGTTTTGCTGCAATTGCACAATGACCTGATCAACCGAATGAGAACTTGAAGACATGAGGGCGCTTGGCAAAACTGCTGATCGTTTCAGGCGAATAAAACGTTCGATACTAATCGCCACAGTAAAAATAGAACATAGAATGAGGGGCAGCATCAACCAGCCCCCTGCCTTAACTAATTCCCACATGCTGTACTTCCCCAATGACTACAAAAAATTTAAAAGGTCAGCATAGACTAATCGGTTAAGCAAATATTTAAAATACCATCTAACTCATCAAGTGAATGATAGTGAATGACCAGTTTGCCTTTTCCTTGTTTATTGTGATCGATTTTTACATTTGCACCAAAACGCTCAGATAATTTTTGGGTCAATTGCTCGATATCTGGCGAAATCACAGCCTGAGGTTTGTCTTGTTTTGGCTCATTCCATTCACGAACCAGTTGCTCTGTTTGACGTACTGAAAGACTTTTTTCGATGACAATTTTGGCGACTGCCATTTGATCTTTGGCCTTTAACGCCAAAATCGCACGGGCATGCCCCATATCCAATTGACCTTCCTGCATCAGATTTTTGATGGCATCATCCAGACTGAGTAAACGCAGTAAATTACTAACCGTGGTACGTGCCTTACCCACGGTTTCTGCAATTTCTTGATGACTTAAACCAAACTCGTCGTGAAAACGTTGTAAAGCCAATGCTTGATCAATTGGATTGAGATCCTGACGCTGAATGTTTTCAATCAATGCCAATGCAATCGCTACCTGATCATTCAAATCACGAACAATCGCAGGAATTTCTTTTAAACCTGCCAATTGTGCTGCGCGCCAACGACGTTCACCCGCAATGATTTCATACGGATATTGTTCATCCTCAATCGGACGAATCACAATCGGCTGCATCACACCATGTTTTTCAATCGATGCTGCAAGCTCTTTTAAGTCTTGTTCCTGTATAAAGCGACGTGGCTGGTATTCCCCACGTTTCAGTAGATTAACATCAATCTGTTTGAGCTGACCATGATCAATCGCCTGTGCTTCTATTTGTAACTTTTCCTTTTGAATAGAGCCGAGAAGTGCATCCAGACCACGACCTTTTGCCAATCCGCGTTTTTTTGTGGTCATGCGTGACTCCCTTTTTTCACTTTACTTTTTTTTAACATTTCAGCAGCAAGATTTAAATAAGCCACTGCACCTTTGGAGCTTTTCTCGAAATAAATAATCGGCAAACCGTGTGCAGGTGCTTCAGCAAGACGAACATTACGCGGAATGACCGTATCATAGAGTTTTTTGCCAAAAAATTGTTCTAATTCAGCAGAAACATCACGAGTCAAAGCATTACGTGCATCGTACATGGTGCGTAGTACACCAATAATTTGTAGCTCAGGATTCAATGCCTGTTGAATACGATCAATGGTCTGAGTTAAATCGGCTAAACCTTCAAGCGCATAATATTCGCACTGCATCGGAATCATAACCCCATCTACAGCAGCAAGTGCGTTAACGGTAATTAGACTCAGACTAGGCGCACAGTCGATGATGATATAATCAAAAGCATCACGAACACTATCTAGCGCTTTTTTTAGAATAAATTCACGCCCTTCCTGATCCGCAATCGCAAGCTCTACACCCGAAAGCTCACGGTTTGAACCCAGCACTTTATAACCTACTTCAGATTTTGTGATTGCAGTTTCGACAGGAACTTCACCGAGCAATACATCGGTGATGGAATACAGCAAATCATTTTTCTGCACACCAGACCCCATAGTGGCATTGCCCTGTGAGTCCATATCCACTAAAAGTACGCGTTTTTTTAATACAGCCAATGAGGCAGCCAGATTCACAGCGGTCGTGGTTTTACCTACGCCGCCTTTTTGATTGGCTATTGCAATAATCTGAGCCATAGTTACCCCAATTTAAGATTGTTTTTGTTCAAGTAAAAGCAAATGACGTTGTTCATCTAAACGCGGCACTTGCAACTCAATCACCTGACACGAAAATTCATGTTGCATTTGCTGCATTTCTTCTAAAGGAACCAAACCTTTCATCGCAGCGATGATACTACTTTGATGCATGTACGGCCGTGCGGCATTGACAAAATCAGTCAGTGAAGCAAATGCACGACTGGTAATTACATCGAATTGCCCCAATTCACCAATCGAATCTTCATTTTCTACACGTGTTTGGACAGCAATCACATTTTTTAATTTTAAATCTGCAATAAACTGTTTTAAAAATCGAATCTTTTTACCATTTGAATCTAGCAATACACAGCAACGTTCTGGCTGGCACAATGCAATGATCATACCCGGCATACCGCCACCTGTACCGACATCGAGTAAACGACCTTCAGGTAAATCTTTTAAGATACTTAGACTATCCAATAAATGCTTCACCAACATTTCTTTCGGATCCCGTATCGCCGTGAGATTATAGGCTTTATTCCAGAGCACCAATGCATCTTGATATTTCAACAACAGATTTAAAGCATCATCGCTCAGGTCTAAACCTAAAGCCTGACTGCCCTGTTTTAATTCGTGGAAAAAAGGATGCATATCCGTGGAACATCTCTAAAAAGTTAGTTGCAGTATACCTATTTCTCTACTCAAAAGTAGTGGTCAACGATTAGCGTTTACACAGTTAAATATATAAACCTGCTTTAATATGTTGATCTAGCTCATTTAATCGCTCAGGCGTGCCCACATCGACCCAAACACCCTGCATTTTTTCAGCACTCACTTGCCCGTTAAGCATGGCTTGTTTCAATAAAGGTGCTAAAGGTCGTTTACCGTGTTCTAAATTTTCAAATAGTTTTGGCGATAAAACAGCCACACCACTATAAGTTAGAGCCTCACCGATTTGCGCTTGCTCAAAAGTATAAGCTTTGCCATTGGATAGCACAAAATCACCCTGCGGATGTTGCACAGGATTAGGCACAAATACTAAATGCGCTAAATCGTCGATTAATTTGACCTTTAAAAGCGATGCAAAATCCATCGTTGTCCAAACATCACCATTGACGAGAATAAAAGGTTCATCACCCAACAATGGCAAGGCATTGATGATACCTCCCGCTGTTTCCAAACCTTCACTCTCATGTGACCATAAAATTTTGACACCTAAAAGCGAGCCATCGCCTAAAGCATCTACCAGTTTATCAGCCAACCATGCCGTATTAATAACGATCTCGGTGACACCAATTTTTTTTAATTTTTCGATATGCCAAACAATCAAAGGTTTTTCAGCGACTTGCAATAAAGGCTTCGGTGTATGCAAAGTCAATGGACGCATACGATTACCCAAGCCCGCAGCAAGAATCATAGCTTTCATTAGGCGGCTACCTCATAACGACCATATTTTTCAATAAACTTAGGCATAACTATCTGCTGCATAAATTGCATAAAAGCCTCCAGTTCTGGATAAGCTTTGCTTTCTTCGAGTAAATACCACATCACACGAGGCAAATCTTTGAGATAACCTGATTTTCCATCACGCTCAAATAAACGCACGAAAATACCTAAAATCTTGATATGACGCTGTATCGCCATAAAGTCCGCTTCTTTTTTAAATTGTTCAAAACTGCGATTGATCTTGGCTTCATCGGGTAATAAATCATAAAAAAGCTGGAACCAACGATAAACCCGATCTGCATTCCACTGCACATACGCATCACGCGTAATAGAGATCAGATCATAGGTATCTGCGCCGATCACCGCATCCTGAAAATCAATCACACCCAGTTGTTCTTCGCCCTCAATTTTCATCAAGTTACGACTATGAAAATCCCGGTGCACAATCACCTGAGGCTGCGCAAGCGCAGTATTTGCCAATAAATCAAATGTTTGATCGATAACTGTTTGCTGTTCTGCGCTTGGTATAATTTGAAGTGATGGCAGCATCCAATCCGTCAGCAACTTCATTTCGGTCAGTAACTTGTCATGCGAATAGACTGGGAAATGTCCCTCACCCTGAATCGATTGCAATTGAATCAGTTGCTTAAAGCTTTGTAAATAATAATGATCCACCGTGACATCATTCAGTAGAGTTGATAAGACCACATCACCAAAGTCTTCGAGTAGCAAAAAACCCTGCTCCAAATTTTTAGCAATAATATGTGGCACACGCACACCATGCTGATCAAAAAACTCATCAATCATCACAAATGGAGCACAATCTTCTTTTTCAGGTGGCGCATCCATCAACATAAAGGTATTATTTTGGTTAATGACGCGTGCATAGCGTCTAAAACTCGCATCTCCAGCTAAAAAGTGAACCTGAAAATCTTCAGTATTCAAAGCAGAGGCAATCCATGATTGTATCAATTGTTCACGTTGTGTATTCATTTGCAATAAAATCTAAAACTAGCTGAGATTTTGAAGTCATAAGTGTAGCCACTTATAAACTTTTTCTCTATGATGCGACAATAATTAATTGCGAATTAGCATACTTGGTTAATGAAACAATGAAGCATCAGTTTAAATTTAATCCTTTAGCGACCGCTATTTTGACACTTTTATGTGGTGGCTCCATACAATCAAGTTATGCTGAGTCGGATAATACGGCTTCTAACGTTGATAATAAACAGCTCAAGGAAAGCATTCAAAAAGCTTATCCTGGTCAGGAATTTTTTGAGCAATATTATGTAGATAAATCTGCACCTGAAGCTCAGGTCAGAGATACAAAATCATTAAGCTCTGCCTTTTGTACAGGTACATGGATCACTCCCATCAGCCCAACCGCTCAAGCCGTAGATCCAGAAAAGGCGACTTCTGTGGTGACTGCCGACTATGGACATTACAATCCCAAAGGCGATTCAGAGCTGAGTGGTAATGTTGTAATTGATCAGGAAGGTCGATCTATTCGCGCCGACAAAGTCACCATTGATCAGACTCAAACCTATGCTGACGCTGAAGGTCACGTACAATTAGCACAAGGAGGCCTGCTTTCTCAAAGTGACAAGATCAATTACAATTTAAAGACGCAAACAGGTGATTTAAATAATAGTTTCTATATTTCCGAGGAACGGCATGCGCATGGCCATGCACAGCAGATCAATCGTACATCACCGACGACGATGGTTTTGCATGATGCGACCTACACAACCTGTCCTCCTGAAGAAAAACCAACATGGCAAATTAAAGCCAAAGAAATCAAGTTGGATCAGGACAGTGGTCGGGGCATAACTAAGGGCACAAAACTTTACGTCAAAGATGTACCTGTATTAGCAGTTTCTTATTTTAACTTTCCGATTGATGATCGTAGAACTACTGGTATTTTAAACCCCACCTTTGGTTTCTCCAATGATGGTGGTTTTGAACTTGCCGTTCCTGTTTATCTTAATCTCGCGCCTAACTACGATGCAACTGTGACGCCACGCTACTATGCTGATCGTGGCACGATGCTGGAAGGTCAGTTCAGATATATCACCGAGAACTTTGGTGAGGGTAAAATTTCTGGCGCTTATCTTCCTGAAGATAAAAAATATAATGATCAAGACCGTAAAGATTTAAAATTTTTACATAATTGGGATATCAATGATTATTGGTCAACCAACTTAGAATACAATTACGCATCAGACAAAGACTTTACGGCTGACTTAAACTCAAGTCCTGATTCAAAAACAGATTTAAATTTACGTCGTGCCTGGGTGTTAAATTATAAAAATCAAATTCCTGGCTTAAAAGCTCAATTAAAAGTTGAAGACTTTCAAACTCTAGATAAAACCGTAGCTGATATTGACCGACCTTATGCGCGTCTGCCTCAGTTTTTACTAAACTATGTCACGGGCAATCCTCTAGGGTTACAATACGAGTTTAATAACGACACCGCATATTTCAAAAAAGACATTAGTGATACTAACAACTATAGCACTCAGCCAAGTGGTACTCGGATTTATAACCAATTCGCGGCACGTTATAACTTTAGAAACACCTATGCTTTTGCCATTCCTGAACTCTCGGTTCGTAGCATCAATACATTTTATGATGAAAACACCATCAACGCTTTATATCCTGAAGGTGGAGCAACACCTAACGATAAAAATAAATCGGTGGTTGTACCGCAATTCAGTTTGGATACTGGTTTAACCTTTGAAAAAGATGGAAAATACCTGCAAACCATTACGCCAAGAGCATTTTATGCCTATGCGCCGTATAAAAACCAGACAGATTATCCAAACTTTGATACCACTACTGCCTCGATTAACTACGATCAACTGTTTAACCCATATCGCTTCTATGGACATGACCGTTTAGAAGATAACAACTTTATGTCTTTGGGCGTAAGTTATAGTTTATTTGATCCAGAAGGTTTAGAACGCCTGCGCGCCAGTGTTGGACAAAGCTACTATTTTCAAGATAGACGGGTCACTTTAGTCAACAATGATGAAATTGATACAGAAAAAAATACAGGGCCTGTGGTGAGTTTATCTAGCCAGCTTTCACAGCACTTTACCATTGGTGCAAATTCGGCATGGATGTCGAACGGTACGAATTCACAACGTGATTTTCAAATGTACTACACAGGTGACAAAGGAAATCTGTATAACTTAGGCTATTTTTATCGTAAAGAAATTCCAGATCGCCAAAATACTTATGATCAGGTGGTTGCATCCTTTATACAACCTATCCATAACAATTGGCGTATTATGGGCCATGTTCAATACGACCTTGATAATAGTGTCGCACGTGAATATTTACTCGGTGTAAATTACGAATCATGCTGTTGGGGCGTTTCAGTCTATGGACGCTCTTATTACAATGACCTTGATAATCCAAACGATCCAAACGTCAATGTAAAAAAAGCGGTTATGGTCGAACTTACCCTGAAAGGCTTAGGTGGTGTAAATAACAAACTTGCATCTATTATGGAAAATCGAGTTTTAGGCTTTAAAGAAACTAATCAATCTTGGACACAACGTTAATGAAGACAAAGTATTTAAAACAGTTATTTAAAGCAACTGCCCTCGCAGCGGTTGTTTCTTCATCAATGCATAGTTTTGCTGCAACTCCTTCGGATGAAGTGATTGCAATTGTGGACAATAGTGTCATTTTAAAGAGCGATTTAGAACAAGGCGTTGCTGAGGCAGTCCATCAAATGCAAGCGCAAAAAAAAGAAGTTCCACCTGAACAATACTTACAGCTACAAGTTTTAGATCAACTGATTTTACGTGAAGCCCAACTTGAGCAAGTAAAACGTTATGGGATCAAACCTGACGAAAAAGCGCTGAATGAAGCCGTACTTAAAGTTGCAAACCAATCTGGCAGCAAATCTCTTGAAGCTTTCCAGCAAAAGCTGGATGCTATGGCGCCAGGGACTTATGCATCCTTACGTGATCGTATTGGTGAAGATCTAGCCATCAGTCGCTTACGTCAGCAACAAGTGATGTCACGTATTAAAATTAGCGATCAAGACGTTGCCAACTTTTTAAAATCCCCGCAGGGTCAAGCCATGTTAGGCAGTCAGGTTCATGTCTTACATGCACGTATTTCTGGTGCCAAGGCAGATCCGCAACAACTCAATCAGGTCGCTCAAGAAGTTAAAACCGCTTTAAATAGCAGCGATGATATTGCAAGTATTGGCAAGACTTATTCAACCAAAGATATCAAGGTTGAAGGTGCGGATATGGGTTATCGTGACTTAGCCGATATTCCTGCGGAACTGGCAGCGCGTGTAAGTGCCTTACAAACAGGTCAAACCACCGAACTGATTAATGTCCGTGATGGAATTCATGTATTAAAACTACTTGACCGCAAAACCAGTGATCAAAAAGCGATGGTGGAGCAATATAAAACTCGCCATATCTTAATCCAACCTTCTGAAGTGGTCAGCCCTGAAAATGCCAAGCAAATGATCACCAGCTTATATAATCGCTTAAAAGCAGGTGAAGATTTTGCAACTTTAGCAGCCACCTTTTCCAATGATCCAGGTTCTGCTCGTGATGGCGGTAGTTTAGGCTGGGTAACTCCTGGGATGATGGTTCCTGAGTTTGATGAAAAAATGAAGAATACGCCTGTGGGCCAAATCAGCGAGCCATTTCAAACTCAGTTCGGTTGGCATATTTTACAGGTACAAGATACCCGTAAACAGGATATGACGCATGAATATCAAGAGCGTATGGCGCGTCAAATATTAGGTGAACGCCAGTTTGATACCGAAGTGGATAGTTGGTTACGTGAAGTACGTTCTAATGCCTACGTCGAAATCAAAGATCCAACTCTGGATAAAAAAGCCCTTCAGGAACAAAGTCAGAAAAATAAATCTTAAAACCTGATTTTATAAAAAAGCCAGCAATTGCTGGCTTTTTTTGTTTTGACTTGTTCAAATTTAATCGCGCACACATACTTTTTGACATAAAAAAACCCCGATTAAGATCGGGGCTTCTCTAAAATGATCAATTAACGATTATTTTCGTCTTCTTGATTATCTTCAAATTTTGTATCGCCATCAAAGCCTGATGATTGACCACCACCGAAGCCACCTTGACCACCGAAGCCACCACCTTGACCACCAAAGCCACCTTGACCACCGAAGCCGCCTTGACCACCGAAGCCGCCTTGACCACCGAAGCCACCACCTTGACCACCAAAGCCGCCTTGACCACCGAAGCCACCACCTTGACCACCGCCAAAGCCACCACCTTGACCACCGCCAAAGCCGCCACCTTGACCACCGCCAAAGCCGCCACCTTGACCTGCTGTTGCAGGAGCGCCAGCTGGACGTGGATTACGAGCAGGAACAACTGTAGAAATTGCATGCTTATAAACCATTTGGCTTACTGTGTTTTTTAATAGAACCACGTATTGGTCAAAAGATTCAATATGACCCTGTAGCTTGATACCGTTCACAAGGAAAATAGAAACAGGAATACGTTCTTTACGGAGAGAATTTAAGAACGGATCTTGTAAAGTTTGACCTTTAGACATGTTATAACTCCAAAAAAAATTAAAAATCAGCGCAAAAAACCATCTTTAGTTTTCAATTAAAAATTATAAAAAAGATAGTATGTAAATTTTGCTTTATCCATAAGAGTTTCGCAAGTCTTCTTGAGCTTGCTTTATCGTTAAATAAGTTTTAAAACAGTGTGTTTCTTGCAAAGATCGTAACCAAGTGTATTGACGTTTTGCAAGTTGTCGTGTCGAAAATAATGCTCTATCTTCCATCTCCAGCTTATTTTTGTGACTTTTGTCACTTTTTAGAAGAAAATCGAGTGCTTGCCGATAGCCGACACATCGCATTGAGGGCAAATTATCATTAATATCGTATTTTTCAATCAAGTGTTCCACTTCATTTAAAAAACCAATATCCCACATTTTGCGCAATCTTTGTTCGATTCGCTGATGTAATTCTACTCGATCTGGGAGTAATGCATAATTATGAAAAATGTAGCGATATGGTAAATTTTTAGGCTGTTCTGCTTGTAATTTTGTGATTGGCTGACCAGTTAAACGAAAAACTTCCAATGCCCGAATAATTCGTTGTTTATCTGAAACTTTGAACTTTTCTCCTGCAAGTGGATCCACCCGCGTTAATTCTTCATAAACAGCTTGCCAACCCTGCTCATTTGCTTTTTGTTCAATTTCGGCTCTAACCTGCGCATCTGCATTAGGTAAATGATCTGAAAGTCCTTCAAGCAATGCTTTGAAATACAACATCGTTCCACCCACCAAAATCGGGGTTTTACCGCGTGCGTGAATGTCATCAATCAAGCGACTCGCATCTTCGACAAATTGGGCAGCAGAATACACCTCTAAAGGCGAAATAATATCAATCAGATGGTGCGGATAAAGTGCTTGTTCCTCTTGCGTAGGTTTAGCAGTACCAATATCCATATCTCGATAAATAAGTGCTGAATCCACTGAAATAATTTCAAAATGTCCACGTTCGTATAACTCACATGCCAGCGCAGTCTTGCCGCTGGCAGTCGGCCCCATCAGATTAATCACAGGCAAGTTTGATGACATTTGGGATTATTCTCCACGAGCAAAAAGTTTATCAAGTTGATTAAGTGGAAACGCTCGCCATGTCGGACGACCATGATTACATTGACTGGCAAATTCAGTCTGTTCCATCTGACGGAGTAAGGCATTCATTTCCGAAAGACTAAGCATACGATGCGCACGTACAGCCCCATGACACGCCATGCCTGCCAAAATCTGATCGCGCTTTTGCATCAGTGCCTGAGCCTCATCATTTGGATCCAAATCATGCAACAGTTCAGGAATGAGCTTGTCAAAATCGGCTTTTTGTAAAATCGCAGGCACCCCTCGAACAATGACCTGCTCATCGCCGTATTGATCGATTTCAAGCCCTAATCGAAGTAGTTGATTTTTTAAATCCTCAATGCGGGTGGCTTGCATGCGACTAATGGTAATAATTTTTGGAATTAAAAGTTGTTGAGATGTCCAAAACTCTGGTTTATCCCAAGCACTTTTCATTTGTTGCAATAAAATACGTTCATGCGCCGCATGCATATCAACGATAATCAGCCCTTCTGTATTTTGTGCCAAGATATAAATGCCATGTAACTGTGCAATGGCGATCCCTAAAGGAAACTCATCGACTGAAGAGGATGTTGCAGATGCATCATGCTCAGTATCTGAATTTTCCCGAAGCGGCGACAAATACGTTTTCAGGGCATTATTGAGCTGCGTTGAACCGTTATAACGACTTTGGGGTGAATATTGAACAGTCTGTGGACGGCTGGCATTAAAATCAGTCAGTAACTCAGTAGAGAGCTCTGGTGTTGTTTCAGACTGATCTGATACGCGTGGCGACGTATCCAAATTTTTATGTAAAGCAAATTGTTCCTGATAACGCGGTTGAATGACCGTATTTAAAGCGGATGTCACCTGCTCATCAGCTTTCATTGCCTGAGCCAAATCAGTACTTGCGGTTTGAAACTGCGCCAAGGTTTCTTTGGCATAATGTCTGACGAACTCGTGCACTTCGCGTTGATTGAGGAAACGAATTTCATGCTTGGTGGGATGCACATTGACATCGATCTGCTCGGGATCAGCCTCTAAAAACAGTAAATAACCCGCATATTGATGGCCATGTAAAATACCATCATAAGCCATGCGCAGCGCATGAGAAATGGTTTTATCCTTAACGATACGACCATTCACATAAACATATTGTAAATCAGCCTGTGGTCTGGCATCAGAAGGGTGTCCAAGCCAACCTGACAAACGCATATTGATGCTTTCACTATCGAGCCAATAAGCATTTTGCGTAAATTGTTGACCCAATAATTGTTGCACTCGTTGGAATCTTAAAGCACCGCTATCTGCTATCGGCAGGTTTAAACGAATCTGATCATTATGCTCAAGGACAAAGCGAATATCAAAATGGGTTAAAGCCAAACGGCGAACAATTTCTTCAATATGTCCAAATTCTGTACCTGGTTTTTTTAAAAATTTACGCCGCGCAGGTACATTAAAAAATAAATCCTGTACACGAATATGAGTACCTTTTTGTGCTGCCACTGCTTGAACCTGTTGATGTTCAAAAGCGGTACCGTTCACTTCTACCTGATAACCAATCCCTTCTTCATTTTGGCTACTCACCAGAGTCAAACGTGATACAGCTGCAATTGAAGCCAATGCTTCTCCACGAAAGCCCAAACTGACAATCGCATGCAAATCTTCAGCAGTTTGAATTTTACTAGTGGCATGTCGCATAACGGCAAGCGGCAGATCATCTGGATGAATGCCATTGCCATTATCAATGATTTCAATGAGGGTTGCGCCGCCTTGTGCAACACGAATAATCAACTCGGTTGCTCCTGCATCAATCGAGTTTTCCAGAAGCTCTTTCACGACTGATGACGGGCGCTCAATCACCTCTCCCGCAGCAATCTGGTTGGCTAAAGCAGGATTTAAAGCATGGATACGACGCAAGCTAATTGAATCACTCATGATTCCAATGTTTCCTTTAATGCCTGATAAAGGTTTTCATCATTTAAAGACAATGTAACAAAACGCTGAAGATCATCTTCTGATTTTTCAATATTGATCACAAGATCTGCCTGTGGAATTTCATCTCCACCTTTAGA
Source organism: Acinetobacter sp. 479375 (assembly GCF_000581715.1). Classification (NCBI taxonomy): domain Bacteria; kingdom Pseudomonadati; phylum Pseudomonadota; class Gammaproteobacteria; order Moraxellales; family Moraxellaceae; genus Acinetobacter; species Acinetobacter sp. 479375. The sequence continues at coordinate 214,754 of NZ_JEZN01000001.1, read as the reverse complement.
GGGCCATTCAAATAAAAATAAAGCGTTAGGCACTTCGAGATAGTCACGAATCCCCATCAGCTCCAATTCATAAGGATCATTTAAACGATAAAGATCAAAATGAAAAATTTCGTTATTGTTAATTTTATAAGGTTCAACCAGCGTATAAGTTGGACTTTTGACTGCACCTTGATGTCCCATGTGTTGCAATAAATAGCGTGTAAAGGTGGTTTTCCCTGCTCCTAGATCACCAATCAAATAAATCACACCAGATTGCACAAAATTAGCTAAATGCTGCGCAAACTGCTGAGTATCATCTTCACTATTTAATTGTAACGATAAGGAATATTGCATAGCACACACGACATGAATCGAAGAACGGAATATGATAGCATTTTCAGGCTTTAAAAGCCTACGCTAGGCGGACATCTGTTTTATTTTAAAACAAGCCATTTACATCTGTTTATTTTTATCACATTTCATGAACAAAATTGAGTTTAAACCGCCGATGATCAATGGCGTGAGTGCCAGTCAAGTCTTCTTACCCCACGATCGAGATCAAACTATTCAGACGGTTTTTCAATATCTCTGCAAACATTTTGCACATATTTTAGAACAAGAATGGCGACAACGTTTTACAGAGGGTTTGATTTATGATTCGACTGGACAAATACTCTCAGTCGATAGTCCATATCAAGCCAATACCCATATTTTTTATTATCGTTTTTTGGCGCATGAAATTCATGTTCCGTTTGAGCACCAAATTTTATTTGAAAATGAACATTTATTAATTGTCGATAAACCACATTTTTTAACCATCAGCCCGACAGGACAATATGTACAGGAAACATTACTGGTACGCTTAAAAAATCAGACTGGAATTGAAGAATTAAGTCCAATACATCGGCTTGATCGAGAAACAGCAGGAATCGTTCTATTTAGTAAAAAAGCTGAAGTTAGACACGCCTATCAGGCGCTTTTTGCCAAACGACAAGTCCAAAAAACTTACCATGCAATTGCAGCTTATGATCCAGAATTATCTTTCCCCCAGACTCTCAATCTCTGTATGGAAAAAGGACAACCTTTTTATACCATGCAGATTAATCCTTGCGGTGAACCCAATAGCGAAACCTTGATTGAATGTTTGGAGCATAATCAAACATGGGCAAAATATCAATTAAAACCCCATACGGGTAAACAGCATCAACTGCGAGTTCACCTCAATTACTTGGGCATTCCGATTCAAAATGATCCTTTTTATCCTACTGTTCAGCATAAACCAGACGATGATTTTTCTGCGCCATTACAACTTTTAGCCAAAAGCATTGAGTTCACCGATCCCATCAATAGTCAGAAAATTTGTATTGAATCAACATTTGATTTGAGTTTGTCATACCAAAGTAATGACAAATGAACGATTTTTTATGTGCAAAATATTGAAATTACAATTTCTTGGTTTACAATGAATTTTTTAAAATTAAAAAATCATTCGGTTATTATTCATGCGAAAAACAGAAGTCTATCAGGTTCGCCTTGACTCACAAGAAAAGAAACAGGCCTTTGCTGTTTTTAAGCAACTGGGGATTACACCTGCTCAAGCAGTTCGTCTTTTTTTCAAGCAAGTGGTTTTAACTAAGTCTATTCCATTTACCATTGAGAACCAGAATATCAATATGGAACAGCTCTTAAAGCTGCGTAAAATGAAATCTGCAACGACGCAAAGCAATGGGTCTGCTATAGATACAGAACTTGATGATGATGCATTTTTTGAAGAGTTAAATGCACTGTTAGGTGAAAGTGATCAACTATAAATACGCTTTACTATTTATAAATATAAACAAGTTTTAACGTTCTTCTTTAGATTTTTTCGTTATGCTCTCCATGTTTAGGATAATTAATAAAATATATGGAGAAATTAGATGATTGTAAGACGCGCGACATTAGAAGATTTAAATCAGCTTGCGGTGTTATTTGATGAATATCGTCAGTTTTACGGTGCTTCATCTAATCTTAAACAATCTTATAATTTTCTAAAACAACGCTTCGAAAATAAAGAAAGTGTCATCTTCATCCATGTTAAAGACGATGTTTTTACTGGTTTTGTCTTGCTTTATCTGGGTTTTTCTTCTGTCGCCTGTTCAAATTATTATATTTTAGACGATGTCTATGTGACCCCCATTTATCGTCGTCAAGGATCTGCCAGACAACTCATCGATACTGCAATATTATTTGCTCGACATGAAAGTGCATTAAGGATCAGTCTGGAGACTCAGAAAACCAACGTCGAATCCCAACGGCTTTATGAGTCTATGGGATTTATTCAGGATGATGCTTTTCTTACTTATCACTGTTTTCTTAAATAATTTCACTGTGAATTTGATTGTTGTGCTGCCTGAATTTGCTCTTTATTTAAATAAACCCACTCCCCTAATTCAAGCTCAGGCAAATCCAATTCACCAATTTGCTGACGATGCAGCGCTTGAACTTTATTCCCTACTGCGGCAAGCATACGTTTAACCTGATGATAAACACCCTGATGAATGGTTAAACTGAGTTGGTACTCATTTAATAAATGAACATCTGTTGCAGCAAAAATTCCTTTTTCGTTATGTAATTCAACTCCATTTTCTAGCGCGATTAATTGTTCCTGAGAAATCGGATCGAGTGTCGTGACATGATAGACTTTTGGAACATGACGCTTAGGATGAGTGAGCGCATGTAAAAATTGACCATCATCTGTTAGTAATAATAATCCTGTTGTATCTTGATCTAAACGCCCAACCGCAGCGAGTCCACGTTCTCTTAAAATCTCTGGGAATAAATTAAAGACGCTTTTGTGATGCTGAGGTTGATGTGAACATTCAAAACCTTGGGGTTTATTCAGTGCAATATACACTTTTTCGCGATAAATATAATCTTGACCATATACTGAAAAATTTAAATCTTTCACATCGACACGACATTTTAGATCTGTTTGCACTTCGCCATGAATGCTTATTGCTCCATGTTTAATCAGTTGCTGGCAATGTTTACGTGAACCGAAACCTTGTGATTGCAACATTTTTTCCAAGAGCATAACAATATCCGAAATAAGCGATGGCATAGTTTAACTGATTTTTAAAATTTAACGCGACAAAATAGGCATAAATAGTACAACTGCCACAGAAATTTAAAAGTTTAGCTTTGCTTAAATCAACTAGACCTAAGCAACAATACAAATGTAAAGTCTGAATAACTTGGCAAATTTATTAATCAAATCTTAATCCTTATAAGTCTTATTTACTTGACTACAAAAGCACCTTCTAATCAACTTTATAATCATTTAAAGATATTATGATTTTAAATAAACGTGCCTTATATTTAATTTTATCATTCTTATTTTATTTATATGACTTGTATTTTACAAATTTTAAATAAACCTTATTTAAAAAAATAATACATACAAGCAAGATACTTATATGTATTATATACTGATTAATTAACCCACACTTTTAAAAAATATGTGATAACTCTAAAATCTAACCATTAGGATATTTTTGATTAATTAATTGGGTTCGGAGAAGACCCATTCGTGTTGAAAGATTAGTTAGTATATATAAATCTCTCCTCCGATTCTGTGCTGGCAAAGCATCGATATCATAATTTATTGGCATCACGATTCCTTTAGGTATTGCTGCATTCATTCCATAAATTTTAGATATATCAATAGCTAAAGATTGTTGATCTGCATGAGTAAAGATTGCAACTTTACCTAAACTAGTACCCGAGCTTGCTTTCTTAACAATCATAGCGGCCACTTGATCAATACTTGCCGTAACGACCCCATTTGTATTGATAGTTGGATTACCGACTGAAATGACTTTATCGCTCTCTAGGTGATACTTTGACTTTAAGATAGAAGCCACTTCCCACTGCGCGTAAATTAATACTGGGTTCATTTGATAAAGCATATACACTGCATCGGCAATTTGCTCATTAATAGGTCCAGATTCTGGCATTGTATTACCATTCAATGCTGGGCGACATCCAAAGCTATAAGCTACGATTGTATTAATTGTATTCAAATCGAAAGTAGCAGTATCCCAATTAAATAATGTCTTAAACAGGTTCTGAGTCTGTGTATTTGCCAAAGTAGCATCATTCAATTCAGTCGTTAATTTACCTAACATTTGTCGCTTTAATTCAGCATCTGATGCAGCCAAAGTTGAAACTGTTGCAAAGACAGAGGAACCGATTGTGCACAACCCCACAATAGAGGGCGCTAAAGTAAGAAAACGTCGACGTGTTAACATTATAAGATGTCCTAAATAAGGTATTAGCCCTGAGGGTATGCTTGCTTGGTTAATAGAATTGTTTTGGTATAAAGCTGTGCATATATATCGTGAATGAGGTATAGATCGCGACTGCGTGTCCAAGGTTGTCCAGACTGCTCATCATAAATAATTGGCAGAGGAACCTCTTGAACCACAGCTGCCTGTATTCCACGTAATTGTGAAGTCAAGATACATCGTTTTGCATGATCTCTATGACCTACAATAGCAGCATTACCTAGCGCAGATGCTCCACCAGAAATTTTAATAATTGTATTGGCGACATCGTCAGTACTGAGATAGATAATAGTTCCATCAGACGCGATGATCGGCTCAATAGAAGTTAATACATCTTTCTCTAAATGATATTTAGATGTTAAAAAACGAGCAATTTCCCATTGTGCATAAATTTTGACAGGCTTTAATTTATATATACTATAAATGGTATCCGCAAGTGCTTCATTCATTGGGCCAGGATCAGGCATTGCTGCTTGATTTCCACCATTACTAGAAGTATTTCCACTTTGTTCATTAGGACGATTACCAAAAGCGTAACCAATAATACTATTGATTTGATTCGCTTTAATTTGTGGTAATTCCCAGTTGAAGCAACAGTCAAGTATGATGGGAGAGACAATACTTGCGAGCTTAGCATCACCTAGTTGTAGATTCATTTTAGCTTCAATTTGTGTTAGTAAATTTGAGTCATTTATTGGCTCTTGATTACTTATTTCTTGCTGCTGGTCATTATCATTGCAACCGCTCAATAAAGTTCCTGCAGCCAGTGCTGTACCTATAGCTAGAAATTTTCTACGATTACTATTGGGAAATTCACTCATTATCTAATCCAAGATATATTTAAGTTTAAAAAAAGAATTTTAATGATTCAAAATCATGAAATTTTGGGATTTTAATTGTAATTAATGACAATAAAGTTAAAGTTTTGCTTTGATAAAATAATTTTCAATAGTAATAAAAATTAAATATATTTTGATTACTGTCCACTTCTTAATTGAATAATGCGATGGTTTGGATATGAAAAAAATTTTATTGGGCAGTCTTATTTTATCTGCTTGTACAACACAGGCTTTTGCAATGAATATATTATTAGTTAATGATGACGGTCTAACCAGTAATATTAAAGCTTTATACGACGAGTTAAAGACAGAGGGCCATAATGTTTTAGTCTCAGTACCCTGTTCACCACAAAGTGGACGTGGAGGTGCTATCGTAATGTATAGTACAACTGTAATAACATCTGACAATGATAAACAAATTGCAGCAGAAAATGGCTGTCATAATGGTGCAGCTCCAATAGGAGCACCTGCTGCTGGAACTTTTACTAAAGCGGGCTATACCAATGGTGACTGGAACTATGTCCATGGAACGCCTGTAATGGCGACCATTTACGGTTTAGATATTGTTGCTAAAAAGCATTGGGGAAAATTACCAGATCTAGTCCTCTCAGGACCCAATGAAGGACAAAATGTCGGAAAAGTAGTTATTCATTCTGGAACTATTGGTAATGTTCAATTATCTGCAGGTCGTGGGATTCCATCCATTGCATTAAGTGCAGATACTAATACAGTTGATGATAAATCTTTAAAAAATGCCAATTCTGTGATTGTGGCGAAGCAAACTGTAGTGTTGTTAAAAGAATTACAAAGTAAAGCGGGTAAAGGACCATTATTAGCCAAAGGTATAACTTTAAATGTTAATTTTCCAAAGAATTTAACAACCAATACTCCTTTTGCTTTTTCAAAAATTGGGACTTTTGATTTATACAATTTTAAATTTAATGTAAGTAAAGATAATAGTGGAAACAATCAATATGGTTTAGGCTTTGATGTGACATCTAGTACCCCAGCTTCTACTCAAATGTCCGATGAAAGTGTTGTCATGCAAAGTAAGATTGCCGTTACGGCAATGCAAGTTGCTTATGAGCAGCGACCCGCAGCTCAAGAATGGCTAAAAATACGATTAAAAGGGTTATTTAATAAGTAAAGGGGAATAAATTGATGAAACGTTACTTATTAGCTTTGTTTTTGAGTTTAGGTTTAACTGCTTGTAATGATGATCATAAGGATCAACAAAGTACAATAGCTGAGTCGCCCGAATTAGCCCCAAACTTACCAGTCGGCACATACATTATTAGTACAGTCACCAATGAAGATTTACCGCAGGTTGGCAAGTATTATTTAGGGCAAGATGGCGACAAGTTATTGGTGCTCAATGATGAGCAAGATCGTGCACAAATCGTGATGAGTTACGATGCAAAAAGTAAAACATGGCAAAGTAACCAGAAAGATAAAAATCTTGTTATTAAGCTAGATCATTATGAAAAAATTGTCGATGAAAAACTGGATATTAATCAGTTGATTGGACTCTATAACCTATCATTTTCCAATGGCACGACGATTCCTATCGAAGTGAAAGCTAACGGACAGATGATCGCTAAAGATCCAAACTGTACATTTAATGGTGTGATAACTGCTAGCCAACTGGCAAATACCGCAATATATGCATTGACAGATAATAAATGTGATTTATTAAAAAATAATACTCAAGGCTATATTGTTGTTGATGGCGATCTAGATCCAACAAGTTTTAGAATGCTTTCAAGTAAACTTGAATCACAAGATGTCTGGGCATTTTTAAATTAGTAAATGTAATGAGAAATGGTAACGAGCTTAAGTACGTTATCATTTCTCATATCCAGTATTTACAATAACTTAGCTCAAACGGCAACTACAGATATAATCAATCCCGACATTACTGCAAATATTTTCAATCAACTCATACCCTTCAACTATGTGTGGCTAATCTTACAGATAATGGCCTTCAGCTATATACATCCCTTATTGCCTGTGATTATCAAATATTAAAAAAGAAAAATGATATTTTTCAACCATTGGTAAAATAAAAAATCGTTATACAATATACCACTCCCCCAATATACGCTTTTATTACCATGATCATGTCACAGCTTGATGTCAATCTGTTGGTTTTACTCGTTTTACTGGCTTGTGGTATTTTCAGTCAAAATGCGGCAGTCACGATTGCTGCGGGTGTTCTAATCTTTTTTAAGCTTACCCCACTAAGTCAATTTTTCCCTTATTTACAACAACATGGTTTAAATATTGGCGTTATTATTTTAACCATCGGTGTGCTTACGCCTATCGCCAGCGGCAAATTAAGTGGTGAGACGATTCTTAAATCATTCCTGAGTTACAAATCCATTTTAGCCATTGCAGTCGGTCTATTAGTGGCGTGGTTGGGCGGTCGCGGTGTTAAACTCATGACCAATCAACCAGATGTTGTTGCAGGTTTATTGATTGGCACAGTAGCGGGGGTCGCCGTACTTCGAGGAGTTCCTGTCGGGCCATTGATTGCAGCAGGAATTTTGTCTTTACTGATTAGCTATCAATAATCAATTGATTAAAACCACTTAAGTCTTCAGGCTGTTTTTTTGATCGTTTTGATAAATACATTTGCTGATCTGCATATTCAAGTAATTGTTCAACGCTGTCTGCATGCGTTGGATAAATTGCAACCCCTGTGCTGGCTCGAATACTCAAGTTTTTATTTTCAAAGATAAATTCTTGATCACCAATTGCATCAATTCGATCAACTACGTTCAAACTTAGTTTTGGATCAGCTAATTGAGTAAGAATAATGGCAAACTCATCTCCTCCAATACGAGCCAGATGGTCTTGAACACGAATCACCATTTTTAATCTTTGGGCAAATTCTTTTAAAGCAGCATCACCAACCCGATGTCCATACTGATCATTAATTTGTTTCAAACCATCCATATCAATCATTAACAAAGCAAAATAATTCTGAGTGGATTGAGTTGAAGCAAGACATCTTCTGAAATGATCTAAAAAATGACTGCGATTGGAAAGCTCAGTGAGCACATCCTGAGTCGCCATACGATAGAGTTCTTGTGTGCCAAATCGTGTTGCATGATACATGGCGGCCGCAATCAGTTCAGACATCAGCTCGAGTAGTCGTAAGTCTCCTTCTGCAAAAGCGGCTACTTTTTTTGAATATATTTTTAAAACGCCTAAAGGTTCTTCACAATGAATAAGTGGAACCACCGCCATTGAACGAAGTCCTACATAACGACAGGCAAATACATCCACTCTTGGATCTGTCTCAGTATCTGGACTATATAAGATTTCTTTTTTTTCAATACAAAGCCCCGAAAGAGTATTTTTAACTTTTATGCGATGACCTAGTAGATTTAAATTATGATCAGATACTGAATGAACCACCATTTCATTGGTTTCTAAGAGTTCAATAATTGCTCCATCAGCTTCAATAATATTCTTTGACTGTTGGGCAACCACGGTCATCACTGAGTCTAAATCTAGTCCCAATTTTACAATTTCAGTCTGTGTCTTGATCACAGAAAGTAATTGTTCGACTGTCGGTTGAAATTTACCTGACATTCTAAGCCCTAACCCGTATTAAAAATGATGACTTTTTGACTATTAAAATAATAAGGAAGTGATGGGAGGGAATTTTACGACTAATTATGAAAAATGCATAGAAAATAAACAGACTTATGCGCTCAAAAAGGGCACTTTTAATCAATCTGCCGAATGGCCTACAATTTAAATAATGTCCAAGAGTCTTTCTTAGAAAGAATACAGACTTCTTTCATAAGTCCCTTTTATTTCTCTCTATTGAAGAAAAATAAAGAAGGTTTAAACAATGATGAAAGAAGTCTTATGATTAGGACGAATAATAATTTATTCTTTTCTGAGAAAATTTTTCCAACTGTTTCAAGAAACCTTCAAAATAGCTTTTTTCTTTCTCGTCAGTCCGATAACCCGCATATAAAGTACGGCGCAAGCCTTGTGGTGCAACACAACTCAAACGACGACTTGTCACCCAGCCTTTTTGCTCATATTCATTCACCACCCAATCAGGCAAAGCTGAAATACCACGCCCACTGGCCACCAGTTGAATGAGCATCTGAGTTAAATCGGTGGTACGGATGGCTTTAGGCTGGATATTTGCAGGAAGAAATAGATGCGCCATAATATCCAGACGATGTTTATCAACAGGATATGTGATCAACGTTTCTTCAGCTAAATTTTGTACCGTGATATTTTCGCTACGCACCAAAGGATGCGTATTGGATAAGACCAAACGTGATTCATATTCAAAAATCGGAAAATATTCAATCCCTTTAAGCGCAATCGGATCTGCGGTAATGAGTAAATCGAATTCACCTGTTTGTAAAAGTTCATGTGGATTGGCTTCAAAACCCGAAGCAAAGTCCAGATCGACATCAGGATACTGTTGACGATATTGATTTAATAATGGCATTAACCAGTCAAAACAACTGTGGCACTCAGACGAAAAAATAATACGTCCTGTCTGCCCATGCACAATACGCGTGATATCACTTTGTGCAATTTGAATTTGTGGTAACACATCATCGGCAAGTTTTAATAAGCGTTGCCCCACATTTGAAAAGGTTACAGGTCGACTACGACGATTGACGACTTCGACCCCATACCAATGATCAAGTTCTTTCAGTTGATGTGAAATTGCTGAAGGTGTTAGACACAAATCATTTGCAGCAGCGACCAGTGAACCATGCTCACGTAAAGCCAGAAGCGTTTTAAGATGGCGAATTTCAAGCATAAAGTCGAATCAAAACAAAAGAATGAATATTATTCATTATATCATGAAATTTATTAGCTTGTTTCAACCTAAATTTTATTTCATTATTCGTTCACTACATGAATATGACTCAACTTATATGACTTTAAAACAAAATCATCTTCTAGTTCCATTTTGACAGATCAAATAACCTGGATGCTAAATTCTTACTAAAATATTGAAAATAAAAATGTTATAAATTTTAAAATAATAAATATAAAAAACTATAATCAAAAACTCCAGACACTCTAGGTCAACGTTGACCTAGAGCTTTTTTATCAGAACGATTGATCTATCAAATTCATCATGAAGTTATTGTGCAACATCATTAACTTGAGTTTGTGATTGAGCAACCATTGAAAGTAACTGATGACTTGCAACATTATCGTTTTGATCAAATATCACCTGATAAGAAAGTTTCTTCCCATCAAAATATGATTCCGCAGGCGTTCCAATGACTTCCCACAAACCAATCGAAGCGACATCTGCTAAGCCATGCCAAATCACACGACTGGTTTTATTTGCTTTAGAATAACCTTGTTGGAAAGTATAAATTTCTACACGTTGACCATCTTTATATTCACTTGCAACAGGTGCACCAAACTCAGCAATCACGTGATTACGTGAAATACCTGTATTTAAAACACTTAGATTTTTCTTACTGGGCTGATTACTTGCCATGACTACAGCACAACCACTACTAGTCAATACAGATACCAGCAACCCCACAGCCATACATTTTTTTAACATCTTCATACTCATTATTCTGATTAACTCCATGACCGCATTAAAACCCCGTAATGCAGCATGCAAATATATATTGTATATAACTTTTTTCAATCATTATTTATCGCTGTAAAGATGTTAAAAATCTTTAATCCCGAGTAAATTAGTTAACTATTACAATCCCTTTCCACTATAATTATTTCTTGATTATTCTCCCATTTCTCTCAATTTTTTATGTCAGCTAAATCAAATACATCGATTGCTTCGGGTTCACCCCGACAATATTCATTATTTTGGGTCATTTTAGCATTAGCGATTGGTGGCTTTTGTATCGGAACAACTGAATTTGTTGCAATGGGACTGATTCAGGAAATTGCCAAAGATCTACATATTAGTGTTCCAGATGCAGGTCATTTTATCAGTGCTTATGCACTTGGCGTGGTGATTGGTGCGCCTGTTATTGCTATTTTAGCTGCACGCATTCCACGCAAGTCGTTATTACTGGGTTTGATGTTGTTTTACGGCATTGCCAATGCTCTGACTGCTTTGGCTCATACACCTGAAACTGTTTTACTTTCACGTTTTATCGCGGGTTTTCCACACGGCGCTTATTTTGGTGTAGGCGCATTGGTTGCCGCAGAACTGGCTGGTTCCAAAAAACGAGCTTCCGCTGTTGCTCAGATGATGATGGGACTAACCATTGCGACAGTTTTCGGTGTTCCATTGGCAACATGGCTAGGTCAACAATTTGGTTGGCGTTCAGGCTTTGAATTTTCCTCAATTATTGCTTTTGTTACCTTAGTTGCCATTGCCATTTTTGTACCCCAAATACCAGTCCATTCAACAGCCAGTGTTAAAACCGAGTTAGCAGGACTGAAAAATATCCATATGTGGCTCACGCTTGCTGTGGGTGCAATTGGGTTTGGCGGTATGTTTTCGGTCTATAGTTATGTCTCACCTATTTTGACTGAATATACCCAAGTCAGTATCGATATCGTTCCGATTGCTTTAGCCATCTGGGGCGTTGGTATGGTGATTGGAGGATTACTGGCAGGTTGGCTGGCCGATCGAAATTTGAATAAAACCATTGTAGCCGTGCTTATTAGTTCGGCACTTGCTTTTGTTTTAGCCAGTTTCATGATGAGCCAGCTTTATACTGCGATTTTTGCCTTGTTTTTGATTGGAATCACGGTCATGGGTTTAGGCGGAACTTTACAAATGCGCTTAATGGATGTTGCTGGCGAAGCCCAAGGTTTGGCGGCATCTCTTAACCATTCAGCCTTTAATTTGGCGAATGCGTTAGGCGCTTTTTTAGGTGGATGGGTCTTGAGTCATCAGATGGGCTGGATCGCACCTATCTGGGTGGGTTTTGTTCTAAGTCTTGGCGGATTAGTGATTTTATTGATCGCCTTTGCTGTAGAAAAATATAAGAAATAAAATCTTTGGCATGAGATCAATTTCAGTGACCTCATGCCTCTGGCAACTTTTCACCGCAATGAGGACAATATTTAAAGGCTTTCTTTTGTTGTTCCTGCTCTTCCAAATCTTTTTCACGAATCAATTGCATAATCACTTCATTGGTTTGCTCTTTGCTTAAGCCTATCCGTTTACGGATTTTTTCGATTTCCTTTGTTTCATTTAGATAGTCTATCTGATTTGAAATCAGCAAATTTCTAAACTCCTGAGCAAGTTTTTGATTACGTAAACTTAATTCATTTGCAAGACCAGTCGCCAAAATACCTGCTGGCAATGCAGCCAAACCAACACCTAAAATCGTAATCACAGCGCCCAATAATTTGCCAATATTGGTGACTGGAGTCACATCGCCATAGCCGACTGTAGTCAGCGTAACAACTGCCCACCACATTGCCTCGGGAATAGAGCTAAATACTCCGGGCTGTGCTTTATTTTCAACCACATAGATACCACCCGCAGCCATAACAATCATAATCAGCAAAATAAATACAACTGCCTGAAATGAACCTTTTTCACGCTCAATAACCGCAAGTAAAATCTGGAGTGAAACGAAATAACGGGTCAACTTTAACAGACGCAGTAATCTTAAAATTCTCAAGAAACGTAGGTCAATTGGTACTATAAAGTTGAGATATGCGGGTAAAATCGCCAATAAATCAATAATCGCACCACCACTACTAAACCATTGCAATCGTGTTTTCCATGCAGGTTGATCTGGATGCTCTTCTGCAACACACCATAAGCGCAATAAATATTCAATTGTAAATAGAGCGATAGAAACTGTTTCAAATACATCGAAGAGTTTTTTGTGCGCAAAATAAATGGAATCAATCGACTCCAACATGACGGCTAAAACATTTGCAACAATCAAAAATATCAAAAAGAAATTCAGTAGGCGACTTAAGTGACTTTCATAATCATGATTCTGTAAATTATTAAAAACAAAACGACGTAAATGACGTAAGGAAAATTTAGTCACCATAAATAAAAACTTATAATTATGCTCAATACTCGGCACAATTTAACATGCTCACTGTATTTGTGTCAGCTTTTAGCTAAATCCTAGTGAGAATGCATTAACAGACAGGCAACAATTCTTCATTTGGTAATAGAGCAAGACTCTTTCATAATAAAATCATAAACTCAAATGCGTTTGCGTGCAGTTTAACAATACTAACTATATAAATTATAACGTTAATCTATTCATAATAAGGCGGTTTTTTATGGGCTTTAAACCAATTCCAGCTGCAATATCCTGTGCATTAACACTTATCATCTGGTTTATTATTCCAGTCCCTCAAGGAGTAACGCCTGAAGCTTGGCATTTATTGGCCATGTTTGTAGGGGTAATTGCTGCCATTATCGGGAAAGCACTTCCGATTGGAGCAATTGCGATGATTGCCATTACGCTAGTTGCCGTTACGGGCGTCACCAACCCAAAACCCAGTGAAGCCATTAAGGACGCTTTAAGTAGTTTTGCCAATCCCCTTATCTGGCTGATTGGGGTGTCGATCATGATCTCCAAAGGGCTTCAAAAAACAGGGCTTGGAGCACGTTTAGGTTATCTATTTATTGCAGTATGGGGTAAACGAACCATTGGTATCGGTTATAGCATGGTGTTATCCGAACTCATACTTGCTCCTGTTACGCCAAGCAATACGGCACGTGGCGGTGGGATTATCCATCCGATTGTTCGCGCTATTGCGACCAGTTATGATTCAGACCCCGCCAAAGGCACTGAGGGTCGTATGGGGAAATATCTGGCTTTGGTCAATTATCATGCCAATCCGATTACCTCTGCCATGTTTGTTACTGCAACAGCACCTAATCCGCTGGTGGTAGATCTGGTCGCAAAAGCGACCAATACCCAGATTTACCTCAGTTGGACAACATGGGCAATTGCCATGATCCTTCCAGGAATCATAGCGCTTATTGTTATGCCGATTATTATCTATCTCATGTATCCACCTGAAATTAAACGAACGCCAAATTCAGCACAATTTGCAAAAGAACGACTGAAGGAAATGGGGAAAGTGACCCTACCTGAGATTATCATGTTAGGTGTCTTTGGCATCATGCTATTACTTTGGGCTGGTATTCCTGCCATGATCTTGGGTGATGCGTGGTCAGTGGATGCGACGACGACCGCATTTATTGGTTTAAGCCTCTTACTTTTAACAGGGGTTTTGACTTGGGAAGATATCCTGACTCAAAAAAGTGCATGGGATACCATCACATGGTTTGCTGCTTTAGTGATGATGGCAACCTACTTAAATAAGTTAGGTCTTATTACATGGTTCTCTGGAGTTCTTGAAGCCCAGATTGCACATCTTGGACTCAATTGGGTACTGGCAAGTTTATTGCTGTTACTGACCTATATGTATGCGCATTATATGTTTGCAAGTACTACAGCACACATTACCGCAATGTTTGCTGCCTTTTACACAGCAGGTATTGCACTTGGTGCTCCCCCAATGCTGTTTGCACTGATTATGGCGGCTGCATCCAGTATTATGATGACACTTACGCACTATGCAACAGGTACCTCACCGATTATCTATGGGTCTGGCTATACCACTTTGGGAGAATGGTGGAAGGCAGGCTTTGTCATGAGTGTGGTCAATATTGTGATTTTTATCCTCATTGGTGGCATCTGGTGGAAATTTCTGGGCTACTGGTAAATTTGCAGCTCTATCACCCATTAAAAAGCCTGTCATAAAAAATCATGACAGGCTTTTTTGCAATATTATGCAGGAATGACCACCAATTTCTTTTGTACAAATTCATTAAAACCTAGCTCAGAAAGTTCATGACCATAACCTGAACGTTTTACGCCACCGAAAGGTAACTCTGGTGCAGTTTGAGTCAAACTATTAATCCAGATCATGCCTGTTTCAACACGTGACGCTAGTTTTTTTGCTCGCTCAATATCTTTAGAGTGGATTGCACCGCCTAAGCCATAATGTGATTGATTGGCAATTTTTACAATCTCATCGTCGTCTTTAGCGACATAAAGTTGAGACACTGGGCCAAAAAACTCTTCATACCAAGCAGGATTACTTTCTTCAATATTTTCTAAAATAGTCGCTTCAAAAAAGTTACCCGCTCCGTCAATAGGTTTACCACCCAATACTAATGTGGCTCCAGCATCAACAGCCTTGACTACCTGTTTATGTAAGTTTTCTGCTGCCGAAGCCGATGATAGAGGCCCCAAGCTTGTCGACTCATCTAGTGGATCACCTGTTTTTAAGTTTTTAAATGCTTCGATCATGCCTTGCTTAAATTGCTCAGCAATTTTTTCATGCAAAATAAAACGCTTGGCTGCGGTACAAACTTGACCTGCATTATTCATACGTGCCTGACAACCGACCTTAATCGCACGTTGCAAATCAGCATCATCCAATACGATAAAAACGTCATTTCCGCCCAGTTCTAGCGTCGACTTTTTAACATATTTTCCCGCCTGTTCGGCAACACTACTTCCCGCACCTTCTGAACCGGTCAAGGCAACACCCTGTACACGTGGATCTTTAATAATCTCAGCAACCTGATCGGTTGAAATAAATAGATTGGTCCATACGCCTGCTGGTGCACCTGAATCATGAATAATCTTTTCAAAGGCTTCTGCACATTGCGGAACGATACTGGCATGTTTAGCTAGGACGGGATTACCAATCGCGCAGTTCGGCGCAAATACCCGCATGAGTTGATAAAAAGGAAAATTCCACGGCTCGACTGCCATAATCACACCCAGTGGATGATGTTCAACCCACGCTTCACCTATTTCAGTCGGATACTTTTGTGGGCTTAAAAACTTCTCGGCATTTTGTGCATAATAATCTGCAATATTGGCACATAACTCCACTTCACCAAGGCTCTGTTTGATCAACTTACCCATTTCTGTAGACATAAGTTGTGCCAGTTTTTCTTTATTTGCTCTTAACTGACTTGCCACTTTTTTAAGTAGCGCAAGGCGTTTTTCCAGGTCTTTTTTAGACCAATCTGATTTTAATAGCTTTTCAGCATGATCCAGACTTTCATCAATTTTAGCTTGATCATGAAAGTCATAAGTTTTAAGAATTTGACCGTTAAAAGGATTTACCGACTGATAACTCATGGCTATCTCCAATCATTATGTTTATCTTAAGTGAAATTTGAATGGTTTAAACATTTCAAAATGCGTTGGTCGAGCAACATTGTGTGGCGTTATTTTGTTTGCATATCTGTTAATCAGATGATTCACCAAAACACGGCACTATTTGTACACCCACCCACATTAAAGAGAGTTAAAGACATTGAATAGGCTTTGCAGCAAAACGCCTTCAAAGCCTCACTTATTGATACAAAATCTTGGTTTAGATAGCGTTTGAGTAAGTAAATCCATTCTTTTTGTATGTAGAAAATCATCCATAAGAAATAAAAAAACCTGATTTGATTGATCAAATCAGGTTTCTGAAAATTGCATCAAGTTTAAGTTATATACCACGCCAATCTACACGTGCATTACGTTCAGTTTCATAAATTCGTTGTACATATTGCCCCAAAGGTAAACTGAGCAAATAGTCTTTATATTGACGTAATTCAGGTGAACTGACTTCATTATTTTCCCGTTCCCACGGTGTTCCTGACAGCTCCAGAATCGGCGCAAGCATTGCACAAACGGCAATATCGGCCAACCCTAAACGATCCCCAACCAAATAACGTCCAAAATTATCAATAAGGCGTTCATTCAAGACCAATACCAATTCATCCATACGCAGTTTGGATTGAGCAATCTTTTCTTCCTGAAGCTCATAGCTTTTGGTCACTAAAGTTTTCAAAATCGGTTTTGAAAATTTTTCAAACTGACGCAAATAACCCTGCTCACCCATCATGATTTCAAGCGCTTCATCACCATGCGTCAGTGCATGCCCCAAACTCCAGCGACGTACATGAACGCCTAGTTCGTCAGCAATTTTATCGATCTCAATAGCCAGCTCACGTAACTGCGGATCTCGACGTAATAATGAATGTTCGGGGTAGTGATCATCCAGATACAACGCAATTTGAGTTGATTCAGCAATCCATCTTTTATCATCTTTTAAAATCGGAAGTTTATTTTGACCGGTTTTTAACTGGGCAAAAGCACGATGGAAACCAGGAATCAAGTTATGCGCAACATAATCCAATTCCTTATGATCAAGTAACCAGCGAGCTTTTTCACAATAATGGGACAAAGGAAACTGGTATAAAACCCGCATAAAAACTCCAATTTATTTTTTTAGTCAAACAATTTTAAAAAACAACATCTTGTTTTGCTTACTTTAAAAGTAACCCAAAATGAAAACAATGTACTTTTTGTGCCAAACATTGGGCGAAATCGTCTATTGGCACAATCTGCAATCTGATTTGGATACCTATAATTTATATGTTTTTCCGCGCTAGATATCTTTAAAATAAATAAATACGATATAAAAAACCAAAATTCAAATTATCAAAAATAAATATATTGTTGATTTTTATCAATTTCATGTTATTCAAAAAACAACTTAATTTAGATCAAAAATGATTAAGCACTTTTCTTCATAAACTACGCGCAATACTTCGTTTAACCATTAGGTATATTTTTTCTAAGGTACCCCTATCTATAGTAGGTATCATTATGTCTGAGTTAAATTTCTATCCTACCCGATCGGTTCAAGTCATTCAAAACGATCAACAAGCAATTAATGCAGCTTATCAAGTTGCAGATTTTGCGCTGGAAGGTCGTAATCAACGTGATCAAAAGCGGATTTTGCCCTTTGAAGAAATTGATCAATTTAGCCTAAAAGGTTTAGGCGGCATTCGTATTCCTAAACGTTACGGTGGCGCTTTCGTGTCCAATAAAACACTGGCTCAGGTATTTCGGATTTTAAATAAGGCAGATTCAAGTGTTGGGCAAATTCCTCAAAATCAAATTAGCTTACTGAATTTAATTGATCTGATGGGAACAGAATCACAAAAACATTTTATTTTTAATGAAATTCTGTCGGGTAAACGCCTTGCTAATGGCGGCCCTGAACGTCATACCAAAGATTCAAAAACACTACAGACCACCCTCACGCTTAAAAATGGCAAGTATTATCTGGATGGTGAAAAATTTTACTCAACAGGCAGTATTTTTGCGCACTGGCTTGCGATTAAAGCCATTCATCCAGAGGGTCATGTGGTTTTGGTGATTGTAGACCGACACAGTGACGGGATTGAAATCATCAATAACTGGAATGGCTTTGGACAAAGAACCACGGCAAGTGGCACGGTAAAACTGCATCAGGTCATCGTTGATCCAGACTTGATTTTTGATGAACGTATTTTAACTCAGGCACCCACCTATCGTGGTGCGTATTCACAATTATTACAGGTCGCCATTGATGTCGGAATCGCTGAAGCGGCTTTTGCGGATCTTATTTCAGCCGTGAAAAAAGCCCGTCCTATTCTCGATGCACAGGTGGAAAAGGCCAGTCTGGAACCTTATACACTGCAAGAAACGGGCAAGCTAGATATTCTCCTCAATGCTGCAATTTTACTTCTGGATGAAGCAGCTGAGTATCTGGATGAACTGGATCAATTAGGTCAAGTCACCGAACAACAAGCAGCCAAAGCATCCATTTTAGTGGCAGAAGCCAAAGTCTATGCCAATGATGCAGCCTTACAGATTTCAGAAAAATTACTGGAACTGGGCGGTAGTCGTGCCAGCTTGAGCCAATTTAATCTTGATCAACACTGGCGTAATGCACGCGTGCATACGCTGCATGATCCCGTGCGCTGGAAAATACACGCCATTGGCAACTATTACCTGAACGGTATTTTGCCTGCTCGTCATGCATGGATCTAAGGAGATAATAAAATGACCTCTTATCAAGCCATTCATCAAGCGGAAAATGATCTTGTTAATCATCCCAGTACCCAACATTATTCTGCGGTGCGTGTGATTCAAAATGATGCTGAAGCACTTGACGTCGCACAGCAACTTGCCGAGCAATTTAAAACTCAAAGTATCGAACGTGATGCACAGCGTATCTTACCTTTTGCTGAAATTGAGGCTTTTAGTCAATCTGGACTCTGGGCGATTACAGTCCCCAAACGTTATGGTGGTGCAGAAGTATCTAGCCTCACGGTTGCCAAAATTATTGCGTTATTGAGTGGCGTTGATGGATCAATTGGTCAGATTCCGCAAAACCATTTTTATGCGCTGGAAGTGTTAAGAAATACAGGAACCGAAGCACAAAAACAACGGTTATATCAGGAAGTTCTCGATGGCACCCGTTTTGGCAATGCATTGGCAGAATTTAAACCGAAAAATGCCAGTTTAAAACAAACAGCGCTGATCCCTGTTAAAGAGGGTTATCTGATTAATGGTGAAAAATTTTACTGCACGGGGAGTTTATTTGCGCATCGTATTCCGACCTTAGTGGTGGATGCCGAAGGTCGTGAATATCTAGCTTTTGTGCAACGTCAAAGTGAAGGGCTGAGTTTAATTGATAACTGGACCGGTTTTGGTCAACGTGTCACAGGCAGTGGAAGTGTCAAGTTTCATCAAGTCTTGGTTGCTGCCGAAGATGTCATTCCATTCGATACAGCTTTTCAGCAACCGACTCTGGTGGGGTCATTTGCACAAATTATGCATGCAGCGATTGAAGTGGGGATCGCCCGCGCTGCTTTTGAAGAAACTCTAAAACGGGTACATCAGGCACGTCCGTGGATCGATTCCAATGTTGAAAGTGCCGCCGAAGATCCACTCACGATTTATGAGCTTGGCCGTGTTGCCACCGATGTTCGTGCCAGTGAGGTTTTACTGAAACAGGCGGCACACTCCATTGATGCAGCAAAATTACAAACCAATGCTGAAACGATTGCCAAAGCGTCAATCGATGTGGCAAAAGTTCGAGCGCATAGTAGTGAGACAGCTCTGAAAGCTTCATCAAAGTTGATTGAACTGGCAGGCAGTCGAGGGAGTCAGGCTGAGGATGGTCTGGATCGTTTCTGGCGAAATGCGCGCGTTCATACCTTACATGATGCCGCGCGTTGGAAATATTACTTTATTGGAAACTATATTTTAAATGGCATTCTGCCTCCACGCAGAGGCACATTGTAATGACAAAAACATCACAAAAGAAAATTCTAATGAATGCCTTTGATATGAATAGTGTCGGTCATATCAATCATGGTTTATGGACGCATCCGCGTGATCAGTCACATCGTTTTAACGAGTTAAGTTATTGGACTGAGCTGGCAAAAACTCTGGAAGCTGGACTATTTGATGGCTTATTCATCGCGGACATTACAGGGGTCTATGATGTCTATCAAAACAATATTGATCTGACTTTACGAGAATCAATTCAACTGCCGAGTCATGATCCTAGTACCTTGGTTTCTGCAATGGCATCGGTCACCCAGCACTTGGGTTTTGGCATCACGGTCAATTTAAGTTATGAAACACCTTACCCATTTGCACGGCGTTTTGCCTCACTGGATCATCTCACACAAGGTCGTATTGGCTGGAATATTGTCACGGGCTATCTGGATAGCGCAGAACGTCTCATTGGTCATTCAGGTCTCAAAGATCATGATTTGCGTTATGAACAGGCCGAAGAGTTTTTACAGCTTTGCTATCAATATTGGGAAGGTTCATGGGAAGATGATGCGATTCAAAAAGACAAAATACGTCGTATTTTCACTGATCCGAGTAAAGTTCATGAAATTCAGCATCAAGGACGTTTTTACCAAAGTCAGGGTGTGTTTCAGGTTGCACCCTCCATGCAACGTACTCCTGTTTTATTTCAGGCAGGCGCTTCCCCGCGTGGATTAGCATTTGCGACAGCCCATGCCGAATGTATTTTTATTGGTGGCGATCAACCTGAAAAAATTCGCCAGCAAGTGGATAAAATTCGTGAATTTGCGGTACAGCAAGGCCGCCAAGCCGGTGACATTAAAATTTTTCTGGGCATTACCGTGGTCACTGGAGAAACAGAACAAATCGCTCAGGAGAAACTGGCAGAGTATCGTCAATACGCCAGCCCAGAAGCGGGACTTGCGCATTATGCCAGTTCAGTCGGCATGGATTTATCCAAATTTGCAGATGATGAAGTGATTCCTTATCAAAAAAGTAACAGTATCGCGTCTGTGAATGAAAAATTTAAAACTCAGCAAATCACGAAAAATGATCTAAAAAATCAGCATGTTTTGGGTGGACGTTATCCATTGATTGTCGGGAGTGGCAGCCATGTCGCACAGCAACTGATTGACTTGATGGATGACACAGACATTGACGGTTTTAATTTGACCCGTACTGTCGCGCCAGAATCACATCAGGATTTTATCCGTTTAGTGGTTCCTGAATTACAACAACGCGGACGTTATAAAACGGAATATCAAGCGGGTTCTTTACGACACAAACTGCATCAACAAGGTGATCGTCTTGCTGCATCTCCCCCTGCCGATGCCTTCCGATGTCGACCTTTACAACAAGAAAAATCTTCTCACCTTTCACAACATATTAGCGCTTAAATTTTGGAGTATCAGATGACTCAATCATCTTTCACATCACGTTCATCGAACAAAAAACTGATTATATTCGGGGCAATTTTTGTCATTTTAATTATTGGTTTATTCATCTGGAATAAACAACGCCAAACGCAGAATGAAGAGTTGGTGATTGGCATTAGCCCACCCTTTGCGCATCCCTTACAGGCTGCGGCTAAAGAAGCAGAGAAACAAGGCATTCATGTTAAGCTGGTTGAATTTTCCGATTGGAATACCCCGAATATTACCTTGAATAATGGCGATATTGATGCCAATTTTTTCCAGCACCAACCTTTTTTAAACAATGCCATTAAAGAAACAGGCTATAAGCTTAAAGCGTTTGGCGTAGGTGCAGCTTCGCATGTCGGACTGTATTCCAAAAAATATAAAAGTCTGGATGCTTTGCCACAAAATGCACGCGTGGTCATTCCAAACGATCCTGTCAATCAAGGACGCGCGTTATTGCTGTTACAACAAGCCAAACTGATTCAACTAAAAGATCCAAATAATTATTTATCCAAGTTAAGCGATATCTCATCGAATCCTAAAAACTTACAATTTATTGAAGTAGAAGGCCCACAAACGGCACGTGCCATTGATGATGTCGATTTAGCCTTTGGCTATCCACATTATTTACGTTTGGCCAAAACCGCTGATCCTGAAAGTGCCTTAGTGCTGGACGATACTACCAATAAACGTTATGCGATTTTATTCGTGGTGCGTGATGATTATCAGGACAAAGGCGATAAATTGAAAAAATTTGTCGAAATTTATCAAACTTCGCCTGCGGTTAAAGCAGCGCTGAATGAAGATTTGGGGCCAAAACTTTGGTTCCCAGGTTGGGTATAACTTACATTCATGGAGTTAAGTCATGGTCAGTTTCGGCGCTCAAGTGAGTTTTGCAGTTCCACATATTCAAATTCGCTCACTCAATAAAACCTATGATAGTCAAGGTCAACAGGTTGAAGCATTAAAAGAAATTAATCTGGATATTCCAGAAGGTAAAATTGTTGGGATCATTGGTAAAAGTGGTGCGGGTAAATCTTCTTTATTGCGTACCCTGAATGGACTTGAGCAACCGAGTTCAGGTTCCATCAAGATTCATCAAGATGAACTGACCACACTGGATCACTCACGTTTGATCAAGTTACGTCAACGCATTGGCATGATTTTTCAACATTTTAATTTAATGTCGGCCAAAACGGTATGGGAAAATGTGGCACTCCCACTCAAAGTTTCGGGCTATGCCAAATCTGAAATTAAAAATCGCGTCGATGAAGTTTTATCTTTGGTAGGGCTCAGCCATAAAGCTGGGCAATACCCTTCTCAGCTTTCAGGTGGACAAAAGCAGCGTGTCGGCATTGGCAGAGCACTGGTTCATCATCCAGAAATTTTACTCTGTGATGAAGCGACCTCAGCGTTAGACCCTGAAAGCACTGCTGTCATTTTGTCTTTACTCAAAAAAATTAATCAGGAACTTGGCATTACCATTGTCTTGATTACTCATGAAATGCAAGTGATAAGTGAAATTTGTGATCAAGTGGTGGTGATTGAACAAGGTCAAATCGTCGAATCAGGACAAGTGTGGTCGGTCTTTTCCAATCCTGTACAGCCGATTACTCAAGAACTGTTAAATCTGGAACAACTGGATTTACCATTTCAAGTGCATTCATACGTTCAAGCAGACTCCACCCATACGATTCTTAAACTTAAATATCAAAGCGATGCCCAACATGCGCCTGATCTGACGCAACTTCTAGCGAGCTTTGATACCCCTGTGTATTTGTACCAAAGTCATGTAGATAACATTCAACAACATTTGATTGGATCGTGGGTGGTCGGCATACCACGACTCAATCTTGATCTAAATCATTTAAAACAACAGCTTACATCGCTGATTCAACATATCGAGGTGATCGGTTATGCACGACCAACTCATTGATTTATTACTGACAGGAACGCTCGACACCTTGATCATGGTCGGGGTTTCCGCTTTATTGGCATTTCTCATCGGGTTACCACTCGCTGTAATTTTAGTCAGTACCTCAGAAAATGGTATTTATCCTTCTCAGGCCATCAATCAACCGATTGGCTGGATTATTAATATTACCCGCTCTATTCCCTTTTTGATTTTGATGGTCGCACTGATTCCCATCACCCGCTGGATTGTCGGAACCAGTTATGGCGTTTGGGCTGCGGTGGTTCCACTGACCCTTGCCGCGATTCCTTTTTTTGCTCGCATTGCAGAAGTTAGTTTACGCGAAGTAGATCAAGGGCTAATCGAAGCTGCACAAGCGATCGGCTGTAATCGTCAGCAGATTATCTGGCATGTGCTATTGCCTGAAGCATTACCGGGCATTGTGGCAGGTTTTACCGTGACCATCGTCACCATGATTAATTCTTCCGCCATCGCAGGTGCGATTGGTGCAGGCGGTCTGGGGGATATTGCGTATCGATATGGCTATCAACGTTTTGATTTAACTGTGATGTTTGCGGTGATTGTAGTGCTGATTGTATTGGTGATGTTGATTCAAGCCACAGGAGATACGCTTTCTCAACAGTTAGACAAACGCAAAATTTAAACTTGTGATGATTTGCACTTAGCCATGACCTGACTTTGTCATGGCTTTCATGTAAAATCAGCGCCAGTTTTTAATTTATATTTTTGTGAGTCCTCTCATGGGTTTTAATTGTGGTATTGTCGGCCTGCCAAACGTTGGTAAATCAACACTTTTTAATGCACTCACCAAGGCTGCGATTGCCGCAGAAAACTTTCCGTTCTGTACCATTGAACCCAATACTGGCATCGTACCAGTACCTGATGCACGTCTTGATAAACTTGCAGCGATTGTAAAACCACAGCGCATTCTACCAACCACGATGGAATTTGTAGATATTGCAGGTCTAGTCGCAGGTGCATCTAAAGGTGAAGGCCTGGGGAATCAGTTTTTAGCCAATATTCGTGAAACCGATGCGATTGCGCATGTCGTACGCTGTTTTGAAGATGAAAATGTCATTCACGTAAATGGTAAAATCGATCCACTCGATGATATTGCTACAATTAATACAGAATTAGTATTGGCGGATCTTGAAACTGTAGCCAAAGCATTATTGCGTCTGACCAAATCTGCAAAAGGCGGCGATAAAGATGCCATTGCGACCAAAGCCGTATTAGAAAAAATCCAGCCTTTGCTGGATGAAGGTAAACCTGCTCGTGCGGCGGATTTAAGTGACGATGAACGTAAACTTGTTCGTGGTTTTGGTTTAATGACTTTAAAACCGACCATGTATATTGCCAATGTTGCTGAAGATGGTTTTGAAAACAACCCACACTTGGATGCGGTTAAACAATTGGCGGCAGAAGAAAATGCCATTGTGGTGCCTTTATGCAACCAGATTGAAGCAGAAATTTCGTTGCTTGAAGATGAAGATCGCGCAGAATTTCTTGAAGCAATGGGTATGCAAGAACCAGGTCTCAATGTCGTGATCCGTGCAGGTTATGCCCTCTTGGGTTTACAAACTTACTTCACTGCAGGTGTACAGGAAGTTCGTGCATGGACAGTTAAAGTGGGTGCTACAGCGCCACAGGCGGCTGGTGTCATTCACACTGACTTTGAAAAAGGCTTTATTCGCGCAGAATGTATCGCCTATGATGACTTTGTCCAATACAACGGCGAAGCGGGTGCCAAAGAAGCGGGTAAATGGCGCCTTGAAGGTAAAACCTATGTGGTACAGGATGGTGATGTATTGCACTTCCGTTTTAACGTGTAATCACCACTCGATTTAATCAATTATAAAAAACCAGCACTGCTGGTTTTTTTATTGCTCATATAAATTTATAAACAATAAATACAATGATAATGATTATCAATATATTTACATAAAAACCAATATCCCCTAAACTAAATCTGATTAAAACACTTTGATTTTACGAATTGATTTAAAAAAGGATCATTTTCATGGCGTACACCCTACCCGCGTTATCTTATGCATACGATGCACTTGAACCCAATATCGATGCTAAAACGATGGAAATTCATCATAGCAAACATCATCAAACGTATATCAATAATATCAATGCCGCGATTGAAGGTACTGCGTGGGAAAAACTAGCAGTAGAAGAACTGGTATCAAAGGTCAATGAAGTGCCTGCTGATATCAAAAATGTAGTGATTAACAATGGCGGTGGTCATGCCAACCATTCTTTGTTCTGGACAGTCATGAGTCCTCAAGGAGGGGGAAATCCAACAGGTGCAGTTGCAACAGCCATTGAACAAGAGCTTGGTGGTTTTGATGTATTTAAAGAGGCCTTTACCAAAGCAGCGATTAGCCGTTTTGGGAGTGGTTGGGCTTGGCTCAGTGTCACCCCTGAGAAAAAACTCGTGGTAGAAAGTAGTGGAAATCAGGATTCTCCACTCATGAATGGCAATACTCCAATTTTAGGTCTGGATGTTTGGGAACATGCCTACTATTTGAAATATCAAAACCGTCGTCCTGAATATATTGCTGCATTTTACAATGTGGTGGACTGGAATGAAGTCAATCGTCGTTATCAAGCAGCAATCCAATAAGAGGTTCAGCTATTTTGCATACAGGTTCTTATGACATGCCCTTTCCTGCACTATTGCGTTATACGATCGGTATTTTAATTTTGTGCGGAGGATTCATGGTGTTTTTTCGCCATTTTTTTCAAATTTAAACCCCACATAATTGTATATTTGTCAAAATAGCGACCTAAGCTCTATTGTTTTGTTTACAATAGGGCTTGCTTTTATTTGCTTGCTCAATTGTCGATTAAATGCATCAAACTTAAATCTGAATTAAAAATAAAATCATTACTATAAATCTTAATGTTTTTAAGTAAATACAACACAAAACTACTCTTTTTGCTCAGTATGTGATCTTCTATTTTTTAATCAGGTACTAATGCCTTATATTCATCAGAACACTATGAAAAAAATTTCTGTCATCATCTTAAGCAGCACCTTAGCATTTATGAGTGCAACTGCATTTGCCTGCCCAAAAGGAACCTCACTACAAGGCGGAACTGGCCCAAATCATAAAGGTGGTAAATGTGTGGCTGTATCAGGTGCTAAAGCAAAACCAACTAAAGCTGAAGCGAAAAAAACCACGCAAACAGTCAAAACTACAGAAGTGAAAACAACCAAACCAGAAAAAGCTAAAGCCGCTTCGACTACCACAACCACCTCAACAACAACCAGTCACCAAAACCATTAATCTATTTTCACAAAAAATGAATCATAAAAAAGTGAGATTCTTTTGAATCTCGCTTTTTTACATAATCATTTAATTAGCGTTTGGGATCAGTATTACCTAAAGCAGGGTTAGCAATGGCATCCTTACATTGCGATTTATCCCGTTCATAATCTGCTTGTTTCTGGGTCACGGTGGCACTGTTGTCTTTTGTTTCTCTTGCCCATGTATCAAGCGAAGTTAATGCCTTACGACATAAAGCATATTTACCTTCAGTGACTGAATCTGTCATTTTGACATTAATTCGCCAGTCTGTACTGAGTTGGCGTAGTGGTTTTCTGACTTGCTCATCAATTTGATCCACTTTTTTTGTATATACAATCGGATCTATTTGATTAATCAAATCCCATGCTTTGTGCGCATAGGTGGTTGCATCATTGGTTAGTGTGGGAGCAGCTTTAATTTCAACCTTGTCGGTCTGCTTCTGCTCATTTTGATTACAACCAGAGAGCATAGCCAAAGTTAAAAATACGGAAGTAAAAATCAAAAATTTGGGTGTTGAAGTGATCATCAACGATTACCTGTCTCAACATTTCGCCACTATGCTAGTGAATTCCAAGACAATACTCAATCTTTATGAATTTGTTTTTTGAAACCTAAGAATTGTTAATGTTACATTGCTATTTTATGAGTTTGACCTAAACGTGATCATTAAATGTCTCAAATTAAAATTTATGCCAACCAAAGTATCATTCAAAAACATCGAATGACCCTATCAAATGCAATTCACCAAGCTTTGGTAATGACTCTTCAATACCCAGAAGATAAACGTTTCCATCGATTCATTGCACTAGCTCCAGAAGACTTTATTTATCCTGTAGACAGAAATGAAGCTTATACCATCATTGAGATTTCAATGTTTTCAGGACGGCAGGCAGAAACCAAAAAACGACTAATTCAACAGATTTTTAGCAACATTCAGGCGCAATGTGGAATCAGTCCACAAGATGTAGAAATTACAATCTTTGAAACCCCTAAAGAAAACTGGGGCATTCGTGGACAAAATGCCGATGAATTACAGCTAAATTATAAAATAAACATCTAATTTTTATTCAGATTTAAACTTTTATTCATTTTTCGTTTATTGTCGAACAAAACTATATATTTTTATGTGAATCAAGGCTTAATTCATGATCGAGTTCTGCTATGCTTAATACCCAACTTTTGCACGGATGATTCGCATGAGCGTGACTATTGGTACTCCCCTTCAATCTTCTGCCTTTAAAGTCCTTTTATTGGGTTCAGGAGAACTCGGTAAAGAAGTGGTTATTTCTTTGCAGCGTTTAGGAGTCGAAGTTCATGCCGCAGATCGCTATGATCATGCTCCCGCAATGCAAGTTGCACATTATTCTTATACGCTCAATATGGCGGATGCAAATGAGTTGCATCGACTCATTGAAAAAGTAAAACCAAATCTGATCATCCCTGAAATTGAAGCGATTGCAACTGAAGTGTTGGTTGAAATTGAAAATAAGGCCATTGCAACGGTTATTCCTTCTGCCAAAGCAGTTAATCTCACCATGAACCGCGAAGGCATTCGTCGTTTGGCGGCCGAAGAGCTAGGTTTGCCAACCTCAGCTTATCGCTTTGCAGACTCGCTAGAAAGTTTCCGTGCTGCCTGCGACGATATTGCATATCCAAACTTTGTAAAGCCCGTGATGTCTTCATCGGGTAAAGGTCAGTCGCGCGTTAAAAGCTTTGAAGAAGTCGATGCCGCTTGGGAATATGCTCAAACAGGTGGTCGCGTCAATCAGGGCAAAGTCATTGTTGAATCTCAAATTGATTTTGACTTTGAAATTACCTTACTAACTGTTCGTGCTAAAAATCCAGAAACGGGTGAAATTGAAACGCAGTATTGTGATCCGATTGGGCACCGTCAAGATTCTGGTGATTATGTTGAAAGTTGGCAACCTCAAATCATGACTGAAGCTGCCCTACAAGAATCAAAACGAATCGCGCATAAAGTCACGACTGCGCTTGGCGGATGTGGCATTTTTGGAGTTGAGCTATTCGTCAAAGGTGACCAAGTCTGGTTTAGTGAAGTTTCACCACGCCCGCACGATACAGGACTTGTTACCTTGGCATCTCAATTTCAAAGTGAGTTTGAGTTACACGCGCGTGCTATTTTAGGGTTACCTGTCAATACTGCACGACATAGCGTAGCAGCCAGTGCCGTGATTTATGCGGGTGTAGATGCCAATAATTTAAGCTTTAGTCATTTAAATACAGCATTAGCCCATCCCGATACTGACTTGCGCCTTTTTGGTAAGCCTGAAGGTTTTAAGCGTCGTCGTATGGGCGTTGCTACCGCACGTGCTGAAGATACCGATCAGGCGCGTGAGCTTGCTGCTCAAGCAGCTAGCCTTGTTCAAGTTCAAACAAATTCATCAGTTTAAGTTAGGCCTATTTTTATGATCAATACTTCTCCGCTGCTGAGTTATGTCACCAGTCACCATGACATTCAGGCAATTAATCAATGGCGTAATGACGTTGAACAGCAGCTACAGGAGTTTTATGAAAATGGTCAACCCATACGTGATATTGTTTTAGCACGTTCTAATTTTATTGATGAAGCGCTGATTTTTCTTTGGAATCATGCAGGACTAAATCAAACTGATTTAGGGCTTTTTGCAGTCGGTGGTTATGGCCGTCGTGAAATGTTGCCCTATTCAGATGTGGATATCATGATCTTGTCCGAGCATGATATTGCACCTGAACAAGAAAAACAGATTTCTACTTTTGTGTCCTCTTTATGGGATGTAGGAAATTTTAAACCTGGTATTAGTGTACGTAGTATTCGCAACTGTTTTGAAGAAGCCACCAATGATTTAACGGTTGCCACCACGCTCATCGAAGCACGACTGATTACAGGAAACTCACATTTAGCCAAATGGCCGCGTCGCATTGTTTCTCAAACATGGACGGATAAAACCTTTTTTGATGCCAAAATGGAAGAGCAGGAAAAACGCCATGCTCAACATAACAACACTGAAAGTAACCTCGAACCAGATATAAAAAATGCACCTGGTGGCATTCGTGACATGAATCAGATCGGCTGGATTGCCAAGCGGCATTTCCGCGTCAACCGCATTTATGATCTGGTTCATCTTGGCTTTATTTCCGAATTTGAACTGAGCGTACTGGAAGAAGCCGAAAGTTTTTTATGGGAAATTCGCCATCATTTACACCGCTTGACCAAGCGCGATGAAAATCGACTTTTATTTGACTATCAACGTGATATCGCCGCAAAATTTGGCTATGTACAAGAAGAAGGCAAACCTGCCAATTATGCGATAGAACAGTTCATGAAACGTTACTATCGTACCGCGCAGCAGGTTTCAACACTCAATGAAATGCTACTCGCCTATTTTAATGAGTCTGTGATTACCCCACGTTTGCCTAACTATGAACGTAAGATTGAAGAAATTAATGAAAACTTCAAATTGGTCGATGGCAAACTCGCAGTACAACATCATAAAATTTTTGCTGAACATCCAAGCGCAATTTTAGAACTCTTCTATTTATTAGCCAATCGCCCTGAAATCGAAGGGATCCGTGCAAGAACTTTGCGTTTGTTGATTATGGCGGCAAAACGGATTGATCAGGAATTTCGTGATCATCCTGTGCATCAAGCCTTGTTTATGGCGATTATCCGTTCGCCTTATCGTTTATATGACACGCTCGTCGATATGAAACGCTATGGAATTTTAGGCAACTATATTCCGGCATTTGGTCAAATTATGGGGCTGATGCAGTATGACTTGTTCCATATTTATACCGTCGATGCACATACCTTATTACTGATTCGTAATTTAAATCGCTTTAAAGAACCAGAATTTGCACAGCATTTTCCAGTGGTTAGCTCAGTGTTTCAGCGTTTGGCACGTCGCGATATCGTATATTTGGCTGCGATTTTTCATGATATTGCCAAAGGTCGTGGCGGTGATCATAGTGAATTGGGTGCTGAAGATGCCATTGAGTTTTGTCGTAAACATGGCTTTACCGAACGTGAATGTAAACTGGTCGCGTGGCTGATTCAAAACCATCTACTCATGTCACTCACTGCGCAGAAAAAAGATATTTCTGATCCAGATGTCGTCAAAGAGTTTGCGGAAAAACTAGGTGATATGGAGCATCTGGACTATCTATATAGTCTGACTGTTTCTGATATTAATGCCACCAATCCAAAACTCTGGAATACGTGGCGAGCTTCTCTCATGCGTCAGCTTTATACCTATTCTAGAGACGTGATCCGTTCAGGTTTAGGTCGTCCTGTCGATTATCAAATGTTGATTGAAGACACCAAATTTACTGCGAGTGAAGCGCTGGTGAATGAGTTCTCACTAGACGCTGTTGAAAAAGTCTGGCAAGAACTTGGCGATGAATACTTCCTTAAAGAATCTGCCGATGAAATTGCATGGCATACCCGTGCGATTTTGCAGCACGGTGATAACCCTGCACCCTTGGTATTATTCCGTGCACATCGTCAGTCGACACAAGCTCAGGATGCTATTCAGATCTTTATCTATACCCAAGATAAACCAAATCTGTTTGCCACCACTGTTGCGGTGCTAGATCGCATGAATCTGGATGTACAGGATGCACGAATTATCACAGCCACTAAAGCCTTTAGTCTGGATACCTATGTCGTATTAGATCGTTTTGGTACACTGCTGACCGATCCAGAACGCGAGACTACCGTGAAAGAGGCATTGGTGAAAGCGCTTAGCCAATCTGATAAATACCCGGGCTTGATGCAACGCCGTATTCCGCGCCAACTTCGTCATTTTGATGTAGAAAATACCGTTGATATTACGCTAAACCCTGTACTGCAACAAAACATGGTTGAAATATCTACACTGGATCAACCCGGCCTACTAGCACGAGTGGGTGGAGTCTTTATGATGCAAGGGCTCGATATCCATTCAGCCAAGATTGCCACACTCGGCGAACGTGCTGAGGATATTTTCTTTGTGACTAAAAAAGATGGTCAACCCATGAATATTGAAGAAGCCAAACTTTTTGCAGATCAGCTAAAATCTGCGTTAGATGAAGCATCTAATCAAGTCATCAGCCAACATTAATTCACAGTTTTAAATCGGTAAATGTTTCATGAATTCCAGTTTGTCGTTATTACATCCTTATCCTTTTGAAAAGTTAAATGCGCTTTTTAAAGATGTCACACCCGCAGATCTACCCCTCATTCCGCTTTCTATTGGTGAACCCAAACATCCTGCCCCTGAGTTTGTAAAACAAGCCATTATTGACAACTTTCAGCATTTATCGACTTATCCCAATAGCAAAGGGCTACCTGAGTTACGTCAGAGTATTGCCAACTGGCTGACCCAGCGTTTTAAGCTCAATAGTATTAGCGTTGAAGATCATATCTTGCCAGTCACAGGTACACGTGAAGGAATTTTCTCTTTTGTACAGGCACTGATTAATCGTGAAGATACACCTTATGTAGTGATGCCAAACCCTTTTTATCAGATTTATGAAGGTGCAGCTTTGCTTGCAGGTGCGAAACCGTATTTCATCAACTGTACGCCTGAAAATGATTATTTGGGTGACTTTGATGCGGTTCCAGCGGAAGTCTGGAAAAAAACAGCATTATTATTTGTCTGTACACCGGGTAACCCTACGGGCGCTGTATTGTCCAAAGAACAATTTAAAAAACTGATTCAACTGTCAGATCAATACAATTTTGTGATTGCCTCTGATGAGTGCTATTCAGAACTTTGGTTTGATCAAGCGCCTGTCGGTTTACTCGAAGTCTGTGCTGAGATTGGTCGCGATGACTATAAAAACTGTATTGTTTTTCATTCATTGTCCAAGCGTTCCAACTTGCCAGGTATGCGTTCTGGTTTTGTGGCAGGTGATGCTGAACTGCTAAAACCGTATTTAAAGTTTCGTACTTATCATGGTGCAGCGATGCCTGTACAGCATCAAATGGCTTCTATAGCGGCGTGGAATGATGAAGCACATGTTGAAGAAAATCGTCAGCAATATCGTGCCAAGTTTGAATTATTCCAGTCCGAATTGGGAGGATTAATTCCTCTTAAAAAACCAGATGCAGGATTCTATTACTGGTTACAAGTAGATCATGATGAAGCATTTGCCAAAATGTTGATGGAAAGAGCTCATATTAAAGTGTTACCAGGCCGCTATTTATCCCGTGAAACTAATCAAGGAAATCCTGGGGAAAATCATGTACGTATGGCATTGGTCGCGGACTTGGCACAATGTGAACAAGTGGTACAACGTTTAAAGAAAATCTTGTAGATTTTAAAAAATTAAAATAATAAAGCCTCTATATATATTGAGGCTTTATTATTTTGACTGAGTCAAAAATTAATTAAAAATCAAAGCTGGCGCTTAGCATAAATGTTCGTGGCTGACCTGCAACAACATAACCATTATTGGTATTCCCTGTACTATTGATATTGTCATACAGTCCGACCGAACCCCAATAATCTTTATCGAATACATTATTTACAGCAAAGTTAAATGTAGTCGGTGTTTGTCCAAGATGTGTCTTATAGCTTGCACCCAAATCAAGTGTCGTCCAGTCTTTCACTTTTAGATTGTTGTCTAGACTCGCATACGTCGAACCTGTGTAAATCAATTGTGCATTTAAAGAAATATCCTGTGCAACAGGGAGTTTCCAGTCTGCACCTAAATTAGCTTGAAACTTTGGAACACCTACTTCATCATTACCATCATAAGTGACTGAACCTGTATCTTCCTGTTTAGCATGCATCCACGTTACACCACCAAGTACGGTAATATCATCAGTTAATTTGCCATAAGTAGTAAGCTCAATACCACGATGTACATATTCACCACCATCACTAAAGACACCATTAGCATCTTTGATACCACGCTGCTTATTAATATCAAATAAACTCAGTGTTGCTCCAATCACGCCATTTTCATACTTGGCACCCACTTCTTTTTGCTTAGCAACAAATGGTTTTAGTGTCGTAGTGACATTAGCTGTTGTATTACTCAAACCTTTGGCTAAAGACTCAATATAATTACCATAGACTGAAATTTCAGGTGTGATTTTATAGGTTAAACCTAATGCAGGGGTAAATTTACTTTCATCATATGAAGGGTTTTTACCTTTATTATCATATTGATAAGTATCTTGAATAATGGTCTGATAACGACCACCCAACATAACAATTAATTTATCATCAAAGGCTTTTAAATTATCTCCAATAGCAATACTTCTAAGTCTTGTTCTTGTCGTAAGCTTTGGTGAATCCATATCATTACCATGAAATAACGGATTTAGTGCTTCAGGCTGATCATATTGGACTGGCCGATAAATATTGGTAGCTAGCTGATTTGCCCAATCCATAAAATATGCATTACGGGTATTCTGTTGAAAAGCTGACGCAGACAGCACTAAGTTATGTTGAACAGAACCCGTATCCAATTTTCCTCGAATACCGACTTCCCCCGTATTCACCATATCCACACGTGCATTATCAAAACGATAGAAGGTAGAATCACCCGTGTTTGCATTTGTAAGTGTCACATTACCCAAGCTATTTTGTTCTTGACCATGACGAAAACCATAAGCTGCATAGGCCGTAATCGCATCGGTTAAATCATATTCAGCGCGGTAACTTCCAAAATAATCTTCTTCGTTGGAATAAGACCATTTTTGTGCATAATTACTTGAACTATCAACAGGTGTCGGAATTGAGGTGATACCACTACCCAAAGTTACACTTGGACGCGTTGCTGTTAAACGATTATTGCTATGTCCCATATCTCCAGATAGACGCAAACGATCGCCACGATAATCTAGCCCGACTGAGACAAGTCCCAAAGATTTTTCTTCGTCATCAACTGGAGTATCACCTCCGTGATACGCGGTGTTTACTCGAACACCAAACTGTTGATCCTCTCCAAAACGGCGTGAAATATCACTTGAAATATAGCCACCATTAAAGTCAGTGCCCACAGTTACACGGTTTAAAGGCTCATTGCCTGCACGTTTAGGTAATAAGTTAATTGCCCCGCCAATCCCCCCATTACTTGGCATCGCTCCACTTAAAAATGAAGAAGCCCCTTTCAGCACTTCAACCCGCTCAAAAAGCTCTGTTGGAATATATTGACGTGGCAAGATCGAGTAAAGTCCATTATAGGCGGTATCATCTGAACCTAAATTAAAACCACGGATATAATAGTTTTCCTGAAAATTACCATAACCGCGTCCCACACGAACGCTTGGATCTGCCTTTAAAACGTCACCCACGCTTTTCGCTTGACGCTCCTGAATATATTGATTGGTATAACTGGTCAAGTTAAACGGCGTATCTAAATTTTTCTGATTACCAAAAATTCCTACTCGTCCACCACTAGCCACCTGACCTCCTACGTAGGCTTCCATAAGCCCTGTTGCAGAAGCATCTGCACTAGCAACCACACGAATAGTTTCCAAAGCAGTTGCGGGTTGACCATCCGACTCTGATTGCTGAAAAACCTGATCATCAGCATGGGTAATGATATAGCCTGATGCACAAGCCATCATCAAGACAAGCGGTTTAAGTTTGATCATCACAATTCCACGAGTACAGTTTATAAAATTGCGATGATACTAAATGAGAATAAAAATAATTTAAATAACTTTTCTCAAATACAGAATGTTTTTATTAATAGAACTTCACAATTCGATTGCAATTTTTCATGTAAAAAACTTCAATATAATTTATTCATTATCAACATTAGACTTCTTTTCATCATTGTTTAAACCCTCTTTATTTTCTCACATAGAGCTAAATAAAAGAGACTGATGAAAAAGTCTATGAGAAACATCATTTTTTTCTAAAGAATGTCTAAGATGGAATCAACATCAAAAGGCTTGCAAATCCCACAAAACTTAACCCAGAAAGATAGTAAAGCCATTTAGAATGGCTGCGTAAGGCGACCATCCAGCGCTCATGTGATAATAATCTCAGCAAAAATAAATTCCAAATTAAAACTATCATCACCATCCACACTGAAATGGTAATTTTTTGATAAACATTAAATTTTTCAGAAACGAGTAAGGTCAAGCTGCTATAAAAAAGGATATTTTTAGGATTAAGTAAACTGGATTGCAATCCAAGTAATAATTGTCTTAAAGCAGAAAAAGAAGAATATTGAGATGATTCAGTTTGATCAATTTCAATCTTGGCATGCGCATGACGTAAACACAAAAATGACAGATAAAAGAGGTAACATGCACCTCCCCATTTTAAATATTTCAAAGTCGAGTGATCTATTTTTCCAAGTAGGTACCAACTGGAAAAAACCACCCATAAAATTAAAGCATTTCCGAGAGCAATCCCTAAGCAGACCTGCTGTGCTGCCTTTTTATTTCGAGCAAGCAAAGTCGTTAAAATTAAAAAGAAATCTGGCCCAGGTGAGAGTAAAGCAACGAAATGAGTCACCGCAATCGCAAAAAAGAGTTCCATAAACACTATTCGATCAAATCAAAATCGCAGCTTAGGCAAATGCCAAATCGTGTTCTTGTATAAAATTGCGTTTAAAAGCCACTCTGATATTGTTTTGGCGTTACGCCTGTTAAGCTTTTAAACACGCGATGGAAATGACTTTGATCACTAAAGCCCAAATCATAAGCGATCTCGACGACTGAACTCCCGCCTTTCAACCTGTCTCGCGCTTGATTAATTCTCAAGTTAAGTTGAAAAGCATGAGGTGTCAGACCAAAGTTTCTTTTAAATAAACGAATAATCGCGTAACGACTAATACCACTTTGTGCGGATAATTGCTCAAGTGAAAGAAAATGCTCGTACTGAACAATAAGATCAACTAAATGTTTTAGATATTGCTGAAGATAAAGTTTTTCGTCTACTTGCTTTAATTGTAATGATGGAAAAATAATCTGCGTAAATGTTTCAACCAAAGATTGCTCTTTTTCTAAAATGGTTCGTTCTGGATCAAATAAAGTATCATTCAACTGACAAAAATGCTGATAAATTTCAGGCTTTTTGATAATTTCTGGCACTAACTCAGGGATCTGGTTGCAAATACGCTCTGTAACGGATTCTTCTAATAATTGCTTAAGCCAATCCAGATCAAGATGCATCATCTGATAACTCCACGCCTGATCTGGCAATGGATTACACGCGTGTTCAATATATGCAGGAATACAAACAATTGAACCCACTTCAATATTCTCTGTCGTATGTAAATAACTACTAAATCGACTCTGGCCCTGATCTACTGCACCAATTGAAAAAGTCGCATGGCTATGCGCTTTATAGCAAATACGACTTTGACATGCCTTACGTGTTTCCACATAAGGCATGCGAGGATCACTCCAGAATGCGATATCTGAGTGAGACATGCTTTATTTCTGTATAAATATTATTGAGCCAACGCTTTTTCAATATCTTCTTCTATACTCTCAGGTTTCGTGGTGGGTGCATAACGATTCAGCACTTTACCATCCTTACTAACAAGGAATTTGGTAAAATTCCACTTAATGCTTTCGCTACCCAAAATTCCTTTGGCTTCACGCGTCAGATAGCGAAAAATGGCATGTGCTTCAGGGCCTTTGACATCCACTTTAGCAAACATAGGAAAATCAACTCCATAGTTTCGCTGACAAAAAGCTCCAATTTCATCATTCGAACCTGGATCCTGCCCCCCAAATTGATTACAAGGAAAGCCTAATACTTCAAATCCCTGATCTTTATATTTTTCGTATACTTTTTCTAAGCCCGCAAATTGTGGTGTGAAGCCACATTTACTTGCAGTATTGACAATTAAAAGCACTTTGCCCTCATAGTCAGACATCTGCTTAGTGTCACCCTCTAATAATTCAGCTTCGAACTGATAAAGACTCGTCATGGATAAGTTTCCTCATCATTTTTTTCGTTGGTTTTTAGTTGTAATGAAGCCGAATTTACGCAATAACGTAGTCCTGTCGGCTGTGGTCCATCTTCAAATACATGTCCTAAATGCGCATCGCAATTATGGCAAATAATTTCTGTACGTGTCATACCATGGGTTGAGTCTTCCTGTTCATCAATCGCGCCTGCATTGACAGGTCGATAAAAGCTAGGCCAGCCACTACCACTGTCATACTTGGTGTCCGATGTAAAAAGCTCGGTACCACAACAACGACAAACATACGTTCCTTGCTGCTTGGTGTTCCAATATTGCCCGGTAAAAGCAGGTTCAGTGCCTTTTTGTCGCGTAATTCGGTACTCTTCTGGTGATAACTCTCTTTGCCATTCTCGTTCTGTTTTATTGAGTTTTCCCATGACCATTTCCCTATTCATCTAACTGTTTAAATAGAATAATTCTATATTTACGTGATTCATTCTAAAATTTCTAGTCTTTACTTCACAAATTACAAAACACTTATAATTCTCATAAAAGCAAAAAGTAAGCAAAATAATAAAACAAGGTGAGCATTTTATTTTCTAATATTGCTTTTTTGTGAGCATAAATATGATAGGCTTAGCGCTATTCTTGCTCAGGATTAAAAAATGTCGCAGAAAAAAAGCGTTATTTTTAAAAATCTACTGCCCGTGATCAAACAATATCAACTGGCAGGATTTACGCATGAAAAGATTGTTGCCTTACTTCGAGATCAACATGACCTTGATCTGGTAACAACCGAAACATTTAAAAGTTATTTATATCGTTATGCAAAAGTGACCCCTACTCCTTCTGAGAGCCCCAAAATGAACACAACACATCAAACGCCACGAGAAATTAAAAAATCGTCTAAGCTTGAGCATGTTTGCTACGACATTCGTGGACCTGTGTTACGAGCGGCCAATGAGATGGAAGAACAAGGCCACAAAATTATTAAACTGAATATTGGTAACCCCGCCCCTTTTGGCTTTGAAGCACCACAAGAAATCATTAATGATGTTGCACTAAATTTACCCAATGCCATTGGTTATACTGACTCAAAAGGGATATTTCCTGCCCGTAAAGCAATTTGCCAGTATTATCAACAAAAAGGCATTCGCGATATGCATGTCAATGACGTGTATGTTGGTAATGGTGTATCTGAACTCATTGTTATGGCTATGCAAGGTCTGCTCGATGATGGCGACGAAATGCTAGTGCCAATGCCTGACTACCCTTTATGGACAGCAGCAGTGAATTTGTCTGGCGGCACAGCGATTCACTATAAATGTGATGAAGAAAATAGTTGGTATCCAGATATTGTGGATATGGAAAGTAAAATCACGCCGAATACACGCGGGATTGTGGTGATTAATCCCAACAATCCGACAGGTTCGGTGTACCCGCGCCATGTCTTAGAGCAAATTGTCGCTTTGGCGAAAAAGCATGATCTGATTTTATTTGCCGATGAAATCTACGACAAAATTATTTATGACGGTATTGAACACGTCGCCTTAGCTGCTTTAGCAGGCGATCAATTGTGTATTTCGTTTAATGGACTGTCAAAGTCGTATCGTATCGCAGGCTATCGCTCGGGCTGGATGGCCATTACAGGCGATAAATCCCGCGCCAAAGATTATATCGAAGGTCTAGATATGTTGGCATCCATGCGTTTATGTGCCAATCATCAAGCTCAATATGCGATTCAGACTGCGCTTGGCGGTTACCAGTCTATTAATGACTTGATTCGACCAAGTGGTCGCTTATATGAACAACGCAATATTGCTTGGGAAATGCTCAATGAAATTCCAGGAGTTAGTTGTGTCAAACCTGAAGGTGCGATGTATTGTTTCCCAAAACTTGATCCCAATATGTATCACGTTGAAGATGATGAACAACTGATGCTGGACTTTTTACGTGCAGAGAAAGTTCTTTTGGTGCAAGGAACAGGCTTTAACTGGCCAACGCCTGATCATTTCCGTTTAGTGTTTTTACCTGCGGAAAATGAACTACGCGAAGCCATTACCCGTTTAGGTCGTTTCTTAGCCACAAAGCGTTAATTATGACTACATAATAATTTGCCAATGACTTAGGTGTTTAAAAAATCATAAATTAAAGCAATGTCTGGCATAGACATTGCTTTTTAATGGAATTTTAACAACTAGGAAACGGTTAATGATAAGTAAAACTTTTAAATCATGTGGTCTTGCGCTGACTCTGCTCGCTGCATCAGCGTCTTTATATGCAAAAAATAACGTCGTGGTAGTTGCAACAGGTGGAACCATCGCTGGTGCAGGAGCAAGTTCAACTAATAGTGCAACCTATACTGCTGCCAAAGTTCCAGTCGATGCGTTAATCAATGCTGTTCCCCAAGTCAAAGATCTCGCCAATGTCAGTGGCGTTCAAGCTTTACAGATTGCGTCTGAAAGCATTACCGATAAAGAATTGCTTTCACTGGCGCGTCAAGTCAATGACTTAGTCAAAAAACCATCTGTGAATGGAATTGTGATTACCCACGGCACAGATACTTTAGAAGAAACTGCATTTTTCCTCAACTTGGTGATTCATACTGATAAACCGATTGTGGTGGTGGGTTCAATGCGTCCATCAACCGCGCTTTCAGCCGATGGCCCTCTTAATCTGTATAGTGCAGTGGCGCTGGCTGCTTCTGATGAAGCTAAAAATAAAGGCGTCATGGTGCTGATGAATGACTCCATCTTTGCTGCACGAGATGTCACCAAAACCATTAATATTCATACCAACGCATTTGCTAGCCAATGGGGCGTTTTAGGGACGCTAGTAGAAGGTAAACCTTATTGGTTTAGAAGCTCGGTCAAACGTTTTAACAATACGTCTGAATTTAATATTGAAAATATTAAGGGTGATCAGTTGCCATTGGTGCAAATTGTATATGGTTCAGATTCAATGCTGCCTGATGCATACTTGGCCTACGCCAAAGCAGGCGCAAAAGCCATTATTCATGCAGGTACAGGTAACGGTTCGGTGGCAAACTATATTGTTCCAACTTTAAGACAACTCCATGATGAACAAGGCATTCAAATTATCCGTTCATCACGAGTGCCTCAAGGCTTTGTACTACGCAACGCAGAACAACCCGATGATCAATATGGCTGGATTGTCTCACACGATTTAAATCCACAAAAAGCACGTCTTCTTGCAGCGTTAGCTTTGACCAAAACCAATGATGCCAAAGAAATCCAGCGGATGTTCTGGCAGTACTAATCTGCTGTTTTTCAGCTATGATTTGAAAAGAAGCTCAACTTCCCATATTGAGCTTCTTTTTACATTGTATTTCCCATAAAAAGTGATTATGTTTTTATTGGAAAAATAATAGACAACGGCTCAACTCAGAGCATGTTAAACTACTGGCACCTTATATTCATCGACGGACTTGGTCAGGATCGTGTTATGCAGTTTGTTCATCTTGGTATTCATACAGAGTTTTCGATTACCGAATCAATTGTGCGGATACCTGATCTGATCAAAGCTGCGGTCAATGAAAGTATGCCTGCTTTGGCATTAACCGATCTTTCCAATTTACATGCTGCGGTCAAGTTTTATGAGAGTTGTCTCTCTAAAGGGATTAAACCAATTTTGGGCAGCGAAATTCGTCTGAATGATGCTGAACATCGCGTTACCCTGCTTGCCATGACCAATGATGGCTGGCGTAGTCTGACTGAAATTGTGTCACGTGGTTTTATCGAAGGCCAGCAACTTAGTATTCCTTGTGTACAAAAAGAATGGGTTTTACAGCAACATCAAGACATGATTGTGCTATTAGGGCAACATAGTGACGTTGGTAAAATGCTGTGTTCTTCCAATCCACAAAAAGCTGAAGCTTTACTTGAAGCCTGGCAAGAAAAATTTGGTAATCGGGTTTATCTTGCTCTCACCCGTACCGATCGTGCTGGTGAAGAAGATTATATTCAGGAAGCGGTTAAACTCGCTGCAAAATACCATGTCGGAGTCGTGGCTCACAATGACGTTCACTTTATTGAAAGTGATGACTTTGAAGCGCATGAAGCGCGTGTCTGTATCGCCGATGGTTATGTTCTGGCAGATGATCGCCGCCCAAGAAACTATAGTCCAGCACAATATTTTAAAACAGCCGAAGAAATGGCTGAATTATTCTCAGACATTCCCAGCGCTTTAGACAATACCTATTATATTGCTCAGCGTTGTAATGTCAGTTTACAACTGGGTACTTACTTTTTGCCTGATTATCCGATTCCAGAAGGCTTTACCATTGATACCTACTTTGAGCATTTATCCAAAGTCGGTTTAGAAGAACGTCTGGAATTACTCTATCCTGTTGCCGAACGTGATGAAGACTGGAATGAGATTCGTAAACCCTACGATGAACGTATCAAATATGAAGTTGATATTATTCTAAAAATGGGCTTCCCGGGTTACTTTCTGATCGTGATGGACTTCATTCAATGGGCCAAAAATAACGGCGTACCTGTTGGCCCAGGACGGGGTTCGGGTGCGGGCTCATTGGTGGCGTATAGTTTAAAAATTACCGATCTTGACCCCCTACGCTACGATCTACTATTTGAGCGTTTCTTAAACCCAGAACGTGTATCAATGCCCGACTTTGATGTCGATTTTTGTATTGCAGGTCGTGACCGCGTGATTGATTATGTATCGCGTACTTATGGACGTGAAGCCGTGTCCCAGATTGCAACCTTTGGTACGATGGCGGCCAAAGGTGCAATCCGAGACGTAGCGCGGGTTTTGGGTAAATCCTATGGTTTGGCCGATCGTATCTCCAAAATGGTGCCGACCAAACCTTTAGGTGTCGATCTAAAGCAAGCCATTGACATGGAACCGCAGCTCAAGGACATCGTCACCAATCCCTCTAATCCAGATAATGATGATGCCAGTGAAATTTGGGATATGGCACTCAAACTGGAAGGGATTACCCGTAATACAGGTAAACACGCAGGTGGCGTGGTGATTGCGCCGGGTAAAATCACAGATTATTCGGCCGTCATGTGTGAAGCAGATGGAACCAGCCGTGTTGCGCAATTTGATAAAGATGACGTTGAAGCCGCAGGCTTGGTCAAATTCGACTTTTTGGGTTTACGTAACCTGACCGTGATTGAAGACGCGATTCAAAATATTAATAAACGTAGCGATGTCAAAGAGCCGCTGGCGATTGAACGTGTTCCACTTGATGATGTCGATGCCTATAAAGTCTTCGCAGATGCAAATACGACAGCGGTGTTCCAGTTTGAATCCGTCGGTATGAAGCGCATG
This sequence comes from Acinetobacter sp. 479375, assembly GCF_000581715.1. NCBI lineage: Bacteria > Pseudomonadati > Pseudomonadota > Gammaproteobacteria > Moraxellales > Moraxellaceae > Acinetobacter > Acinetobacter sp. 479375. The sequence goes on along the minus strand of NZ_JEZN01000001.1, from coordinate 171,594 downwards.
CTCAAAGAAGCACGCCCAAGTAAATTTGAAGAAATTATTGCCTTTGTATCTTTGTATCGTCCCGGTCCGATGGATCTGATTCCTGACTTTATTCACCGTATGCATGGTGGCGAGTTTGAATATTTGCATCCATTACTCGAAAGTGTACTCGAACCGACTTACGGCATTATGGTGTATCAGGAACAGGTGATGCAGGCGGCACAGTTCTGTGCAGGGTATACACTTGGTGGCGCAGACTTGCTGCGTCGAGCGATGGGGAAAAAGAAACCTGAAGAAATGGTGAAACAACGCCAGATCTTTATCGAAGGTGCTGCCCAAAAAGATATTGATGAAGCCACAGCCAACCATATCTTTGACTATATGGAAAAGTTTGCAGGCTATGGTTTTAACAAATCGCATGCTGCGGCTTATGCTCTCGTCGCCTATCATACTGCGTGGTTAAAAGCACATTATCCTGCTGAATTTATGGCCGCGGTGATGTCATCAGAAATGCAAAACACCGACAACGTGGTGTTTTTGATTGATGACTGCCGTAGTAATGGTCTAGACGTTTTGCCGCCTTCTGTGAATATGTCGATTTATCGCTTCCATGCCAGTGACGAAAAAACCGTGGTCTATGGTTTAGGTGCGATCAAAGGCGTAGGCGAACAAGCCATGCAATCCGTGATCGACTCGCGTGAAAAAGACGGCCCTTATACCGACCTGTTTGATTTTTGCCATCGAATTGATCTGAAAAAAATCAATAAACGTACTCTTGAAGCGTTAATTCGTGCAGGTGCACTAGACTGTTTAGGTATTGAACGCTCCAGTTTAATGGCACAATTGCCTGAAGCCGTACAGGCGGCGGAACAAGCGCGACAAAACCGTGAAACTGGAATTATGGATTTGTTTGGTGAAGTTGAAGAAGTTCAACGTAAACCTGCTAAACCCGTAAAACCATGGTCAGATGAGGTTCGGCTTAAAGGTGAAAAAGATACACTGGGCTTATATTTAACTGGCCATCCAATTGATGTGTATCGTTCAGAGTTAAAAGCGTTTATTCCACTTAAAATTAACGAGTTGACCCCGACGCGTCGGGGTCAAACCACCGTATTTGCAGGACTGGTGCTGGACGTTGCCAACTTTCCGAATCGAATCATGATTACACTGGATGATGGTACTGCCCGAATTGAAGTCAGTTGTAACCATGAACGCTTTCAACGTTTCAAAGATATTGTCCAAGTTGAACAAGTGGTGGTGATTGAGGGTGAAATTTACGAACGAGAAGGCTTTGATCGTCCAATGGCACGTCTAAGCAAAGCGTTTAGCCTGAATGAAATTCGTCAAAAACGTGCTAATCATATTCGGATTCAGCCGACCCAAGATTTAATGACTCCAGCACTGGCTCAAGAGCTACAACAGATCATTTTACCATTTTGTAATATTGATCTGTGCCAACACATTCCCGTGCAAATCGCGATAGAACAAAACTATGCTACAGCCGAATTACATTTAGGACAAAACTGGAAAGTTGCACCACTGGATGAACTACTGGTGAAATTACGTGATTATTTTGGTAAAGAATCGGTGTATATCGAATATCAAGTGAAGTCTAAAGCCGCAAAAGCAGCCGAAACCGTACGAACCGTGCCACTTGCACCACCGCCAACCGATCTGTCTATGGATGAAGCCATGGATTTGTATCAGGCTGAAGTTTCTCAATATTCTTAAAATTTAGTCTGGATTATTTATGAATACATCTGACAATGCGTCAGTTTCACAATCTTTGTCGCATGTAAAAATTGTCATGGTGAATACCACCTTGCCTGCAAATATTGGTAGTGCATTAAGAGCCATGAAAACCATGGGACTGAGCAAACTGGTTTTGGTCAAACCCAAAACTTATCCTCATCCCGATATTGACGCACTGGCAGCAGGCGCACAGGATTTAATTGATCAGATTGAGATTGTAGACACCTTAGAACAAGCAATTGAAGACTGTCATCTTGTATTTGGCACCAGTGCGCGTAGTCGCACCATTCCATGGCCATTGCTGGATGTACGCCCCGCCGCGGAGCTTTCCATGCAGGCAGTCGTACAAAAAAAACAGCAAGTTGCGATTGTATTTGGTCGTGAAGATCGTGGCTTGACCAACGAAGAGTTGGCATTGGCCAATTATCATCTGACCATTCCTGTCAATACGGAGTATGGTGTACTGAATGTAGCACAAGCCATTCAAGTGGTCTGTTATGAAATGCGCATGGCAACTTTACAACAGCATGAACAAAAGACTGAATCACAAGACAATGCCAAAGTTGAGCAAATGCCTGTTACCGCTGACACAGCAATGGATTGGGATGAACCTTTGGTCACGCATAAACAAATGGAAGAGTTCTATCCACATTTAGAAAAAATGCTGGTGGATATCGAATTCCTTGATCCTCAAAATCCACGACTCCTGCCTTTACGCTTGCGTCGTCTGTTTGGACGTATACAATTAGATCGTATGGAATATCATTTACTTCGTGGCATATTTAGCCGTGTCCAAGCCTTGAGTCAGGGCACATGGAAAAAAACATCAATGGATAAAGAGGATCAATCCAATGCTTAAACAGCTCAAAGAAGATATTCAGGCTGTATTTGCGCGTGATCCAGCAGCTCGCAATACCTTAGAAGTCATTAGCAACTACCCAGGTATTCATGCCCTGATCATGCATCGTGTCGCGCATAAACTCTGGGAAAAAGACTGTAAAAGTAGCGCGCGCTTATTATCGACTTTTAGCCGTTTCGCAACAGGGATTGAGATTCATCCCGGTGCCAAAATTGGTAAACGCTTTTTTATCGATCATGGTATGGGTGTGGTGATTGGTGAAACGGCTGAAATTGGTGATGATGTCACGCTATATCATGGAGTAACTTTGGGCGGCACGACTTGGAATAAAGGTAAACGTCATCCAACACTTGAAGATGGCGTGATTGTGGGTGCAGGTGCCAAAATTTTGGGGCCGTTTACAGTCGGCAAAGGTGCCAAAGTCGGTTCAAATGCAGTCGTGACCAAAGAAGTTCCAGCAGGCGTCACTGCGGTGGGTAATCCTGCCCGTTTTATCTATAAAGATAAAGTCACTGAAAATGAAGAAGAACAACGTCGTCGCAATTATGCTGAAAGTATTGGTTTTCAGCCTTATGCAACGACCAGTGATCAGACTGATCCTATTTTAGAAGGTATGCGTGTGTTGCTGGATCGAATCCAGAACAATGAAGCACGTATGAATACCTTGTGCCAACGATTATCACTGCTCGACCCGACCTTTAAAAAGCAAAATCAGGAAGAGCAACCATTTAGCGAAGAAGAACTCAAAATCATTGAAGAAGTTCGACGCGAATGTGAAGCTCAAAGCAGTTCGTCTAAAGCTTAAACAATTGGTTTAATACTGTAACACGTCTCTCATTGCATGTTTGTCTGGCTTTTCTTAGACTGGCTCGACAAACATCTTTTTAACTTTAAACAACAAAGAATGGACGTTTATATGATGCTTAAGCCTTTGGCATACACACTACTCGCAGCGTCGCTATTAACTGCATGTAGTCCTGTTGCTGTCAAAAAAAATAATGCACCTGAACCTTTTGTTTTTACCGAACCTGACGTTTCACCTCCATTTTATGCATTAAATCCATTCAATTATGATGCCCCCCCTCCTTTTGAAGTTGCTCTTAAAGAAGCCGCGGCTCAACCTGTAACCAAAATGGTGGTTAAAGACCCAAGCGATCCAAATAAAAGTATTACGCTTGATGTCAATAAACTGATTATTCCAACGGTCAATAGCAACACTCGCTCGATGAAATATGCCGCCCTTGCTGGTGAAAATGAGCTTGATGTCACTGATATAGATGACTTTTTACAATTAGTTGAAGGTAAAGCCCGTCATTATCCACCACGCTTCACCGATCGCCAAGAACGTAAAGGCTACGAAAGCAAATTAAAAGAAGTTTCACATCAACTAGATACGCTAGCAACCAATCCAAATGCATCATTTGACGTGCTTATTCGTGCGTTCAAAGCCAGTGTTTTAGGTCGTAATCTGGATTTAGGTTCTGCCTACACCACTAAATCGCTGACCTACGCTCAACGTTTACTCAAAATTAATCCAGAAGACCCAGAAGCGAATTTCTGGTTTGGTTTTGGTTTATCTGAAGGTGGTGGTCAAAGCGAAGCTATTCCTTATTTAAATAAAGCCATGCAAGGCGGTGTACAAGAAGCTTATTTAGCTTCTGTCAATAACTACATTGCGATGGAACAAAAGAAAAACGCGATCCAAACCCTAAAAAATTACAAAATCAAATATCCAGATGAAGCAGAAGTCGCTGACCGTTTGCTCACTGAGATTGAGAAACAAGGACGATGGAATGTCTGGCAAGTGTTAAATAATCCTGCCATTGCAGCTAAACCTGCATCTTAATACCATCCCTTTCATAATGAGGCTGTTTCTACAGCCTTTTTTGTGAATTATAATTGGGGTGAATTGAAAATTCACACAGATCACGTATGATCAAACTAAGTTTCTATCAGATTCTCTTTATAAACCATGATTAATTTTAGAAAAAAAAATAGCACTTTATTTTTGGTTTCCGCCCTTTCAATTACACTGCTGAGTGGATGTCAAGTTGTTAGTGTCAAACAACAAGCAGTGAATGTCACTATTGCCAATGAGCGTAATAGTATTTTGATGCAAGACAAATTAAGTGAAGCGAGCCTAAATGTTCTTTCCATGTCTGGACGTGAAGCCAAAATTTGTATGGATCAACCGACGTCCTGTGTCAATGAACTCAAAATGATCCCTGAAATTGTCGATGAGCAATTTCTCTCAACGGCAAGTGAACTCTATTTAGCCAAAGCCATGCAATTGGATAAATCCTCTGCATGTACCGTGAGCAGCATTACCAAGCATCGTTCAGAAGAGCATCAACGACAAACGCAACAAACCTATGATGACTGTCAAACTGAACAACTCAAAATGCTGGATAAAAGTATTCGTTATAGTTATGCATACTTATTTAAGACCAAACGCAAACCGATAGATCGTATTTTTGATAACAGACAAGTTCAAATTCGAGATTTTTATAATCAGGCCATTGCCAAATTAGTCACGATTAGCGCGCAACGTTCAAGTGTAAAAAAAGCAACTGATAGCGTAAAAATTGGTAATAGCATTTACAATATCAATCTGGATCAATATCAACTGTTAAAAAATAAAGAGTTAGATCGATTTATCTCAAGCTATAATTTGAATTTCTCTGGGCTACGTACCATCAACCGTCGTGATGGTTTCGGATCAGAGTTTGTCGCGGTTTTCCCAGCATCAGAGGAAAAATCCAATAATAAATATATTCTCGATCCTCTCAATGCATCTTACCAAACAAGCATAAACCCTAATATCCACAAGGCTCGATATTTATCTGCAACCATCGTCGCACGACCAGTCAAAGCAGAGAGTGTTGATGACATTATTAATTCACCTAACATTACTGTGCAGGTCATGGATCCATATCGTACAGAAAATGTGGATATCGCAGGAAAGAGCTATCCATTGGCTGCAAACTTTTCTGCCCCATACGGTTTATGGCTTGCAGAAAATAATTTAGGCGCTGCTGCCTACTTAAGCCTGATTGACCGTGAAGAACGGTTGACCATGCCACATCTTTATATGCTTGAACCCTATAACCCAAACAAAAAAGTGATTGTTCTGGTTCATGGTTTAGCAAGTAGTCCTGAAGCTTGGATTGCATTAACCAATGACATTATGGGAGATAGTATCTTACGTGAACATTATCAGGTATGGCAGGGCTTTTATTCGACCAATATGCCGATATTGGAGAGCCGTTTCCAAATATATGCTCTGCTTAAACAAGCATTTGGTGGACTCAATCCAAACGATCCAGCCGACAAAGATGCCGTTCTGATTGGACACAGTATGGGTGGCATTATCAGTCGACTTTTGGTGAGTAATGCCGATATTTCCCAATCAGCTTTGTCGATGATGAGTCCATATCAACAAGCCAAGCTCAAAAAACACCCTATCGTATCAGAACGTTTAAAAATTCAACCGATTACCAATTTTGACCGTGCTGTTTTCATGTCATCGCCGAATCGTGGAACTGATTTCGCAGATTTATGGTTTACTCGTGCGGCCCGTAAAATTATTAAGTTACCTGGTGCTTTCCTCGGTGCAGTGACTGATACCATTACCAATCAAGATATCGATGCGAAAGATATCCTGACTCGTATTGATAAAGGTCTTATTCAAAATGGACCAAGTGATTTAAGTCATAAATCTAAATTCATGGCTTTAACTGAAGATATTAACCCGCCAAAAGGCTTTGTTTTCCATTCGATTATTGGCAACAAAACTAATAGCAAAGATCCAGATGTGATGACTGATGGTATTGTTCCTTACAAGAGCGCGCATCTGGATGGAGCAACATCAGAAGTTATCATTAAAGGTGGACATTCGATTCAAAAAACTCCTGAAGCTGTCCTTGAACTCAGACGTATTCTTCGCCAACATTTAGTAGATCACAATATCAAATAATCAAAAAAAGGCTCTGTTTAAATCGACAGAGCCTTTTTATTCACACTGTGTTAGCGATTAAGCGTGTTGTTTATAGCAATAATCCAGTGCTAACTCATAATATTCAAGCCCTTCTCGAGCTGCCTTAAAGGCTTTTGTTTGTAACTCAGGTTGATGGTCACATAAACGTTTAATCAGTTCCATCGCTTCATAAGGATGCAGATCATCATAATGTGCATGCGCACGTAGCCATGCCAGTGAACGCTTATTAATATTGACTTCAGGATGATCGATATATGCATTAATTCCTTTATAGACCTGAATTGACCAATCTCCTGTCGCCCACTCAATCGCAAGGTTGGTTGCTGCCAGACATTCAGCCAATGAACTGCGATAATTCATATTCCATAAAAAATGATTCACTGCATTCATTTCTACTGGAGGCGTGACACGATCCAATTCATCGACCGTTAGCCCAAAACCAACCGCCCAGTCTCGATACCAATTTAGATGCCTTTCTTCAATTTTAATATTCTGAATAAGCCAATCTCGACTTTCAGTAACACCCGGTTGAGTGAAATCGGTTGCTTTTGATAAAGCCAGTGCCATATAAGAAGGGAAATGTGCGACCAAAGGATAAAAATTCAATAGCGCAAGACGAAAACACGCCAACGACAATTTTCCATTGGCCATGTCAATAAATAAAGGATGATGACTCACTCGCTCTTTTACGGGAACTAAATCATCCCAAAATGCTTGAGCCCAACCAGAATGTGGTGTAATTTCAAGTACTAATCCTTGCGTAAGAGCTCCCATCGTTCTCTTCCCTTTCTATGATCAACCGTAAGTGTCATTTATTGCATGAAATTTAAAGATTTTCTTCATTTCATCGGAGTCACTTTTAGTTTCAGTATCGATGACTCATTCAAAAAATATATTACCTACTATTTGTATAAGAGAGAATATCTTTCTAAAGTTATTGATCAGTTTTTTATAGGATGACTTATACTTTGTGAATTTAATCTCAATTTCTTAAATAAAACAAAGATAATTCAAATTATTTTTTATTTTCCCTTATTATTTTAACATTTTATTTTATTTTTAAAATTTGGCAGAATGTGACAATTTAAGTCTGTTTTTTAATTTATAATTTTAACCCCAATTTTTATTTACATTAACCAAATGATTCCAATGACTTATAAGCTCAACTAAAAACAGATAAAACTATAGTTTTATAAAGATTTATAATTTTTTAAACATTTACATAAATCATTTATTTCTATTTTTTTATGACTATAATATTATAAAAAATAGATTCTTTATTTTAAAAATAATTTTTAGCAAAAAATACATTATAAGCTCAGCTTAGCAGACTTTTATTTTTTGATAAAAAAGAGTAAAAGAAATATAGGACATGATGAAACATAACGATCTTAACAATTTCAAGGACAGTGAGATAAGCTATGAGATTACATGGCTCAAATATATTAACCCGTGAACAAATCGATCAGTTGATTGCACGTGGGTTAAATGTTGTCTGGTTTCCCAGACGGCTTGAGTCTGCTTATCGTCAACAATATCAAACTGAAGCTGCATATGAGTTTCGCTTTCGTGCTCCCATTATCTTAGCACTATATGCTTTTTTATGTTTCGGTATTTATCAGACATTACCCAAAGGCCAAGTCCATGAATGGTTTTCCTATTATGGCTGGGTTGGGATCATCGTATTCATTGCATGGCTCTTATCTTTTGTCAAAAAACTTAATCCCTATTTCGAGTTCTATGTTTGTTTAGGTTCTTGCGCTGCTGTCGCCATTACTTTCATTATGATCAATGTGCTTGAACGCGGTCAGAGCAGCATTTTGTATCATGCAGCCATGATGTATGCCATCGTCATTATCTATGGATTTGTAGGGATGCGTTTTTATACTGCCCTGATTGCGGGTTGGTTGGGAGGCCTTATTGGAATTGTCGTCAGCCATTCTTTAAATGGAGCAATTGACTGGACTTTATTAAATCGAACTTACACATTTAGTAGCTTTCTAGGTATGGCTTTGGCCTATGCAACAGACCGACAACATCGGGAAAATTATTTACAGGATTGCATCATTGAACTCAACCGTTTGGAATTAGTGCAACAAGCTCAAAAATTATCTGCACTCTCACAACAAGACTCATTGACAGGACTTGCCAACCGACGTTATCTGGATGAGGTTTTATCTGCTGAATGGAATCGGGCGATACGTTATCAAACTCCCATTACAGTGATGATGGTCGATATTGATTTTTTCAAAAATTATAATGACACCTTAGGACACGTCCAAGGCGATGAATGCTTAAGAAAAATTGCAACATCTATTGCCTCACTTGTTTCGCGCAGTGGCGAAGTTGCAGCAAGATATGGAGGTGAAGAGTTTTTATTATTATTTCCAATGACCGATGAATCTGAAGCAATTTTGCATGTAAAACGCTTAATGGATGCAGTTAAAAACATTGAAATACTTCACCCTTCTAGCCAAGTCTCTTCCCACGTGACGATTAGCGCAGGTGTAGCAACCATGACGCCAAATCAAGACTGTGATATATCTGATTTTATAGCCAAAGCCGATCATGCTTTATATCTTGCAAAAAGTAGTGGTCGTAATCAGTTTCAGATTGCACAGACAAGTTTTAGTGTTGAAATGATTTAATTTGGCATTTGATTGTTTTTTTAAGCTTATTTTAATGATTTATGGGATTTAAATAGCAAAAGTTGATTTAATGATAATGATTATTAGTTATAATGGCTCGTTTAAATTTTTTGCTCCGATCAGGTTATTTCAATGAATCAAATAAAACTTCTTGCATGTTTAATGCTAACTACTTCTGCTTTTGCCCACGAACCATATTTAGCACCTTTAAGTTATCATACCGAGAATACACAGATTCCTTTAATTGCAGGCTACGCAGAGGAAGCTTTAAATAGTGAACATGCGCTTAAAGATGCCAAAATTACAGTCATTAACCCCAAACAAGAAAGCATCCAAATTGACGTCACCAGTACTTTAAAATCAGTCAGTGTGGCAGATTTGGCATTACCTGTTAAAGGCACTTATTTGCTAGAGACGAAAGCCCAATTCCCTTTAACTTATGCCAAAGATCAAAAGCAATGGAAAATGTTATTTGAAGTTCCCGCAGATAAAGCAGGTGAAAAGTCTAAGCGTGAATACTTGATTCCAGACGATTTTAAAAATAAAAAATACAGTTCAGAAAAAATTACGCGTGAATGGACACTACAAAGCTATGTAACTAAAGGTGAAGCAACGCCGCTTAGCACGACAGGTACAGCACCGATTCAAGTGATCTTTAGTCATCATCCAACACAACTAAAAGCCAATCAACCAGAAAACTTAAAAATCAGCAAGTCGCAGCAGCCACTTAAACATGCAGAAGTAAATGTTCGTGCCAAAGGTGCATCAGACAAGCAGATCATACGGTTTAAAGCCAATGAGCAAGGGAATGCGGCTATTACTTTTCCACATGCAGGAGAATATCTGATTGAAGTCACAGAATCGGTTGATCCAGCACAAAAACCACAGAATCAGTACTACACCATTATTAGTGTGGCTGTAGCAGCTCAATAATACTCAAAACAAAGTATTAATTTGCATCATATAAAAGAAAACCCTCAAATTTAAATTTGAGGGTTTTTTTAAACTCCGATTATTTGCTGCTTAATTAACGAAGTGCTACAAGTAACAACCCAATAAAACTAAACACACTAAGACCACCGATCACTTTAAAAAAGCGCTGTGATTGATAAGATAATGCCCAACCCACTGTTAATGCAGCTAAAGTTAAAATACCAAACCAGTAACTCATGCCAATTGAAGCTTTAAGCATTTTGATCGCAATGATTAAAGCTATTGTAATGAGTATATAGCCCACAGCTAAAGCGCATTTTGCTTTTTGGCGAGATAAGACTTTTTGATAAATTTGGCTTTGGTGTTTATCCAGATAAGAAGCTAAAGCCACAAATCCCCATAGGCATAATATATAGAGTATGAAAAAAATCATCATGCCTCCTCAACCGCTTCTGCCAAAGCTCGTTTCGGCTGAATATGCTTTTTAACTTTAACTGTACCTTTGTGTTTTTTTAGCTTAAAGAAGCTAAAAATAAACAGGATTGCTAAGAATAAACAGACCAAATCAAAACTGGCGACCATCCATTGCTCATGATAGATACTACTCCATAAAGCACGTCCATCGGTCAAAGCATTGAGGACTGGAATACACAAATACATCAGTGCAGCCAATGTCAAAAGTTCAAGCCACGCCTGACGTGCAGGACGTAAAGCAGCATAAATAAGCGTAAATAACCATATCCAGAAAAAGGTTTTAATTTCCAAATCAGAACGATTTTCCAGTTGTGCAGGAATAAGGCGATTTGCATAAAAATAACTGGCAATCGCGATAGGCAAACCAATAATCGCAGCAATATTTAAGTTTTCAACCAATCTAAAGCCAAAACTTTTAAATCCCTGTTTTTCTTGTTGTGGCGCACGTTTAACACACCATAAAACCAGCCCAGTCGCGACCATCAAGGTACCCACCACCCCTGAGATAAACAGCAACCACCTCAGTCCAAGATCTAGACCACGACCTTCATGTAACACGGTCACAGCATTATAGATTCCTGTGGGAACTGAAATATAAACAGGTTTTGCATCTGAAACCAACTCCCCTGTGACACCATTGAAAATCAGAGTTGGAACAACGTTACGGTGCAGTACACTTTCAGCATACAACGCCTTAATCTCAATTTCACTGTTGGTCGTGTTCGGACGAATAATACTGATAGTACCAACTGTGTTATCTGGCCATTGCTTCTGTGCGTATAACATTAAAGGTGTGATGTCAGTCAATGCAGCAGTTTGTGTTGGTAAATCACGGCGCTCTCTGGCGCCATCTCGTGGAGCGCCGTTACGACGCTCGCCTCGTTGCTGTCCAGATTGAGAGACCGATCCTTCACCGCGCGACATCGATTGAGATCTGTCCTGACCTGCCACCATATTGCGATTGCCCTGATTCTGACTTTGTTCGCCACGCCCTTCTCTCCCACTACCTTCCTGATGTGGTGGCGGCTTTTCACCTAACATTTCAGCGCGCTGTGCCTGTAAAAATTGAATACGATCAGGATATACAGAAGAAATTCCCCAAGGCATCAACATATACATCAGTAGCAATAAACCACTAAACGTGATCATGATATGAAAAGGTAAAGCCAGTACTGCGGTCGCATTATGCGCATCTAACCATGAACGCTGACCTTTGCCTGCACGAAAAGTAAAGAAATCTTTAAAAATTTTCTTATGCGTAATCACACCACTGATAATGGCAACGAACATCATCAATGTCGCGATGCCGACTATCCATCGTGCCCAAATTCGTGGCATACCATAAAGTTCAAAATGAAAGCGATACAAGAAACCACCACCACGGGTTTCTCGCGCTTTAATTTCTTCACCCGTACTAGAATCAATCGTAATACGCTCACCACCGCGCCGTGCTCTTGGATCTTCATTGGCACCACGAACGTTAAGTTCAGTCGTCGTTTGACGTGATGAAGGTAAATTGATATTCCATGCACCTGCGTCTGGGGCTTTATGTTGTAAAAAATTTAATGCCGTTTGAACCTGTTGCACTTGTGACTGAGGCGGTAATGACTGATGTAACTCTGGCTTCATCCAGACCGTCATTTCACTTTGGAAAAAACTCAAAGTTCCTGTGAGAAAAATCGCATACAACAACCAGCCCAAAATCAAACTCGACCAAGTGTGTAACCATGACATTGACTGACGCGGGCCTTCGGCCTTTCCATCTACGCGCATTAGGATGTACCTCCTAAGCCGAAGTAGATGACAGTTAAAATCAGTAAAGGAATCATCACACCCATAATCGATTTAATCAATGAATGCTGCAAAAATACCCAAATAAAGACGCAAACATGACAGATAAAAGCGAGCATGGTTGCCGTCATGACTGCACTGGTAGGCGTATTTTTAAAAGCTAAACTGATTACGACGGCCAATAAAGCAGATAGTGCATAACCTCCAAATAACGCAACCACAAAACGTATAAAAATTTGAATACGATATGAAATAGGTGTGGTTTTAGATGCACGTTTTGACCGTGGCATCTGTTGAACCTGAACAGATGACTGTTGTGTTAACTCAGAACTAGACATATGCAATATCCCCTGATATGTCTGAAACAAAAAATAGAAACAATAACAAGAATCATTATTAGTTGTTATATTATAGTAAAATTATGGAGACTTTGTGGATATTTTCTGCAAGTCAAAGATAATCAAAGGAAATAAACACTTAGAGTCTAATAAACTTGAATGAAAGAAGACTATCTATTATCTCGACTCGACATTCATAGAAATTAAGTTCCTTTTTCCGTAAGTCTTTATCATAAATTTATCTTAATTTTTTGATTTAGAATATCTATATTTTTAAATCACGAGATAACAATGAAGATCACTCAACTTTGCGTGAATAAGTTTCAGGTTACTTCGAATGATTTGAGTTAAATTTAAAAAACTATTTTATTCTTTATTTTGTCTTCATGAGCAAATCGCGTATTAAACTCGAACTTCCAGCGCAAGCTGATAAATTATTACTACATTCATGTTGTGCACCATGCTCAGGTGAGGTCATGGAAACTTTGTTGCATTCTGAAATCGATTATTCCATCTTTTTTTATAATCCAAATATCCATCCTGTTAAGGAATATTTGATTCGCAAGGAAGAAAATATTCGTTTTGCCGAAAAGCACAATATTCCTTTTATTGATTGTGATTACGATACAGACAACTGGTTTCAACGTGCCAAAGGAATGGAGAACGAACCTGAAAAAGGTATTCGTTGTACCATGTGTTTTGATATGCGTTTTGAGCGCACGGCGCTGTATGCCCATGAACACGATTTTAAAATTTTTAGTAGTTCCTTGGGCATTTCTCGATGGAAAAATATGCAACAAATTAATGACTGTGGGATTCGTGCCGCATCACATTATCCAGATATACACTATTGGGATTATAACTGGCGTAAAAATGGCGGTGCGACTCGAATGCTAGAAATCAGTAAACGTGAAGAATTTTATCAACAAGAATATTGCGGTTGCGTCTATTCGCTACGTGATAGCAATCGCTGGCGCATGAGTCAGGGACGTGATCGGATTAAACTTGGCGTGAAGTTTTATTCAGCGACAGATCCTGATTAATTTAATTTTTAACTCCTCATTTCTTAACTCAAGCTTCACAAGCTGATGAGAAAAACTGACTCTAACGCTTATTTCAATGTACTTAGAGCCAAATCTTAACGATTTATGCTGCATCAATAAGCGCGTGACTCACCTTGTTCATGTAAAAAATCCTGAATAAGTTTGACCACTTGTTCAGGTTTTTCTGCATGTAACCAATGTCCTACACCCTCTATGGTTTTAATTTCAGCCAGTGGAAATTGTTCACGAATATTTTTTTCATATTCTGTTTGAATGTATTCAGACTTCGCGCCCTGAATAAATAAACACGGCTTATTCCACGGCTCAATGTCATTCCAGCCAGTCAAATTTGGATATTGTTTTTCAAGCGCATCGACATTAAATAACCAATGCCCCTGATTAAAAGATTTGAGTAAAAACATAATCACGCCATCTTGTGGAATGTATAGTTTCATAATCTCTGTCGCTTGCTTACGACTCAACTCATGCGGCTCTGCACGAACAGCATTAATGGCATCCAGAATATCTCGATGACGATGCCCCTGATAAGCCACAGGGCTGACATCTAATACAATCAATTTATCGACACGATCAGGATATAATCCTGTGATTTTCATGGAAGTTTTTCCACCCATTGAATGGCCAATTAAGCTGAATTGTTGAATACCAAGCTCATCTAAAGTATCGATCACATCCTGCGCCATAATTTCATAATTCATTTCATCACTGTGCGGTGATAAACCATGATTACGCAAATCAATTTGAATGATTTTATGATTGGTATTCAAAGCTCGAGCAATAACACCCAAATTCGACAAACTACCAAATAAACCATGTAATAAAACCACTGGTGTGTTACTGGTTACATGATCTGATTCGACGATATGAGTATTAAGTATCATAAGGATTTACCTGTATTTATTGCTCTATAGCTTAGACTAGCTCGGCTTGATCATTTTTTTCAAGCGACAACTACATTTCAGTAGCAAAAAGAAAGCTCTCCATTGAGAGCTGTTGTTTTTTAATACAGATTTATGAAGCTAATGCCATGTTTTCAGCGCGCTGCTGAAGTTTTTTGACAGCTTCACGAGCCTGTGCGGCTAATTCACGCATATCCAGATTAGGGATGTGATTGTTTTCAATCACTGTCTTACCGCCAATCAGCATGTGTTTAATTTGTGCCTGACCACCACTGGCGACAGGCCCAATTGCCATATCGTGCAACCCCATATAGCGTGAATCATCGAGTTGATACACCACCAAGTCAGCCTGCTGACCGACTTCAAGCGTACCAATATCAGATAAACCCAAAACCTGTGCCCCGCCTTGCGTCCCCCAACGGATGACATCTTCGACGGTCGCCGCATCAGCACCGCCTTCAAACGTCCCACCATCATACTTTGGTTGGGCAAACATACCTTTACGGGCACGCTGTAACATCCATGTTGCATGAGTTTCTGACAGCATATCTGCGGCTTCATTGGAGGCAGCACCGTCCACCCCAATTGAGATATTCATTCCCGCTTTTTCTAGAGTTACCAGATCTGCAATTCCACTGCCGAGACGCGCATTACTTTGTGGACAATGCGCAATCCCTGTTTTAGTTTGCCCTAAAAGCTGAATTTCTTCTGGTAAAAGTTTAACCAAGTGTGCAAACCAAACATCTTCACCGACCCAATCATGCTCAGCACAAAATTGAACAGGCGTCATGCCAAATTTGGCCCGCGCCGCATCCAGATAGTCCACCGTTTCAGACAAATGACTATGTAAGCGAATGCCTAAACGTCTTGCAACTTGTGCCGTTTCACGTAATTGTTCTGGTGTAGTCGAATGTAATGCCGTTGTTGGCGCCATGACAATTCTTTTAAAGGCTTGCGGGCGACTGTCATGATATTTACTGACTAAACGTTCAATATCAGCAATCACATTTTCAAATTTTTCTGGACGTAATGCCTGCGGAAGTTCTGCTTCCAACCCGCGGGTTAACGTCCCGCCACCACGACACAGGATAAAACGTAAACCGAGTCGATCGGCTTCATCGAATAAAATTTCCGCGCCATCAAAAGGCATATTTGGCCAATATAAATAATGATGATCTGCGACAGTCCCACAGCCTGATCGCAGCAGTTCAATCAAACCAATACGCGCTGCCAATCGAAAGCTTTCTTCATCAAAAGCCCCACGAAACCGATAGGGTGTAGAAGCCAACCACGGTGTCAAACTTTGATTCAGGCCTTGCGGCTCACCTTTCAAAAGTGACTGAAACAAATGATGATGGGTATTTACCCAAGCAGGATAAATCACGCAATCTCGTGCATCGATTACCGTTTCATTGGCCTGTAAGCTGAGTGATGAGCCAATCTCGGTAGTAACGCCATTTCCAATACGTATACTGTCTGCCTGAATACGCGCTGCTTCACCAGCCAGACCTGTTAAAATTGCGTGTGCATTTTTAATTAGATAATTCATCAGGTCTGCTCACTCTCATGCCATTTGTTTAGAAACATTTGACTTAACATGGACATTGCAACAAATAAAACCAATCCTGTGCAAGTAATCAAGAACAGTGCTGCAAACATTAACGGTAGATCAAGCTGAAATCCTGCCTGTAAAATCTGATACGCCAATCCTGCACTGGTTCCACCTGTTCCAGCAACAAACTCGGATACCACCGCTCCAATTAAAGCCAAACCACTGGAAATCCGTAAACCACCAAAGAAATATGGCAACGCATTTGGTACACGTAAACGCATTAACTCCTGCCAGCGACTGGCTTTATTGATACGAAATAGATTCAACAAACCTGCATTGACACTGCGTAAACCTAAGGTGGTATTGGTTAAAATTGGGAAAATAGCAACCAACATGGCACACACCACTAAAGCCAAAGTCGTGTTTTGAATCCAGATAATCACTAAAGGCGCAATTGCAACAATCGGTGTGACCTGAAATAAAATGGCATAAGGCATAAAACAGGCTTCAATCACACGACTTTGTACAAATAAGAAAGCAATCAAAGTTCCAATCACAACGGCGCAAAGAAAAGCCAGTAGTGTCACTTTTAAAGTTACCCACAGACTTCCAAAAAGTAAGCCTGACTGAGACACCAAAGCATGACCAATATCGGAAGGTTTTGGAATCAAATAAACAGGGACATTGAGTTGTTGCAAACTGATTTGCCAAATTAACAATAATACGACGCCCAAAAGCAAAGGTGCAGCGATACGGCGAAATTTAGGATGGCTCATTAACGGTTTAACCATGATGTTCGCCTCCACTGGCTTGCTCTAATACTTCAGATAAATGCGCACATTGCTTCATGAAAATATCTGAGTTTCTAAAATGTTCATCGCGATGATCAGGGCCTTCAATTCGGATATCAGCCACTACTCGACCAGGACGCGCACCCATCACAATGACACGTGACGATAAAAAAACAGCTTCATAAATACTGTGTGTGACAAAAACAATGGTTAAATCACGCTCAGACCACAAAGTCCGAATATCACTATCCAAGCGATGGCGAGTAAACTCATCCAAAGCACCAAAAGGTTCATCCATCAGCAATAAATCAGGTTCAGTGACCAATGCACGAGCCAGTGATGCGCGCATCTGCATACCACCAGACAGTTCTTTCGGATAAGATTCACCGAATTTACCCAGACCAACAGAAGTTAAAGCAGCGGTTACTTTTTGATTGCTGATATTTTTAGACACATGTCGTAAATCCAGTGGCAAACGCACATTATCCTGAATATTTGCCCACGGCATTAAAGTTGCTTCTTGGAACACCATTGCCATTTTGCACTGAGATTGCATATCAGCTTTCCCGTTCCAGCGCACCTGTCCCGCAGATGGCTGCTCAAGATCGGCAAACATTTTGAGTAAGGTACTTTTACCGCAACCCGATGGCCCAAGTAGTGACACAATTTCACCGCGCTGGATATCCAGATCAAAGCGCTGCAAAGCATGTGTTCCATTTGGATACACTTTTTCTACGCCACGCACCATCAACATAGGGCTACTCAGGTTTGCACTAGGTTCTGTCGCAATACTGACCGAAACTGCTGAATTCATATTAGGTTCCCCCTTTGGCATTTTTACAACCTAATTGGTCGGCTTAATTTTTCTTGGCAGTGGGTTTAACAAACTGAGTGGTATAAGCCGCTTTCCAATCCACTTTGGCATCCAATAATTTAGCCTGCACCATAAAATCACGCGTTTTCTTCCAACGCGCATCGGTCATAACACCAATGCCCATCGTTTTGGCATCACCACCATCAATCAGACCAAGCTTCTTCATTTGACCAACAGCAAAGGCTAAAAGTGGATCATCCATATTTGGATTTTCTTTTTTAATAATGGCATTTCCCGCAGCAGGATTTTTCAGATAACTTTTCCAACCTTCCATAGAAGCTTCTACAAAACGGCGCATCACGTCTGGTTTGCTCTGTAAAAGATCGTTACGGGTCACTAAGATTCCGCCATAGGCTGGATAGCCATCATTCGCGAATAAAAAGAATTTACTGGATGGTTCTGCTTTTTTTGCTTGAAAGACTTCTGAAGTTGCATAGGCTTGTTGTACAACATTTTTACCTGCCAAGAACGGCTGCATATTAAAGGTATAAGGACGTGCCTGAGAATTGTCTAATTTATACTTGCCACGTAACCACGGCCACCAGCTTGCTTGTCCGCTGGTCGAAACCAAAACGGTTTTACCTTTTAGATCAGCCAGTGATTTTACATCACTATGCGTAATCACCCCTTGTGGATCAAACTGGAATGGCGCAGCAATGGCTTTGATTGGGAAACCACTTTCGATTCCCTTTAAGACTTGTAAATCATAATTGATAATGACATCGGCGCGTTTAGCCAAGAGCAGGGTCATGTTATTGATTTGAGGGCCACCGACTTTGATGGTGACATCTAAACCATGTTTTTTATAAATCCCTTCTGCTAATGCTTGATAATAGCCACCTTGCTCTGCCTGCGCATACCACGTCGTTTGTAAAATCAATTTATCATTGGCTTGAGCCAAAGAAGTAAAAAGTAATGATGCGGCAACCACAGCCAGACGCGTTTTGCCTAAACAGTTATAAATTTTCATAATAAACCTCTGATGAATAGGTGAAAGCTTTTGCTATTCATTCAAAGGAGGCATTAAGTGTGCTGATCAATTTATTTATGACACACTCTCAAGGCTTTTATTATGATCAATAAAAACCCCGTCCCCCTAAGAGGAACAGCTTGCGCTGTAGAGCAATGTCCCATGCGACTGAACGCACTAACCGCTTATACTCAGTTATAGATTAGCAAGGGCTATGCCAAAATAGGTTCACACTAGTGATATAAATAAATTGATATATTTTTAGCAGTCAAAGTATTTTGTTTTATCTATCAAACACTTAATTAATTTAGTATTAAAATATATTTGACTTCATCAATCTGATTTTTATCGATGCATCTACACTTTGTCAGATTGATCATCGAATAAACAACCTATTGTTGCAACTAAAATACTTTTTCGATTCTGCTTAACAAGACAAGATAGATTGAAGTGCATCTTTTTTGTGCAAAATTTCTTTTTCGCTATATAACAACTCAGCCAGTCAAATAGACTCGCAAAACAGGTCAAGCTTGTGCCAATAACTTGCGTGCCTCAATCACTTGCTTTTCACCTGCACCATATTCAAGCTGTTGAATTGGTAAATGTAAACTATAGAAAATCTGCCTCTGTTCACAAAGCTCAACCAATGCCATCATCCAACTCAGTTTCTGTTCATGTTCCTGACATGGAATATGAGCATAATCAATTTCAAACTGATGCTGATCCGATTCATCTTCAAACATTTTGACAAATAAGCCTTGCCCCCGCGCAACTTGTTTCCACGACACCGCCTGAAAAGAATCTCCTTCTCTAAAGTTACGAAGCTCACGGAATTCTTCCAGATCATGCTGATTGAGCTGATGTTGTTGTTTATATTCAAGCTCAAGATTCAAACTTTGTGGTGCGATCCAGATCTCTTGCTCTAAATAAAGATATGTCCATGCCCGAACCAAACCAAATGGATAAGTTGAATATATCTGAATCACAGGAAATTTAAATTGACCTCGTTGCTCAGGTGAAAATACAAGTTCCGCTTCCTGACTTATTTGATCAATAAGAACGGTATGCACTTGATCCTCTACCCGTATTTGAATAAAGCGAGCCGATGCACGTGTTTGCTTATAGTGTAATTTTAGGATCAAGGAATGACCCAACTGTCCTACCTCTGGATAAATCATTTCAATCTGTAATTGATGAAGTTGTTTAAAAGTGAGATAAAAACTAATACATAGCACGGAACTAATTAAAAAACAAAAACCAAGAATAAGATTGTTTGCATAGTTAATCCCTGCAATGAACGTAATCACAATCAAAGTCAGATACAACCATCCTTGTTGATAGATAAAAACCAAAATATCGCGTTGCTTTAGGCTTTTAAAATGATCTATACGAAAACGTTTGGCAAACCATTTCTGAAACCCAGATGGCATGTTTGATTCTCTCACTTATAAAATATCCACGGCATCCAGACATTGACGCGCTTCATGCTCAGTCATATTCATACGATGCGCTGTGACTGCCACAAAAACAGCCTGTATATCGTCTGAAGTGACATAACTTCTTTTCTCAATCAAGGCATAAGCCTGAGCTGCCAACTTTAAAGCCAGAACACCACGTGTAGACAAACCATGTCGATGCTTACGGGTTTGTTCTGCCAAATCCAGTACGTACTCCAAAATCACATCACTGAGATAAACTTGTTTTACCAGCTCTTGAAGCTCAAGAATTTCGTCCGCACTGAAGACAGGCTGAATCCGAGCAACTAAATCTTGCCTTGAGGCTTGTTGTAATAGTAATTTTTCAGCGTTTCGGGACGGAAAACCAAGTGAAAGACGCATCAAAAAACGATCCAACTGAGACTCAGGCAAGGCGTATGTTCCACTCTGAAATAACGGATTTTGCGTAGCAACCACCCAAAACGGCTTCGGTAGATCATAATGTATGCTATCTACGGTCACTGAACCTTCTTCCATGGCTTCAAGTAAGGCACTTTGAGTTTTGGGACTACAGCGATTGATTTCATCAGCTAAAAGAATCTGGGTAAAAATCGGTCCCTGTTTAAACTCAAAAACATGTTCTTTTTGATTAAACATATTGATACCAATCACATCACTTGCAAGCATATCATTGGTAAATTGAATCCGCCCAAAATCCAGTCCAGCCAATCTCGCTAATGCACTCGCCAGTGTCGTTTTACCCAAACCGGGTAAATCTTCAAATAAAACATGCCCGCCAGCCAACAAACAAGTTAGTGCAAGTTGAGTTTGTTTAGATTTATCTAAAATGAGTTGATTAATTTCAGCTAAGAATTGCTCAATCTTGGGGCTATATTGCGCAATTTTCTGGTCAATTTCTGAATTTTCCTGTTGGAGTTCAGTTTTTTTGAGTTTTTCCATGCCCCACATCACAAGCTTTCCTAATTAAAAAAAGGGTGTATGAATCAACATACACCCTTTTTGTATTTTTCTAAACAAATGAAACAGATATCAACAAGGACATTTTTTTAGATTGCCACTGGATGGATAACGTGAATCCACGCAGTGACGATAAAATGTCTTGGCATCCATCGGTTCCAGATCTGGATGATGTTTACGCATATGCTCAAGATAAGTGTCATAATCTGGGACACCGACCATTAAACGGAAACTTTGCTGTAAACGCTTAAATAATGTCGCAATACGTGACCAATTCTTTGGAGAAAGTAATAGATCCTTTTGCGACATAATGGTCATTTTGATGATTTTAACAATCACCGCACGACCATTTTGAGCAACTTTTAGATTCATGATCATTCACCTCGCGTTGAAGCAGGCGCTACCGTTTCAGGATCGGCATACACAGCGGGCGCTTCATGTGTGGTCGGTTCGCGACTCGCTAAAGCACGACGAATCACGCCAATCGATGCAATCACCATCACCACTGCCACAATCATAAAGAACGCACAAAGAACAGCATTAATCTGGTTAGATAACACCACCGTTTGCATCTCTGCCATAGTTTTTGCAGGCGCTAACATTTCACCACGACCCATTGCATCTGAAAAACGGTTTGCTTGAGCAAGAAAACCAATTTTTGGATTTTCATGGAAAATCTTTTGCCAGCCCGCGGTCATACAAGTAATCAGTAAGAAAATCGTAGGGACAATCGTGACCCAAACATATTTTTCTTTTTTCATTTTAAATAAAATGACTGTACCCAAAATCAGTGCCATGGCTGCCAACATCTGGTTACCAATACCAAATAAAGGCCACAATGAGTTAATCCCACCTAAAGGATCAACCACACCCTGATAGACAAAGAAGCCCCAACCGCCAACTGCAACGGCGGTACCAATCACATTTCCTACAAATGAGCCTGACTTTTTAATCGCAGGAATAACGATCCCGACTGTATCTTGCACCATGAAACGGCAAGCACGTGTACCCGCATCGACCGCAGTTAAAATAAATAACGCTTCAAATAAAATCGCAAAGTGATACCAGAATGCCATCATTGAACGATTATTGAAAATCTCAGAGATGATATGTGCCATACCAATCGCAAACGTTGGCGCACCGCCTGTACGCGATAAAATCGTGGTTTCACCAACTTCCTGAGCCAATAAAGTCAACATTTCTGGTGTGACTACAAAACCGATATTACGCACCGCTTCTGCGGCACTTTCAACCGTTGTACCCAATACTGCGGCTGGCGCATTAATTGCAAAATAAACACCCGGATCAAGCACAGTCGCACAGATCATGGCCATAATGGCAACAAATGATTCCATGAGCATGCCACCATAACCAATTACACGAATATCTTTTTCATTTTCAATGAGTTTAGGTGTAGTGCCACTCGATACCAAGGCATGAAAACCAGAAATAGCACCACAGGCAATCGTAATAAACAGGAACGGGAATAAACTACCCGCAAAAACCGGTCCTGTCCCATCAATAAAATGCGTGACTGCTGGCATTTTAAGTTCAGGTAAGGCCACGATAATACCAATTGCAAGACCTGCAATCACCCCAATTTTCAGGAAGGTCGATAAATAGTCACGCGGAGCAAGTAACAACCAAACAGGTAAAACAGAAGCAATAAAACCATAAATGATCAAACACCATGTCAATTGCGTTCCAGTTAAAGTGAAAAATGGCCCCCAATATGGATCAGCCGCGATATGCCCACCATAAACAATGGCTAACATCATCAGCACAAAGCCAATGATTGAAACTTCCGCGATTTTTCCCGGACGTATATAACGCATATATACGCCCATCAATAGTGCGATCGGAATGGTTGCAGCAATACTGAATACACCCCAAGGACTGTGTGCCAGTGCTTTAACCACCACCAATGCCAATACCGCTAAGATGATGATCATCACCCCTAGCGCACCAAGCATGACCACAACACCGGCGAATGAGCCAAGCTCTAGTTTTGCCATTTCACCCAATGATTTTCCATCACGTCGAGTCGAAATAAATAAAACTAAAAAGTCCTGAACAGCCCCCGCCAAGACCACACCCACCAATAACCAGATGGTTCCTGGCAAATAACCCATTTGCGCTGCCAAGATTGGACCGACTAAAGGCCCTGCACCCGCGATTGCAGCAAAGTGATGTCCAAATAAAACGTATTTATTGGTCGGTACATAATCCAGACCATCCGCTAACCGATGTGCGGGTGTTAAGCGTCTTGAATTAAGTTCAAAAACACGAGTAGCAATAAATAGACTATAAAACCGATAAGCAATGCTATACACACAGATTGCAGCGAGCACCATCCAGACTGCATTAACATGTTCACCACGACTGACTGCCAGTATCCCGAAAGAAATGGCACCAATAATCGCGACTAGACTCCAGAGTATTTTTGAGGGGAGTGTAGATTTCCTTTGAATTGTATCCATTCATGACCTCATTCTTTATGATTAACCGCCCTAAAATTCAGATCCATCTTGATATAGAGAATTTCCTTGTGACTGTACTCCTCATCTTTTTATTTTCATCTAATACTTTGGCATAAAAAAAGGGATGATTTTAATCATCCCCTGCATAATAGTCTATTTTTAAACCATTATGCACGTTCTAAATATTCGCCTGTGCGAGTATCAACGCGAACGCTTTCTTCTTGCTGAACAAATAACGGTACGCGAACCACAGCACCTGTTTCAAGTTTTGCAGGTTTACCGCCGCCACCAGAAGTATCACCGCGAACACCTGGATCAGTTTCCACGATTTTTAATACCACAAAGTTTGGTGCATTTACATTTAATGGCACACCATTAAATAGCATAATGGTGCATTTCTCATTTGAGTCATCTTTTAACCATTTCGCCGCATCACCCATCGCAACTTTATCAGCTGCAATTTGCTCGAAACTTACAGGATCCATAAAGTTCCACAGCTCGCCATCATTGTATAAGTAGTCCATTTCTACTTCTACGATATCCGCAGCTTCTAATGAATCACCTGACTTAAATGTTTTTTCTAAAACTTTACCTGTTTTAAGGTTACGAAGTTTTACACGGTTGAATGCCTGACCTTTACCAGGTTTAACATATTCGTTTTCCATGATTGAACATGGGTTACCGTCAAGCATGACTTTAAGGCCTTGCTTGAATTCATTTGTAGAATAACTGGCCATGACTGGCACACTCCAAACTTACTAACTTAAATGTATTAATGCTAGACTAGCATTATTTTTTCCGTGTCGCATGATAAACTATTTGTATCAAGAGCAAAACTGGCAAAAACAACTCAATGATCTAATCATTGATCCATTAGAGCTGTTAAATGTATTACAACTGTCTAAAGAACAGTTGTTATCTGGCGCTATTCTTGCAACAAACGATTTTAAATTGCGTGTACCTCGTGCTTTTGTTGAAAAAATGCAAAAGTCTGATCCTTATGATCCCCTGCTTCTGCAAATTTTGCCACATCATTTAGAGCTCGAAGAACATCCTGAATTTGTTACCGATCCATTAGGTGAAGAAGAAGCCAATCAACTTCCAGGTGTTTTACATAAATATAGCTCCAGATTTTTGCTGACTTTAACGGGTGCTTGTGCAGTACATTGCCGTTACTGTTTCCGCCGACATTTCCCTTACCAGGAAAATTTGCCCAAAAATGAAGATTGGTTAAATATTCAAACTTATATCCAAGATCATCCTTCGATTAATGAGGTGATTTTAAGTGGCGGTGATCCATTAACGTTGTCCAATCGTAAATTACAACTCTGGCTAGAAAGAATTGAATCACTCCCTCAAATAAAAATTTTGCGAATTCATTCACGTGTTCCGATTGTTATTCCCAACCGTGTCGATGAAGAGCTGATTTCCCTATTAAAAAACAGTAGGCTACGCATTATAGTGGTGGTACACTCGAATCATGCTTCAGAGCTAGATGACTACACCTGTAGCAAGCTGGCAGCGTTATCATTTGGGCAAATAACTGTGTTAAATCAAGCAGTTTTACTTAAGGGTGTGAACGATAACGCACAAACCTTGATTCATCTTAGTCATCGTTTGTTTGAAGCTCGGGTTATGCCCTATTACTTACATGTTTTAGATAAAGTAAAGGGTGCTCAACATTTTGATGTTGTATCATCAGAGATTGATTGTATCTATCAGGAAGTCTTAGCGAATTTGCCAGGTTATCTGGTTCCTAAGCTAGTTAGGGAAATCGCGGGCGAAAAGAATAAAACACCGCTATTTGGGGTTTCAACATTTTGAGTTGAATAATAAAATATGATGAATCAAACTTTTACGGATATTTTTGAAACATCTACCACCTTAAGTCGAGATGAATTAAGCTTTAGCGAGTCTAATGTTAAAGCAGTTTCAGACTGGGTTTCATCATTATCCATCATGCAACTGGGGGATACTTCACGCGCTTTATTTTCTGCATTGATTGAACTCTCAGAATTAAATTGCTCTGAAACTTTACGTTTTGATTTATTACAAACCCTGCATCCTGTGCTTGAAAATGTTTTGGCAAGCTTTGAAAAACATTTTTTTAATCAAGGACTGATCAACACTGATCGGAACGAACATATTATTGAACTCGCCATTTTATTACGCAAACACTTTGCGGGCATTTATATTGATATTGTAAGACGTAGTACCGAGCAACTCGAACAAAATAAATTTTCTGTTTTTGCATTGCATAAAAAGAAAAATCTACAAACGGCACGAACACTTGCCATATTTTATGGTTTAAAACAGCTCACAGAATTACTATATCAGGAGCACATGCTCTACAGTGAGCCAATGACTGGGCAATGGTTAATTGCTCATCATTTATATGAAGTCGCAATGAAATCTCATGTGCATCTGGCCAATATCAATCAATTGCAAGGCACTCAAAATCAGCTCAATAATATTACCCAAGCCTATGCCCAACTGATTTTACTAGATATTCTAAATACCAATCAGATTCGTCAGGCTGAGATTCAGGCTTTATATCAATGTAGTTATGATTGGGCTAAGAAGATCCAGATTTTCCCAAAAGAAACGACACTATCCAAATATGTGATTGATACTCAAAAAGATCATCCGCCTGTTTATAATAAACATCAAAACTCAGGGTTTAGCCCCTCTATTTATGTCGTCATCCAAGATTTACTTGAACACATTACCGCGACTTTGCATCGTAATGCGGATTATCTGTCTCAAACAGAGAAAATTTATTTGAGTCCTGCGCTAAAATTTCATGTTCAGAACATTTTAGGAACGGTGGCTGAACGTCAACATGAACGATATGAATATTCAGCACAATTACAAATTTGTTTTGGTTTGCTAACTGCCCATTTTTACTTATCTAAAGCTAAAAATTTTAATGAAACGCTTCAGCTTGAGAGTCATTATGGTTTCCAAAATAGCTCAAAAACCTCATCTGGCTTAACCCAACAAGAGTCATCAAGCGATGTTCCCAATAACCAGCGTTTAAATCGTGAGGCCAAACTTATTTATCAAACCGAAGTGTTAGATATTAGTGTCAATGGTTATCGAATTAAATGGACTGAAGAAGCCCCTAAAAATTTAAGAACGGGTGAATTTATACTGGTTAAAGAAGATACACATAGCCAATGGCGTGGTGGAGTAATTCGCTGGATTAAACAATCGGCTGAAAAAAGTCTGGAAATTGGTTTAGAAATATTAGCGCAAGATATTTTCCCTTGCGCTGTTCGTGTACAAGCAGACCGTCATCGTCATAATTATTACCCTGCTTTACTCATGCAAAGCCAAAATTTGGATCAGGTTAAAACAACTCTGATTTTACCAGGTGCACAAATTTTCAGAGAGCAACAAGGGGTTCATCTAAGGTTAGAAAAAGAAGAGTTCAAAGTGTATTTGCTCAAAGCGCAACTGGTCACCCAAAGCTTTGTGCAATTTGACTATGAACTCTTGGATGATCAACAGCAAAACAGCCTGAAAAAATTGATGTTTAAACAGGCCAAAGATTCAGATAATCAGGATTTATGGGAAGCGTTAAAGTGAGAAACTCGTTACTTTCTAAAAAGTTGAAATTAAGCAAAACACGTTTACTCATTATTGATGATAACCAGCTTCGTTATAATCAAATTATTGAGCTATTTAACTCCAAAAATCATCAAGTTCAGGCAACACTGCTAGATGATTTAAATAGCTTTGAAAAGCAATTAAATATCGGTTGGGATATAGTCATTTTTGGGCGAGCTTATGACTTAAAAATTGAACAGGTATTGTCCCTCATTCAAGTATCAACGCAGCCCAATTTGCCTGTTTTATTGCTGACTCCTGATCAATATAGCGCTAATGATTATCTGAGTTATATACATAAAGGTGTCTATGAAATTATTGATCTCAAAGCACCAGAGCATTTATATATTGCAATTGTTAGAGCATTATCCTACAGCCGTTTGCAACAAAATGAACAACGCTTAATTGAAGAATTAGAGACTGCACATTCTCACGTTCAATCTATTGTAAAAGAAAGCAATAAGGCGGTTGCGACACTACAAGAAGGTATTCACATCAAAGCGAATGCTGAATACTTGGCACTTTTTGGGTTAAAAAATGAAAATGAGCTAGTCGGTCTTCCTATTCTTGATATTTTACAGCCGACAGATCCTAATCAATTTAAACAAAAATTTAAACGTGTTTCACAAGGAATATTTGACCAAGCCAGCTTTGATATTGTTTGTAGAAATTCTGCAATTACGATTGCAAACCCGCTTAAAATTGAATTTTTACCTTGTGATGAAGATGATGCCGTTCAATTGACTATCGAGTATGAAGACAGTACATCTAGTTCAATCCAACCCAATAACGCAATAGCATCGCAAGCGAGTCAAACTGAAAAGCTGTCACCCAATATCAATGCCTTAAATGCTATCAATCGTCAGTTAAATAAACAACCCGCAGAGGTCAATGCACTTGTTATAGTGACGCTTTCAAGCTGTCCTGATGATGTCTTTAAACATAATCTAGAAACGATTAAAACTTATTTTTCCAATATTTATGGCTTTATTAAAGAACAAGTCAATGTTTCTGTTTTCAGAATTAATCCCGTACTCTACGTGGCTTTATTTCAGGCAGAATCTGACCAAGTTCTTAAGTCTCAATTAATCAGCCTCAAATCATTAGAAAAACCTCAGTTGTTAAGTGTTGATAACTCAACTTTACATTTACATTTACATTTAGGTTTTTCTGTATTAAATCAACCTAGTATCGCAGATGATAAAAACTTTGATGATATTTTAGAGCAAGCATTTCATCAGCCTTTACCTAATATGGAACAAAGTTTGTCTCAACGTGATTTAGGTCAGGTCGCTGTTCTTAAACAAATAGACATCAGTACCGAAAATATTCCCAAAGTTCAACATTCGATACTTCAAACGCTTCAACAAAAACTTGAAGCAGGTGATATTCATCTAAAATACCAACAACTTTATGATAAACAAGACAGTAATTTGTATATTTATGAAGTAACGAGCGGTTTCATTTATGACAATAGTTGGCAAGATATTAATCATCTTGCGGATTTACGTGATGATCCAGAACTTTCTATTAAAGTTGATCGCTGGATATTAGTCGAAGCCTGCAAACAATTACACAATTTTTTAACACAATACCCAACTGCAAAGCTGATCATTAATTTAAATCGTCATATTCTTTTAAATGACAAACAATTACCTGATTTGATGGGCAAGCTTCTTACCATTGTCGGTAGCCGCGCTAAAGCGCCATTAATATTACAGTTCTCTGAGGAATCCATCAGTCAGAACGCGCCTTTGGCTCAACAGCAATTTGCTAAATTAAAGCAAAATGAAGTGGAAATTTCTGTACGTGACTTTGGTATCTCAATGTATAGCGACTCTATTTTAAGTCAAACCGATCTGGATTATTTAAGCCTACACCCTAATTTATGTAAAATGTTAGCCTCAAATCATGACATATCACAATTACAACAAAAACTGGAAAACTTTCATCAAATTAAACCTATAGAAATCTTAGCTCAGGGTTTAAATGATATGACTTTGTTTGCAAATGCATGGAATATTGAAGCGCGCTATTTACAAGGTGATTATTTCCAGAAAAAACTAGATCGCCTGACTGATGTACAAGATCAATAAATAAAGTTAAATGCTCTGAATTATTATTTGTTATTGAATAAAAAAGAACCGCTTAAGCGGTTCTTTTTAGCAAACTTAGCTTACCAATAGAAGTTAACACCAACTTTACCCACTGGTAACCATTCATATTTGTTTTTGTCTTCAATTTTTTGCTGTTCTTTCGCAACTTCATCATCTAAAATTGCTCCATTACCATTTAATGCAGTCCCTGAAACCACATCTAATGAAACTTGTGGATTACCTGTATAATAAGCACCTACTTCACCAAACAAGCCCCAGTGATCATTAAATTTTGGTGCGAAACCAAAGCCTAAATAAGGAACAATATCATTTTTGTATGACATTTTACCGCTGATATGGACATCTGAGGTAGCATTGAAATCAGTATTATTGACGGTAAAATTACGACCTTGACCAACTCGTCGATCCAAATCGTAATCATTATCTACATAAGCTGCACCAGCAGCTACATACAAACCTTGTGCCCAACGACTTGCACTCGCTCCCCAAGGACGAATTTCAGCATTTAAATAAACGTTGTTATTGTCCATATCCAGATCATATTTGGATCCATTAATTGACAAATCATCTGACCAAGAAATGTCACCACCGTTATAACCCAGTGCTAAACCAACGTATGGATTGGCCTGCCAAAGGAAAGCACCACCATAACCAGTCGTACCGACTTCAGCACGAACACCAACTGGAAGAAGTTGTTTCTGATCAAATGCATAATGATCATGGACTACAGAATCATCAGCCATAGTAGTCCCCGCCACAGCAGCTAAAGCACCAGCAACCGCAAGTAGTTTTAATGTTTTCATTGCTCTCTCCTCAAAAGACTTTTATTCAAATCTAAATTTTTATTGCGTAGATGTATCTTAGGAGAAAGTATGGTTTGGTTTTATACGAGAATTGATCATTTTCTGTTAAGTTTTGATACAAATAAGTTTGGTTCTTGTTTTTAAAGCAGTTATTCGTAATTTTTTTTATCAAGATTTTAAATAGCTTTTTTCAAATCAATCTTTTCTTTCACAACATTATCGACGCTAATTAGTGTAAAATTATGCAAATTTTTTTGGAAGGAAGAACATGTCTCAGCTTTCTACAATCATTGAGCAAGCATTTGAAGATCGTGCAAATTTAAGTGCTACAGCTTGCCCAACAGAAATTCGTGATGCTGTAGAGCAAGCGATTGCGGGTTTAGACAACGGTACATTACGTGTTGCTGAAAAAATCGATGGCGAATGGGTGGTTCATCAATGGCTAAAAAAAGCCGTGTTATTATCTTTCAAATTGAATGATAACAAACCAATCGAATCTTGTGATTTACGTTTCTATGACAAGGTTGATACTAAGCATGCAGGCTGGACTGAAGAACAGTTCAAAGCTGCGGGTGTACGTGTTGTACCGCCTGCTGTAGCGCGTCGTGGTAGTTTTCAGGCAAAAAATGTCGTGTTAATGCCTTCTTATGTCAACATCGGTGCTTACGTAGATGAAGGCACTATGGTGGATACATGGGCAACTGTGGGTTCATGTGCGCAAATTGGTAAAAATGTTCATTTATCTGGTGGTGTAGGGATTGGTGGTGTTTTAGAGCCTTTACAAGCCAACCCAACCATTATCGAAGACAACTGTTTTATCGGTGCCCGTTCTGAAATCGTTGAAGGTGTGATTGTTGAAGAAGGTTCTGTGATTTCAATGGGTGTATTCATTGGTCAATCAACCAAAATCTTTGATCGTGAAACTGGCGAAATTCACTATGGCCGTGTACCAGCAGGTTCTGTGGTTGTTGCGGGTAGTCTTCCATCAAAATGCGGTACTTATAGCCTTTATGCTGCGGTAATCGTGAAAAAAGTGGATGCTAAAACTCGTGCTAAAACCAGTTTGAACGATTTACTTCGCGCTGACTAATTGCATTTATTTGCGGAGTTTAATTGTTCCTCGTCTCTACGTTCAAATCTGATCGTAGAGATTTTTGTTTTCTAAGATGTGGTATTTCTGCAATGACTTCTCTACGCTCAACGACTATTCCGGTATCAGATCCTGCGGCGGGGCTTCGTATTACAGAAATTTTTTATTCCTTGCAAGGAGAAGCCAATACCGCAGGCTTACCCACTGTTTTTATTCGTTTAACGGGCTGTCCACTACGCTGCACCTATTGTGATACGACTTATTCTTTTGAAGGCGGTGAACGTCAGTCACTCGATCAAATTATTGAAACAGCGTTATCGTTTAAAACACCTTATATTTGTGTGACAGGAGGTGAACCTCTTGCTCAGCCAAATTGTTTGCATTTACTAACCAGATTGTCAGATTTGGGCTGTCAGGTTTCTTTGGAAACCAGTGGTGCGCTAGATGTGTCCAAAGTCGATTCTCGTGTATCTAAAGTACTGGATTTAAAAACCCCAACGTCTGGTGAAGAAAAGCGTAATCTGCTCAGTAATTTGGATTATTTAACTCCGCATGACCAAATCAAATTTGTGATTTGTAATCGTGAAGATTATGAATGGTCTAAACAGCAATTAGAGAATTATCAGTTGGATGAGAAAGTCAGCACCGTCTGGTTTTCCCCTGCTTTTGCAGTTGAAAAAGCTTCGGTTAAACTACCCCAGTTAGCGCGTGATATGGCGCAATGGATTTTAGATGACCATCTCCCTGTACGGTTTCAATTGCAATTGCATAAATTGCTCTGGAATGACGAAACAGGTCGTTAATCCAGTTTATTTTGTTAGTTATTTTTGGAGAATATCATATGCGCCCTCGTGCCATTGTTTTATTATCAGGCGGCTTAGACTCGACGACTTGCCTAGCTTGGGCACAAGCGCGTTATGAATGTATGGCGCTCAGTTTTATGTATGGACAGCGCTCCACGACTGAACTTGATGCAGCTAAAGCGATTGCTCAAAATGCAGGTGTAGAACACCGTGTCATTAATATTGATTTGGGTAATTTAGGGGGTTCTGCACTCACCGATCATAATATTGATGTGCCAGATCATGAGCAAGAAGGTATTCCAATTACCTATGTGCCAGCTCGTAATACCATCTTTTTATCTTACGCGCTGGCTGCTGCGGAAGTGTTTGGAGCGGAAGCCATTGTGATTGGGGTCAATGCGGTAGACTATTCAGGTTATCCAGATTGCCGACCAGAATATATTGAAGCATTTACAAATATGGCACGTTTGGCTACTAAAGCAGGTGTAGAGGGAAAACCTCTTACATTTGAAACACCTTTGTTACATTTATCCAAAGCGAATATTATACGTTTAGGTATTGAACATGGCGTAGACTATAGTCAAACTGTTTCTTGCTATCAGGCAGATGCTGAAGGTCGTGCATGTGGGAAATGCGATAGCTGTCGTTTACGTAAACAAGGGTTTATGGAAGCTGGCATTGCAGATCCTACACGCTATATACCATAATAATCAGGTAATATTTATGAAATTATTGAACACAAAACTACTTCTTTCTTCACTTATGGCTGCTGCTGCTTTTACTGCAACGGTTTCACATGCTGCTGATGAAAATAAACTTCAACAAGCCTACAAGAGTACAAATGTAAAAGGTGCTTTAATTAATCTGTGTAAAGATGAAACAGGTAAAGGCAATAAATTAACTGCGGCAGAAGTGAGTAAGTATTGTACTTGTGCAGTCGAAGCAGATGGTAAAATGACCAATGCGCAAAAATGGGAAGTGCAAAGTGCCATCAATGCCAAGAAAAGCCCAAGTTCTTTAGCTTTTGTACAACAGCAAAATAAAGATCTTCAAGCATGCTTTGGCCCACAGTTGACTGGCAAGTTAAAAGGTTTGACTGAAGAAGCGATGAAATCTGCTCAAGGCAAAAAATAAGCAGAACTGATGTGATTTGCTAGCCACTTTATGTGGCTAGTTTTTTATGGAAAATATGGAGAATAATAATGAGCAGTGAAAATATTTCATTACCCAATCAAACTTTCCCCACAACACAGGGTGAAATTAATCTGGCAGATGTCTCTGCTGAATGGTTAATTCTTTACTTTTACCCGAAAGATTCGACACCTGGTTGTACCACTCAAGCCGTTGGGTTTTCATGTTTAAAAGATCAATTTGATGCTCTTGGGGCAACAATTGTTGGTGTATCACGTGACTCAGTCAAAGCACATCAAAATTTTACTGAAAAACAGGCATTGACGATCGATTTAATTAGCGATAAAGATGAAATCCTTTGCCAGCATTTTGATGTGATTAAAGAAAAAAATATGTATGGTAAAAAAGTCATGGGCATAGAACGTTCAACTTTTATTTTCCATAACAAACAACTGGTTAAAAGTTATCGTAAAGTCAAAGCCGCAGGACATGCCGAACAAGTTCTGGAAGATTTAAAAACTCTTCAACAAAATAATTAGATTTCGAATGATGTAGCTTATTGATTGCTCATAAGCTACATCTGAATTTTTATGATGAACAATTAACGTTTTACTTTCCAATCGACGTTCATCTTGATATTTATTTTTTCACCCATCCCGTCTGGTGCCTTTTTCATACCAAAATCAGTTCGATTGATCGTTGTTGAAGACACCATATTCATTAACTTTTGATTGTTGGTAACAGGTTTTAGTGTGCTATCAAAAATGACAGGTCGAGTAATCCCTCTTATGGTTAATTGCCCTATAATTTGATACTTATTATTTCCCAAAACTCTAAATTGATCACTTTTAAAACTTACCGTCTTAAACTGTGCAGCATAAAATAAATCTTTTCCCAATAATGTACTTTTCATGGCAGGATTATTCAAACTTAAACTATCCACATCCATTATAAAGCGTGTAGATGCCTGCTGTGGCGCATTTTCATCAAAGTTCAAAGTCGCATGTACAGTATTAAACTTAGCGATGACCATAGACTCACGAGCTGAATCGATATGAAATCCGACATTGCTTGTTGGAGCTAATACCCAATTTGCCGCATGAACTTGGCTCATTGATACCACAATCAACGCACCAATCCATAAACTTTTTGCTAATCGCTGATTTGCAATGACAGTCATCATAAACACCAAGACAGGAAAAGAGACTTTACTTTAATCTCCTAAACCAGATTCGACTTGTCATTTAATACAAACTTATTTTGTAATTGCCGATAGATTGAAGTTTTCTGAAAATTCTCCAAAAACTGAATCGTTCCCTGTGGAAATGCCTGTTTTTGGATTTCACCACGATAATAAGCCTCTCGGATCGGAGTAGCAGACATCGACTCTTTCAAACTTTCTAACTCCACCATGGTCCACTCAGGAAAAAGCTTTAAGTAATACGAGGATTCATCTTTAAAATGCCCAATTAAACCAATTTTTGCATGCGTTGGCGTGATCTGCTTAACCAGTGTTTTGACTTGATTGACCCATTTTTGATCATCATAGACATCAATGACATGTACAAAGTGAATCCGCTCTTGATCTTCCTCGGAAAAATTAGAAAGAATCATTTGCTCCCTTTCTGCTGCCAAAAAAGGATTTTTAATATTACGCTCAGGTTGCGCCGATCCCAAAGCCAATATAACGTTTTGACTTTGTTGGAGGGCTATTTCTACAGTTTGCAAATGTGCAAGATGAAAAGGCTGAAAACGTCCAATAAAAACGAGATAATCAAATATGTACATAAACCAACTTAATTTTTTATGAACTCACCAGTAGTCATTTATAATCAAATTTACGACATAATGGCAGACATAAACCCAAGATTGAAAGCAAGGATAGTACGATGACACTTCGCTGTATTCAACAACCTCATCAACATTTAAATGCAAAACTTGAAAATGGCATACTGACTTTAGCCATTCATCGCCCTGAAGCAAAAAATGCATTATATGGTGAATTGTATTTGTGGATTGCACAGGCACTGGATGAAGCAGATCAATCCAGTCAGGTTCGCGTGGTGATTTTGCGTGGCGCAGATGCAGACTTTTCTGCGGGTAATGACATGAAAGACTTTATGTCATTTATTCAAAAACCTTATCAAGGCAAAGCTGGAGATCAACCTCCTTTTGTTTTACTCAAATCAGCGGCGAAACTTTCTAAACCGCTGATTGTTGCAGTTAAAGGGGTTGCGATTGGAATTGGTGTCACGATTTTACTGCATGCAGATATTGTCTATGCAGACAACACAGCGTTATTCCAGATTCCATTTGTCAGTCTTGGTCTATCGCCAGAAGGCGCTGCAAGTCGTTTATTGGTGAAACAAGCAGGTTATCACCGTGCCGCAGAACTTTTATTTACCGCCAAAAAATTTAACGCAGAGATTGCAGAAAAAGCAGGTTTGGTCAATCAAATCAGTGATGATGTTTACGCATTGGCCGAACAAACTGCTCAGCAATTGGCTGCATTACCACTTGCATCCATTCGACAATCCAAAGCTCTCATGAAGCATGATCTTGATGAAATTGTGCAATGTGTTGATGATGAAGCCGAGATTTTCATGCAACGTGTCCGTTCGCCTGAAATGAAAGAAGCGGTTCAAGCCTTTATGGAAAAGCGTAAGCCCGATTTTTCCCAATTTGGATAAAATCAATAGACTTCTTTCATAAATCCTTTTTATTTCTCCCTATGGGAGAAAAATAAAGAGGGTTTCAACAATTATGAATGAAGTCTAACACTAAAAAAACCTGAGATTGAATGTCTGCATTGAAAAACCAATGAATAAGATGCAGCTTAATCTCAGGAATACACTTTTTTACCTAGATAAAATGATTGAATGTTATTCTCATTCATCATCTTCATAACGAAATATTTAAATAGTGATGGCAAATTCAGAAAATCTCCCAAAAAATTCTCAGCAGGTTTCAGATAAAAAACGTTATTTTGAGCCTGCACCCCAAGATATTGATGTTGAAAATTTTCGTAAAGTGATCGAGAGTCGTCGTTCCGTACGCAAATTCACGGATAAAGCCATTCCAACCGAAGTGCTTGATGCATGTCTTGACTTGGCACTTATTGCACCAAACTCGTCCAATCTACAACCTTGGACATTTTATGTCGTCCAACATCCTGCGAAGAAAAAACAGTTAGTTAAAGCTTGTCTGGGACAATTAGCAGCAAAAACGGCTTCCGAACTTATTGTTTGTGTTGCGCGAACAGATCGTGTCGATGAAATGGCGAAAAAGAATATTTCAGAATTTCCATTTCCTGAAGCCCCTGAAATGGTCAAAAAATACTATCGTTTCATTCCGTATAACTATAAAACTGGTTATTTCAATGCACTCGGCAACTTTAAAAAAGTCGCGTTTAAAGTGGCACGAAGCTTAGATAAACAACTTCCTGTCACGGCATTTAATCCTGCCGATGCCAAGCTCTGGGCAAGTAAATCCACCGCTTTGGCTTGTGAAAATCTAGTGCTTTCACTCCGCGCTTATGGTTTTGATAGTTGTATGATGGAAGGTTTTGATGAGCCAATGGTTCGTAAGATATTAAAACTTAATGATCAGCAATTTCCTGTGATGGTCATTGGTGCAGGCGAACGTGCGAGTGATGGTGTATTTTTCCCGCAGTATCGTTTTGACCGTGATTTATTCATTCAAAAAGTTTAATTATTGAATATCTAAAATCTGAATAAATTCAAAAGCAGGCTCTTCATAAGGATGGCTTGCTTTTAATGCTGTTGCAACGGTACTGGCTTTTTCTTCTGAAACAATGGTTTCTACGCGCCATTCTTCAAACTGTTCTAACTCATCCAATTTGCCTAAAAATGGATTTGCACCGCAGACTGGCTTAAACTGCCCAATTCCTTTCACTTGCCATGCGCAGTGTTGATAGTTACCGATTCCACCTGCTCCAGCTGCAAAAATAGCTTGTTTAGTCACTTCAAGATGAGATTCAGGTACGTAATAAATCAGTTTAAGCATAATCCGATATAAGATGAATAAATTAGGTTTATCTTAAACGATTTAGTTTCAGGATTAATCGTTATGATTGTAAAACCAGATAATTTCCCAAAATCCATAATAATTCTGCGGTAATGACTGCGCAAAACCACATCCAACCTTTACGTTTTCGAGTAAGCATTAACTTATTTTTTTCCATATCTGTACTCCAAGCTAGTTTTATTTTACTTGTATAAAATAAAAGCAAAACCTATACCAATTTAGAGCCAGTTAAATTTAAAAAGTCTGTGGGCTAACTTTAAGTTTTAAAATACTGAGTCATTTTCATCATCATTGACAAATTTTCTTAGGAAAAATAGCGCTTCTCGAAAAATCTCATGCCAGTCTTCACTTGGTTCTTGATATAAGCGATGCCAGAAAAACTTAAACTCTAAACCACCATCATCAAGACAATAATGAATCCATGTATCTGGTATAACTTGAGTCGCCTCACAGCAATAAAAATACCAATCTTGATGATTAGATTTAAGTACTAAGTTCCCTATAAATTTGGGATTATCTCGTGCAATCAGACCTGATTCTTCAAATAACTCACGAATTGCAGCATGCTCATAGGTTTCATTTGGCTCTATGCTTCCTTTCACCAATTGCATTCCTGCTAAAGGATGTCTAAAAGCCAATATTTCAAAGGTCTGTGCTTTTCGTCTTATAAGAATTGGAACGACTTTCTTAATCATTGTAGACCCAATAAAAAACCATCTTTGATTGAGTCAATCAAAGATGGTTTTTTTAATCACTGATTTATATTAACCAATAAACTTACGTGCATTACGGAACATACGTAACCATGCACCATCTTCATTCCAGTCTTCTGGTTTCCATGAGTGTTGTAAAGCACGGAAATTACGCTCTGGATGTGGCATCATAATCGTAGCTCGGCCATCTTTCGAAGTTACACCCGTAATTGCTTCAGGTGAACCATTTGGATTCAGTGGATAATGTTGCGTCGGTTGACCCAAACTATCTACATAACGCAAGGTCACTTGATCATTGCTATTCAAGCTAGCCAAGTGCTCATTACTTGCAACCACACGCCCTTCTCCATGTGCTACAGCGATTGGCAGAATTGAACCCTGCATATCTTGCAGCAATACCGATACCGATTTTTCTACACGTACATTGACCGCACGTGCTTCAAAAACTTCTGATACGTTACGATGGAAACGTGGCCAGTTGTCTGCACCAGGAATCAGTGGCGCAAGTTGTGACAACATCTGACAACCATTACAAATCCCTAAACTAAAGGTACTTTCACGGTTAAAGAAGCTTTCAAACTGATCACGCAATTTTGGATTAAACAATACTGACTTCGCCCAGCCACCACCAGCACCAAGCACGTCGCCATAAGAAAAACCACCACAAGCGACTAAACCTTCAAAATCTTGAAGATCAACACGACCTGCCAATAAATCACTCATGTGCACATCGACAGTATTGAACCCAACTTTGTCGAAGGCTGCTGC
This sequence comes from Acinetobacter sp. 479375, assembly GCF_000581715.1. Lineage (NCBI taxonomy): Bacteria > Pseudomonadati > Pseudomonadota > Gammaproteobacteria > Moraxellales > Moraxellaceae > Acinetobacter > Acinetobacter sp. 479375. Next base: position 132,695 of record NZ_JEZN01000001.1, on the reverse strand, counting down.
CATCTCAACATGACCGTTGACACCTTGCTCACGCAAAATCACCATATTTGGACGACGTGTTGCAATGAATGGCGCTTCAACAGGTTCGTTTAGATCATAAGTTGCTTGTGCAATGAGACCTTTATGGGTCTGATCTGCAATAAGTGCAAATTCCTGATCGGCTGTTTCTACGTTATCACGTAAGCGCTGGATTTGATGAGACACTTCTGCCCATGCTTGTTGTAGTTCGGCACGCGCTAATATTAAACCATTGATACTCAGTTGATCAGTGTTATTCACACGTCCAACCAAATGTATAGCATCGCTTAAATTCGAGCTTTCAATTTCAGCTTGTAACGCATCCCAATCAGTGGCTTTAAGTTGTAAAACTGCACCAATTTCTTCTGCAAATAAACTTTCAATTGTTTGTGGTTCTAAAGCTGCACCTAAACGTGATGCAAACATCATCTCAGCCACAGTAGCCAACAAACCACCATCACCAATGTCATGGTAAGCTTGTACCAGACCGCGATTATTCCAATCCTGTATCAGATTAAAGAAATCTTTTAAATCTTCAAAACTGTCTACATCTGGCGTAACCGTACCAATGGCTTTATACACTTGGGTCAAAATCGATGCACCGATACGGAATTGACCTTTAGACAAATCAATACGTACCAGTACAGAACCATCAATCTGTCTAAGCTCAGGCGTTAATGTTTTACGCACGTCACTTACTGGTGCAAATGCAGTAATCACTCCAGACATTGGTGAAGTTACAGCTTTCTCAATGCCATCATCACTCCATGTAGTACGCATCGAGAGTGAATCTTTACCGACTGGAATCGCAATGCCCAAAGCTGGACACATTTCCATCCCAATCGCTTTTACGCCCTCAAACAAGGCTTGATCTTCACCTTTTTGACCTGCTGCTGCCATCCAGTTTGCAGAAAGCTTGATATCACCTAATTGTTCAATATTAGCAGAGGCGATATTGGTCAATGCCTCAGCAACAGCCAAACGCGCAGAAGCCGCTGGGTTTAACAATGCAACTGGTGGACGTTCACCCATTGCCATTGCTTCGCCTGTATAACCTTGCAAGCTGGTTGTAGTCACCGCAGCATCCGCGACTGGAACCTGCCATGGGCCGACCATTTGATCACGCGCCACCATACCTGTAATTGAGCGGTCACCAATGGTGATCAGGAATGATTTAGATGCAACAGTTGGATTTTTCAAAACACGGAAAATTGCATCTTTTAGATCAATTTTTGAGGTATCAAACTCGTTGCCTGTACGTTCAACGGTTTCATACGAACGCTGCATACGCGGTGTACCACCGAGCATGACTTGCATTGGGATATCTACCGCATTGTCATGGAATAATGGATCTTCAACAGTCAAATGACGTGCTTCAGTTGCTTCACCCAAGACCGCAAACGGACAACGTTCACGCGCACAGATTTCTTCAAACAAGTCTAACGACTCTGGACGAATCGCAAGTACATAGCGTTCTTGTGCTTCATTTGACCAGATTTCCATTGGGCTCATGCCACGTTCAAGCGATGGAATCTTACGCAAGTTTAAAATCGCACCCAACTCATGATCATTGACTAGTTCAGGCATGGCATTAGATAGACCACCTGCACCCACGTCATGAACAGAAACGATTGGGTTAAAGTCTTCCATGCGCCAGCAAGTATCAATCACTTCTTGGCAACGGCGTTCCATCTCAGGGTTTTCACGTTGTACTGAAGCAAAGTCCAGATTTTCACCCATGGTACCGCTATCCACAGAAGATGCTGCACCGCCACCTAAACCGATCAACATGGCTGGGCCACCGAGTACAATCAATAAATCACCCGGTTGAATCGCATCTTTTTCCACATGGTCAGGACGAATATTGCCGTAACCACCTGCAATCATAATCGGTTTATGAAAACCTTTCACTTCGCCATTGACGTTTTGTTCAAAAGTACGGAAATAACCATTTAAGTTAGGACGACCAAATTCGTTATTAAATGCCGCGCCGCCCAATGGGCCTTCAATCATAATTTGTAATGGCGATGCCATACGTGAAGGTTTGCCGTAGTTATCTTCCCATGGCTGCTCAAAACCCGGAATATTCAGGTTAGACACAGTAAAGCCTGTTAAACCTGCTTTTGGTTTACCACCACGACCAGTTGCACCTTCATCACGAATTTCACCGCCCGAGCCAGTTGCAGCCCCCGCAAAAGGAGAAATGGCAGTTGGATGGTTATGGGTTTCCACCTTCATCAAGATGTGAGCCGCTTGGCTCTTATATTTATATATAAAATGACCTGTTTCATTGTCTTTCTTTGGATAAAAACGCTGAGTGTCATAACCTACAATCACAGAAGCATTGTCTTTATATGCCGACAATACTTCACCTGGTGACTCTTTATAGGTATTTTTGATCATCTGGAACAACGATAATGATTGTTTTTCACCATCAATTGTCCATTCTGATCCAAAGATTTTGTGACGACAATGTTCAGAGTTTGCCTGCGCAAACATCATCAATTCGATATCGTTTGGATTGCGCCCCAAGTCAGTAAAGGCTTGAGTTAAATAGTCAATTTCTTGTTCAGACAAAGCAAAACCAAATTCATTATTGGCTTTGATCAGTGCTTGTTTTCCTTCACCCAAAATATCAATTGAGTTTAATGGTTTTGGTGCTGTTTCTAAAAATAAACGATGGGCATCTTCGATCTGGCTGAAAACGGTTTCAGTCATACGATCATGCAAAGCCTGTTTGACTTCATTACTGAGTTCAGAAACACCTTTTAAGGTATATAAAATACCGCGTTCCAAACGATGCACTGGGGTATTACAGTTTTTAAAAATATCTGTCGCTTTAGAAGACCACGGTGAAATCGTTCCAATGCGTGGAGTGACCAAAACTTGAAGTTCATCATTGGCCACTTGGCGCAACTCAAACGATGTACCATCATTTAAAAGTTGCAATGCAGATTGATGCTGCTGCTCGTCGAGCGCTTGATCAAACAGGTAAACCCATTGGCTGTCAAAGGTTTGGACTGAACTGATTGACGATAAACGTGTTAATAGTTGAGCTTTCTTGAATGAAGAATGTGCTGGTGCACCGGCCACGATAAACATGTTGATTTTGGCTCCACGGGCAAGTCTTTTGAACTTTACCGCAATGTGACTTTAGAGAGAGCGCATATTCTACTGTGAAAAGGCAAAATCAGCTAGATGGAGAGCATGGATTTCTCTCAGCTTATTCAACAATTAGCCCAATTTATATCTTTGTTCTTGATCCGATTAAACCATAGCTAAAGCTAAGCTGAATAAAAATAAACCGTTTTAGCACTTTGAAATAGGTTTTTTCAGATGTATCCAAATGTGACATTTACAAACCGATCAGAGCGCACAAATACCATTTTATGCGCTACTCCCCATTGAAGATGACTTATAAATAAACGACGATGAGCACATTTAAAAAAGAACAATCGAAGCTTTAGCTACAAGTCACACCATCGATGCTCACTACTTTTTTCGCATTCATCATCACCACAGAATCAGCAATATTTTCAATAATTCGATTCAGTGATTGTGTGGAGGCCGCCACAATATTATTAATATTTCGACGCTCACCCTGAACAGGCACAGTGAAATGAGTTCGACAACTGATTGAACGATTTTGTAAAGTAGTTGTAGCTTGATTCGTAGCAGATGACTCCATTGCTAGCGGAATATCTGCTTTAATGATCCATGTCACCATGACATTCATATAGTGATCATGCGTACTTGTCAGTGGATGATTTGCAGAATCCTCAATCACATCAAAATTTGAAAAATCAGTCGCAATTCGATAAGACACCTGACCAGCAGACATGCCACTATTATATCGATCGACCGCACCCAATTTTTGCTGTAATCCTGCCGACAAACCATCTCTTAATTGGGTACTTAAAGTCGAGGTCCAACGATCATTGTCCAGCACTTTAGATCTGCCTTGATGATCCTGTACCACAATAGATGCCCGATCTAAGCGATCAGGCAATCCAACAGGCATAACTTCAATGACTCTCACCCCCGAATGTGTAATCGGTGTTGCTTTAGCCTGCAAGGTGTAATAGTTGGGTGTTGGTGAGCTTGAGCAGGCGCTCAGAAATACTCCTGTCAGGATGACGACACCTAATCTGAAATTATTTTTATTTTTCATTTCGATCTACCTCAGGAGTTTTACCGCGAATCAACGATTCTGGATGTTGTTCAATATAATCTGACATTAATTGTAAAGATGCTGCTGCACGAGTCATTTGCTGTAAAGCTCGGCGAACGTCTTGTTGCATTGGCGCATCGCTAGAGAGAATAGATTGGGTCGAACGTAAAGTCCCACGTACATCATTCAAGGTAGATTGTAATTCTGGCGCAACTTTGCCATCTAACTGTTGAACCAGTTGATTGGTTGAGTTAATCGCATTATTCATATTCCCCAGTGTTTTTCGCATATCCTGACCAATTTCTACCAGTGGGAATTTAGTCAATTTATCTGCAATCTGAGAAATCTGAGCCTGTAATCCTTTTAATTCAGATGGCATGGTTGGAACTTCAAAGCGACCACTCGGCAATACTTTTACGGATGCAGGCTTAGCCTTAGGGAACAGATCGAAAGCAATATAATTTTGACCTGTGATTAAATTACCTGTTCGCATTTGTGCTCGCCAACCATTTTGCACAAAACGTTTAAAAATCTCTCCATCAGGATCCATCTCCTGACCATGCGTTAAACGGGATGGATAAACCACGCCTTCAGCACGCATACGTACATGTGTATAATTGTGATCAAACTCAGCATTGATCGCTTTAATTTCTCCGACATCAATCCCCATAAAGTCAATTGGCGCACCTGCACTTAAACCACGTAACGACTGATCAAAATACATGACAATATTAATCGCTTTACCATCAGGATCTTTTAAAGCCTCTGTTTTAGAGTCCCATAGATTAAAGTGACTCGAATTCTGAGCAATCGGCGCATCAGAATTATCAGGGTATCCAAATGCAATACCACCCGCCACGATACTTGCCAAAGACTGCGTATCCAGATTAAATCCAGATGCATTTAAACTCACATCAATCCCACTGGCCTGCCAAAAACGCGCATCTTGCGTGACAAATTTGTCGTAAGGTGAACGAATAAAGGTTTGTAGCTCAACATGCTGACCATCTTTAGCCAAATTATACGCAGTAATTTGACCAACATTGATCCGTCGATAATAAATAGGAGATCCAATATCTAACGATCCCAAATCTTTTGCTTTTAAGAAAAATCTTTTACCTGGTACATCCGAGGTCACGACAGGTGGGACTTCCAATCCGTTAAATTCTTCTTTTTTTTCCTTTGCTTTTCCGCCATCGACGCCAATATATGAGCCAGAAAATAAAGTATCTATGCCTGAAATACCACTGGTTCCTACTCTAGGGCGCACCACCCAAAATCGCGAATCTTTCGCTGCAAAATTACTGGCATCTTTGCGTAATTCGATTTTGGCAATAACGTGTGAGCGATCATCCGACAGTTCAATTTCACGAACCAATCCGATATCTACTTGCCGATATTTAACAGTCGTCTTGCCAGCCACCAATCCTTCAGCCGTTCGAAATGAAACATAAATCGTCGGCCCGATTGCAAGAATAGATTTGATTGCCAAAGACAGCCCAATTAATAAGGCAATAAACGGAATCAACCAAATTAATGCAGGTCGCCATTTGCCCTTTTTTTTCTGAGGCTGTGGCACACGTTGCTCAGTCTGATGATCCGTTTGAGTGGGATCAGCTTCTGCGGGGTTATTCGTTGTATTATTTTCCGTCATCATGCATGTTCTTTTTAACGAGGCTGAAAAAAATCATTTTTAGATGGCAAATGATTGACCTGATTCACCATGTTGTTTTTTGAAGCATTGGTTGAGGTATTTATTCGCTGTTGGGATAAATAATAATTATCCCAAATAATACGTGGGTCAAAACTCATTGAAGCAAACATGGTCAATACCACCACTGCACCAAAAGCCACGGCACCAGGCCCTGCCAAAATCGTGGCCAATGATTGAATTTGTATCAGCGCGGTTAGTAAGGCCACAACAAATACATCTATCATGGACCAGCGCCCCACAAACTCCACAATACGATATAACACGCTGCAATGTGAAGGTAATATAGTCCATTGCGCAGTAGATTGCATTCGCACCACAAAAACCAGAAAGTATAAAATTAGCAACTTGACCATGGGAATAAAAATACTGGCCGTAAAAATCACGGCTGCCACAAAATAATCACCGCTTTGCCAGAAGTAAATGACCCCACTCATAATGGTATCTTGCTGATGTCCCAATAATGAATCGGTAATGGTCATTGGCAATACATTTGCTGGAATATATAAAATCGTCGCAGCAATCACCAATGCCAAGGTGCGGCTTTGACTATGATCTTTACGAACATGCAATGCACTCTTACATCGAATGCAATATTGAGTTTGATCCGTGTGGTGACTTTGTGGATTCACCAGACCACAACAATGACATGCCACTAGTCCGAGATCAACCGCTCTTGGATTCACTCGATGAATACGGGCATCATCGGCAACATCGCTTGTTTGATGCACTTGTTCCCCGATGTGTTTGATTTTTTTCATGGTTGGCACCGATCAACTTCATCCCAAATATCTTGGACTTTAACTGACGCGATATAGACCAATAATAGGCTCAATATTGTAAATGCCCATAAAGCAATCCCCGGAATCACCACCACCATTCCTACTAATTTCACCAAAGTGACCAGTACACCAATTAGAAAAACTTCGACCATGCCCCATGTTCGAAATACATAGATTACTCTTAACGCAGGGATTAAGTATTTGGGTCTGGTTTTAAAAACACTGACTGATGCAAAGATATAAGCCAGTAACAATAAATCTGTGAGTGGAACAATAAATGTGGTGATTAAAATGAGCACCCCGACAAAAGCTCGATCAATATGAAACATCATCAAGGCTGCCCCCAACAATGTGGTTTGGGAAACATTGCCATTGAGCTCAACACTCACGATGGGAAAACTATTGGCGACAATAAAAATAATTAATGCGGTTATCACCAGCGCCAATAGCGTATTAAATGGTTTAACTTGCCGATAAAGTTCTGCACCACAGCAACTACAATACGCGCGTTCACCCCGTCCGAGTTTCACTTTCTGATAAATTGCATCACACTCTTCACAACAACATAAGTTACGCTGTGACACATCACGAGATGAATTTGAACGACTCTGATCTAACTCAGTCAAAAATGAATCCTGTGATGAAGGTTGACTCATAATGTATCAAGACTCTTTTATTGTTAATTTTTTCGATAATAAGATTGCATTTCAATCGATAAACAACGTACCAACAGATGAGAAATACTTCAAATTTTTCCTAAATCAGAGCAATCACTGAGCTGTGATAGGATCATTTTTAAATGCTCAAACCTTTCTAAAAAGTCCAGCTCATCATCATTTTATATATCATCCTCAATGCGCAAGCAATCATAGATCTGTTTCAGACTACATTGAATTTTGTTATTTTGAAAAAGCTAAAAAACCTTGGTAATTTAAAATTTGAGTAAATCGTGCCACTTGATTGAATTCGGCCTGTTCGAGCAATTCAAACGTTTGCTCATCCGTTAACGCATAGAAATCATCTGCAAGCCGTTTTAACATGGCAGTCGTTTGAGTTTGTGTCAGTCCATTACTTTCACAGATATTTTTTAAAGCACGTTGTTCGGGTTCTGAAGAAATTTCAGTTAAGTCAAAAGTAATAAATAAACCTTCTGTTTTGAGCCGTTTTTGAATGGCTTGTAAAAATTCCAACTTTTGAGGGAATGCAACAAAATGTGTCACTAAAATAGAAAGCGCGGCATCAAAACTCACGATATTTTCTAATTCATGAACATCACCCAAGTGAAAATCAACACGATGATCAATATTCAAATCTTGGAGAGAAGTTCGCGCTTTATCTAACATAGCGGCTGATAAATCAGTTGCAGTGAAGTGCCAATTGGGGAAAGTTTGTAATAAGTAACCAAGTTCATAACCCGTTCCGCAACCTACTACTAAAATATGCGCAGTCTCAGGCAAATAAGTTTTTAACAATGCTTGTATTTGTTGATGAACCACCTCATATCCGGGGATCAATTTACGAATATGTTGATCGTAACCTTCTACCACTTGCTGTGAACTAAAATCTTTTGCCATAATGATTTATCCCTTTTTTATATCTCGATCAATGCCTTATCAACAGATTTATTTCATCTTTGTTTTTATTTCACAATCGGAGAAAAAATAAAGATGATCTACGCTGTTATGAAAAAATCTAATCGAGTTTAAATATGATGTCTGGTGATAATCGCTTGACTTAAAAGCTGATAGATTTCTTTTAGATCAGGACGACTAGCCTGTTCGAGTAAATGCTGATGCATTTGCAAAATATTATGATCCTCTCGAAGTGCAGGCCCTGTTTGAACTTGAACAGGGTCATATTGGGTCGCTTTTTTTGCTGTTTCCAAGATTAAAGGATAAAGCAGTGAAAAATCGACCTGTTGCTGATCTACAATTTGCTTGGCCATATCGTAGCAATAATTACTAAAATTACAGGCAAACACCGCAGCCAAATGTAAACTTAAACGCTGAGATGATGAATAATGATAAACGTGTTTACTTAGGCTATTTGCTAATTGATTTAGAATTCCTAGCGCTTGTGGTTGTTTTGCCTCTATAAACAAAGGAGTTTCAGCCCAATCAATTTCGCGTTCAAAACTAAAAGTTTGCAGCGGATAAAATACCCCTGCATTTGGATGTATATCTGATAATACGCTGAGGTCGGTACTTCCTGAAGTATGCACCATTAAAACGTCAGATAATTGTGGTGAAATAGATTGCACGACTGTTGCAATAGACTGATCACTCACTGCGAGAACAACTAAATCTATTTCTGAATTAAATTGTTTTATATCATCAATCGCTTGTGCTCCAACCTGATTAGCAAGCTTTGTTGCGTGTTCGAGATTACGACTCATGATTTGAACAATTTGATGCTGGGATGCAAATGTTTTGGCCAAATGTGTTGCCACTTTGCCTGAACCCACAAAACTAATCCTCATAACTCAACCCATTGATCGCAATAGGCTTAAGCATGCCAATAAACAAAGGGCGAATCAATCGCCCGTTGATTTAAACGCTCAACCTGTTTCTCTTTTTGACGAATATCCATCATTTATTTTGCTAGATTATACTGAGCCGCTTCTTTCTGGTCATTATTCTGAATCATGGATTGATATTCTTTATTCCTTTTCACATAGCTTTCAAACAAAACTGCTTGTTCAGTGATAAAGGCAACACCATGAATCGTGTTAAATGCTTAATATCTCATTTAATGAGTGTAAACTTTTTTGCTTTAGCAACAACTCTAACCTATTATCCATATACTTGTTATCCTTTTCTAAGACATAATCATCAACTAGCCACCGCGCCCCAAATTTTGTATCATACTGCTTTTAAATCAGGGTGCTTTTTATGACTGCTTGGACACCGCACGTTACCGTTGCCACAGTTGTTGAAAAAGATGGGCGTTTTCTATTTGTTGAAGAACATAGCGAAGGCCTCACCCATACCGTATTCAACCAGCCAGCAGGTCATATTGAATCTGGTGAAACCCTGATACAAGCTGCGATTCGTGAAACTCTTGAAGAAACAGGTCATACGGTTGAAATTTATGGCTTACTTGGTATTTATACCTATACACCGCCAATGTTTCCTGATCGGACCTATTACCGTTTTTGCTTTTTAGCGCATAGCGTCAATGTTGACCTAAATGCGACATTAGATACAGGTATTGTCCGCGCTGTCTGGATGAATCTGGATGAATTGCAGGAAACAGCTCGCGCACGTAGTCCGTTGGTCACCAAAGCCATTCAAGATGCTTTAAGCGGTCAACGCTTTCCTTTATCGCTCATTTATGAGCACCACTCTCCTTCTTTCACTTCAAATCTGGATGCTTAATCCTATGTCACAACGCGTCATCGTCGGGATGTCTGGTGGAGTCGATTCATCGGTTTCTGCTGCACTTTTACTTCAACAAGGATATCAGGTTGAAGGTCTTTTCATGAAAAACTGGGAAGAAGATGATGGAACGAAATACTGTACAGCACTAGAAGATTTGGCAGATGCCCAAGCGGTTGCCGATAAAATTGGTATTAAGCTCCATACGGCTAACTTTGCCATGGAATATTGGGATCGTGTGTTTGAGCATTTTCTTGCTGAATACGCTGCGGGACGTACCCCAAATCCAGATATCCTCTGTAATAAAGAAATTAAATTCCGAGCATTTTTAGATCATGCGATGACCTTAGGTGCAGACTTTATTGCCACAGGTCATTACGCACGTCGTGGTGAAAGTCTGCAAAACTCACGTGGTGAAAGTTATGCACCTTTATTACGTGGCGTCGACAATAATAAAGATCAGACCTATTTTCTGCATGCGGTTCATGGTCGAGAAATTAATAAGACCTTATTTCCTGTGGGCGAAATTGAAAAACCAGAAGTGCGTAAAATCGCGGAACAACTTGATTTAGCAACAGCCAAGAAAAAAGACTCGACTGGTATTTGTTTTATTGGTGAACGTCGCTTTAATGATTTTCTTAAACAATATTTACCTGCTCAACCCGGAAAAATTGTTTTGGATAATGGTCAAGAGGTTGGTGAACATCACGGCTTAATGTACTATACGCTGGGTCAACGTGGTGGTATTGGTTTAGGTGGTTTGAAGAATGCACCTGAAGGCGCATGGTTTGTACTACATAAAGATATCGCCAATAATCGACTGGTGATTGGTCAGGGTCATGAACATCCGCTTATGCAAAGCACACAGCTTTGGAGTGAGTCGATTGACTGGGTGGCAGGTGAGCAAGAGATCCCGACTTCGGGTTTTCGATGTACAGCCAAAACCCGTTATCGTCAACCTGATCAGGCGTGTACCATTTATCGTGATGAAAATACTGAAAATGGTATTCGTGTTGAGTTTGATCAACCGCAGCGAGCGGTCACGCCAGGACAAAGCGTTGTATTTTACGCCGATGAGATCTGTTTAGGTGGCGGTGTAATCTTGAACACCAATGCACCCAAACCCGATTTTATTTAAAGTATATATGAAGGAATCTTAGGCATGGTTGACACCCCTTTTCAACAGCCTCAAGCACTGAATGTACGTCAAAACCGTGCCTTGGCGCTTGCGGGTGTCTTTCAGGCCGCGCAGTTGACCCACATGACAGCGATGACAGGTCAACAAAGTATTGGTGAAAGTGGAAACTTCTACTTTGAACAACTGATTAAGGCCTGTCTCAATATACGCCCTGCTATGAATTCAAGTACGCAAACACTGGATTTCTTTCATCAACTTGCCGATATTTCACTGGGTTTAAAAACACTGGAAAGTAGTATTACTCAACCTTTTTCAAGCTCACCGAAATCGCGTTTACCTAAACTCTCAAATGCCAAGCTGCCTATGACTTATGCCATGTCATTGTTGCAACTTGAAAAGAAAGTCTACAAAAACCCAGAATATGTTGAAATTATTGAAAAATCACAGCAAAAAATTTTAAAACAACTGTCATTTTTCGATAATAACTATTTACATCCGAGTATTATTGCCAACCTTGCGCAAACCTATGTCGAGACAGCAGGTCAGATTAATCCGCGCATTATGGTTCGCGGCAACGCTGAAGCGTTCAAAGATAGCAATCACACCAACCGTATCCGAGCCTGTCTATTTACTGGATTGCAAATGGCGCATCTTTGGCGGCAGTTAGGTGGTAGCTCATGGAATATGATTTTTAGCAAACGTAAATTGCTTCAAGACATTCAAACACTCGCTCGTTTACAGTATCAAATGGTCGAACTTTGATGTTGCAACGAATTTTATTTTATATCTTTATACCCTCTCTAAATCTCTCCCTGAGGAACGACTAAAGTTCCGCAAGAGAGACTAACTTTAAGGAACCTGTATGAACGCGCTCACCGCACTCTCGCCACTTGACGGACGTTATGCAAGCAAATGTGATGCTTTACGTCCCTATCTTTCTGAGTTTGGTTTAATTCATGCTCGTGTGACTGTTGAAGTGCGTTGGTTACAAGCGCTTGCAAACCATCCAGAAATCATTGAAGTTGCAGCATTTTCAAGTGAAACCAATGCCGCTTTAGATGCCATTGTAAGCAATTTCTCTGAAGATGATGCCAATCGTATTAAAGAGATTGAACGCACTACCAATCACGATGTAAAAGCAGTTGAATACTTTTTAAAAGAAAAAATTGCGAATATTGATGAATTAAAAGATGCAGGTGAATTTATTCACTTTGCCTGTACATCTGAAGACATCAACAACTTGTCTCATGCTTTAATGCTTAAAAATGGTCGTGAAGTTTTAGTCGCTAGTATGAAACAAATTTTGAATGCGATTGCAGCTTTGGCGACGACGCATGCTGACCAACCCATGTTATCTCGCACACATGGTCAAACTGCAAGTCCAACTACGTTGGGTAAAGAGATGGCGAACGTTGCCTATCGTTTGGCTCGCCAAATCAAACAGTTCGAAAATGTTGAATTACTTGGCAAGATCAATGGCGCTGTAGGCAATTACAATGCGCACTTGTCAGCTTATCCAGAGATTGACTGGGCGGCACATGCACAAGCATTTGTTGAGTCTCTAGGTTTAGCATTTAACCCATACACTACGCAAATTGAGCCGCATGACTATATGGCGGAATTATTTGATGCACTACGTCGTTATAATACGATTTTGATCGATTTTAACCGCGATGTTTGGGGCTATATTTCTCTTGGCTATTTCAAGCAAAAATTAAAAGATGGTGAAGTGGGTTCTTCAACCATGCCACATAAAGTCAATCCAATTGATTTTGAAAACTCTGAAGGTAACTTAGGTATTGCCAATGCAGTACTCGGTCATTTAGGTGAGAAACTCCCTGTTTCGCGTTGGCAGCGTGATTTAACCGACTCTACTGTTCTTCGTAACATGGGTGTTGGTTTTGCTCAAAGCTTGATTGCCTTTGATGCTTGCTTAAAAGGGATTGGTAAACTTGAGTTAAATGCAAATCGCTTAAATGAAGATTTAAACCAAGCTCAAGAAGTTCTGGCTGAACCGATTCAAACGGTGATGCGTCGCTACAATGTTGAAAAACCATACGAAAAATTAAAAGCGCTCACGCGTGGTCAAGCAATGACCCGTGACATGATGGTGAACTTTGTCAATGGTGAGGAACTTGCTCAAGTTCCGGCTGATGAACGTGCTCGCCTTGCTGAACTGACTCCTGCAACCTATACGGGAAATGCAGCAGAACAAGCTCAACAAATCAACGATTTAATCAATAAGCTTTAATCGATATCAGTTAAAATAGAGCGGAATCATTGTAAAATGGTTCCGTTTTTTATCGCCTATTACAAACAAAAAAGAATGATTCGATATGATTGAGAAAAAATTTACCCTAAGACACTGGCTTGGCTTTCTGCTTATTTTTATTGAAATTGCGATTGCCAGCATTCATCCCCTAGAAGTTGAATCATATTTATTGCATCAAGTGGGGACTGTCTTGATGCTTATTTTATTGGTGATTAGCTTTAAAAAAATTGGCTTAGATTTTCTAAGTTTTAGTTTCTATCTGGGTTTTCTATTTATTCATATTCTGGCAGCTCATTATTTATATTCTTATGTACCTTATAACGACTGGATTAAAGCGATTTTCCATTTTGATTTAGATCATTTTTTTGGATGGCAGCGCAACATGTATGATCGTTTGGTACATTTTAGCTATGGCTTTTTGCTCTATCCATTTTTTTATCGTTGTTTTCAAGTTTGGTTTCCAACAGCCCAACCCCGTACCTTATTTTTGCTCGTCTTACAATTTGTCATGGCGTCCAGTATGGCCTATGAACTCATAGAGTGGGCCATCGCGATCGGCATGTCACCTGAAGCGGCTGAAAAATATAATGGACAACAAGGTGATATGTGGGATGCGCATAAAGATATGCTCATGGCAACGATTGGAACCATAATCTATGGTTTGGGACAATATCTGTTCAGTAAAAAGCACTCTTAATCGAGTGCTTTTAAAGATGCAGCAAAAAAATTAAAGTTTAGGATCACGCATTTGAACCAAATTACTATTCGCTTTACTCAAACTTTCCACAAATTTATTCATTACAGTTGGAATCAAATGATCCGCCAATTGCGCGGCTTGCAGTCCAAGCTTTTCACCTAAGGTTGGACGCTTACGTGTGCTAATGACATAGACATCATGTTGTGGCAATAAGCCCAAAATGTATTCATCAGATGTTTGTAATTTATCCACCAGATTTAAATCTAAAGCATCTTGTCCGTACCAATGTTCACCTGTTGCAACTTTCTCAACATTCAGTTGTGGACGATATTTCTCCACAAAATGCTTAAATAGTGCATGCGTTTGTTGCAACTCTTCTTCAAATTTGGCTTTACCTTCAGGCGTATTTTCACCAAACATGGTCACGGTACGTTTGTATTCACCCGCTGTGTACAGTTCAAAATCGACATTATGCTGTTTCAGCAAACGATTAAAATTTGGAACCTGTGCCACAACACCAATCGAACCTAAAATGGCAAATGGCGCTGAAATAATTTCACTCGCAATACAGGCCATCATATAACCACCACTCGCGGCCACTTTATCGACCACAATGGTGACATGAACCCCTGCATCACGCAGACGAACCAATTGTGCTGCTGCCAAGCCATAACCGTGTACCATGCCGCCTGGACTTTCTAAACGAACCACTACACGATCTTTTCCTGCTTTGGCAGTTGCTAATACCAGTGTAATTTCTTCACGTAGTTGTTCAACAGCAGATGCCTGAATATCACCTTTAAAATCGAGTACAAAGACTTTTTGGTTATTTTTCTTACGCGATCTGGATTCTTTCGCCAGTTGTTGAGTTAATTGTAATAGCTCAAATTTTGACGCAGTGGTTTGAGCTATTTTTTTACGCTGTTCATTCACTCGCGCGTTCAAATGGCTGACATGGAGTTCAGCGGGTAATTTAGGTAAATGAAATAGCATAAGCTGTTTATTCTCTACAGTTCCTGTTTATGAACAAAAGATGAGGGCTAAACTAGAAAATTTCAATATGACTTTTGAAAACAAGATGATATACAGCCATTTTTTCGATAAAAAAAGCACCCAAAGGTGCTTTTTCTAATAGAACAGAATCAACCAAAACGACCCGTAATATACGCTTCAGTCAACTGATGATCAGGTTGAGTAAAGACTTTTTCAGTAGAGTTGACTTCAATCAAGTCACCCAAATGAAAGTATGCAGTACGGTCAGAAACACGCGCTGCTTGTTGCATCGAGTGCGTTACAATCGCAATGGTGTACTGATTAGAAAGTTCAGAAATTAATTCTTCAACTTTTGCTGTTGCGATTGGATCAAGCGCTGAACAAGGTTCATCCATCAGGATCACTTCTGGACTGACTGCAATGGTACGTGCAATACACAAGCGTTGTTGTTGACCACCCGATAAGCCTGTTCCTGGCTGATTCAAACGATCTTTGACTTCATCCCACAAACCTGCTTTACGCAAACTATTTTCAACAATCTCTTCGAGATCGTATTTATCACGTGCCAAGCCATGTAATTTCGGGCCATAAGCAACGTTGTCAAAAATTGATTTTGGGAATGGGTTTGGTTTTTGGAATACCATACCAACTTGAGCACGTAGTAACACTACGTCCAAGTTTGGATCATAAATGTCGTGATTATCCAATAATACCTTACCCGTCACACGACAGCTATCAATCGTATCATTCATACGATTCAGGGTACGTAAGAAAGTTGATTTACCACAACCAGAAGGTCCAATAAAAGCAATCACTTCATTTTCATAAATACTGATATCAATGCCTTTAATCGCTTCGCTATCACCATAATAGACATGCACATCATTAGCACTGAGCTTGACGTTTTGCTTTGTTTCTTTTTTTGGACTCGTCTGAGTATCAAACTGTGAAACAAATGAAGTCTGACGTTTTGGTTCCGTTTCAGCACTGGTAAATTGCTTTTGATCAGAATTCACTGTTTTATCCTTTTCTAAGGCATTTGTTGTATCAATAGTATTCATCATCTCACCCTCTATTACCAACGCACTTCGAATTTTTTACGTAACCAAATTGCGAGGCTGTTTAAACCAATCATCATTGCCAAGAGTACAATAATGGCTGCTGCGGTACGTCCTTCAAAGAAGTTACGTAATTCATTACCCTGCCATAAGAAAATTTGAACAGGTAGGGCTGTTGATTGATCCAGTGGACTGGTAGGAATACTTGCGACGAAAGCACTCATACCAATTAAAAGTAACGGCGCAGTTTCACCCAAAGCCTGAGCCACACCAATAATTGCACCAGTTAAAATACCCGGCAATGCCAATGGCAACACATGATGGAATACCACTTGCACCCGTGAAGCTCCTAAACCAAGCGCAGCTTGACGAATCGATGGTGGAACAGCTTTCAGGGCAGCACGCGTCGTAATAATAACGGTTGGAAGCGTCATCAAGCTGAGGACCAGACCACCAACCAATGGGGCAGATAAAGGTAAATGCATCCAGTTAATAAAGATCGCAGCGCCAAGCAAACCAAATACAATCGACGGAACCGCAGCCAGATTATTAATATTGACTTCAATGACATCGGTCATCACGTTTTGTTTCGCAAACTCTTCCAGATATACCGCACTGGCAACACCAATTGGGATCGAAATAAAGATCACAATCAACATCATAAACAGCGAGCCCATAAATGCACCGGCTAAACCACTGGTTGCAGGCGAACTACGAGAGTCTGGATTAGTGAAAATATTGGTATTAAATGAATGTGTAAGTACGCCATTTTTATCAAGTTGATCGGCCAATTGACGCACTTCTGGACTCAATTGTTGTTGATCATCTGGCAAACTACGATCGATCTTACCTGTTAACCAGACATCGACATTGGCATCTGCTAGGAACTTGATATCTTCACGCTTACCAATCAGTGATGGATCCTTAAAGACCATATCACGTAAGCGATAAGATTCAGAGCTAGTGTACAAACTACTTAAATCATCACGTTTTGAAGCTAAAGATGGATCTTTGGCAATCAAACCATTTACGATTAATGCATCCCAATCGACCATACCCATTTTGGTTTGCCACTCAATATAGCGTTCCTGAAAATGGGCTGGTGTTTCCCCTGACGCCTGTACAGGTTTAGGGCCTGCCTCAATGAGAGTCGGATCGAAATAAACAGGAACGGTCATACTCGTTTGCCAAAAAGCAGGTAAACCTTTTGCCAAGATACTACCAAATAACAGGGCAACAAATAACAGACCAATCACAACCGCAGAAAAACCAAATAATCGAAATGTCGTTTCTTTGCGATGGCGTTTTGCCAAAGACTTTTGAATCGTATTCTTACGTTTTTCGCGTAATTCCGCGGCAACTTGTGGATCAAAACTATTTTGATCCAAAGGTGTAGAAGTATTTGATGTACTCATTCGTATTGCTCGCGATATTTACGCACAATATAAAGTGCAACAATGTTAAGACCCAAAGTGATTACAAACAGCGTCAAACCTAGAGCAAATGCAACCAGCGCCTGAGGACTTGCGAAATCTGTATCACCTGTTAATTGGTTGACAATCGTGACTGTCACAGTAGACACTGCTTCTAATGGATTGACATGAAGTAAAGGACTATTCCCTGCTGCCAGTACCACGATCATGGTTTCACCAATGGCGCGGGAAGCAGCCAATAAGAATGCACCAATAATGCCGGGCAATGCTGCTGGAATCACCACCTGACGAATCGTTTCAGATTTAGTCGCGCCAAGTCCAAGTGAACCATCACGTAGTGCACGTGGAACCTGAGTAATGATGTCATCCGAAAGTGAAGATACGAATGGGATAATCATAATGCCCATCACAAAACCCGCGGTGAGCGCACTGGTGGCATTGATATTAATGCCAACCAATTCACCCGCCATTTTAAAGAATGGGCCAATAATCATCAGGGCAAATACACCATACACAATGGTCGGAATACCCGCCAAAATTTCAATGGCTGGTTTTGCCCATGAACGCAACGTAGGAGAAGCATATTCAGCCAGATAAATTGCGATCATCAAACCAATCGGCACTGAAACCAGTAAGGCAATACCACTCACCATGAGGGTACCCCAAAGTAGTGGTAATAGACCGTAACTACCTTCTGCACTACCTGATGTACTAAAACCTGGATTCCACTCAGTACCAAAGAAGAAGTCGAGTGGGCTCACGAAAGAGAAAAATCTTAAGGCTTCACTAAACATTGACATCACAATGCCAAGTGTCGTCAGAATCGCTACACCCGAGCAAAGTGCAAGCGTGATATTAATAATTTTTTCAACTTTATTACGTGCTCTAAAATTCTCTGCAACACGTTTTTTTGCAATCAATAAACCAACGATCGCAGCACAAAGCACTACCGCAAGTTTGGCATATGACCCAATGGTTTGTACTTTAGCGAGTTGCGCTGCGGCGGCAAGTTCGTAAGCAGCGGGTTGATCGGTAACACCGAAACCAGAAGCAATTGCTTTGACACGATTCATCAATACTTCAATGCTGGCTTGATCCATTCCTGCCAAAGTTGCGGCTGGAACTTGATCCAAAACGACATGCTTTAAAATATTGGGTTCGACCAAATTCCAAACAATCAAAATTAAAAAAGCAGGGATACCACACCATAACGCGACCAATGCGCCATAATAGCCCGGTCGTGAATGTAATAATGCAGAGTTATTTCCCTTACCTGCTAGGCTGCGACTTTTGCTCAACCCAATTTGATAAGCTATGGCAATGAGTGCCAATAGCACGCCAATCAATAGCAGATTCATGTAATCTCCACCGTTTTCTCAATTTTCATTCTTTGAAAAAACCCAGTTAAACATCTTGCTAGACAAAAAGCTGATGAAGGTATCACACCGACATCAGCTCTCATTTTCAATCTATTATTTAACAGATTTACCTGCTTTAAAGTCTGCCAGTACTTTTGCACGTTCTGAATCAGACATTGAAATCAAGCCCGCTTTTTCAAGTTTAGAACCTTTACCTGAAGTCTTTTTGTTCAGGAAGAATTCTACATATTGCGGTAAGCCTTTAATTGATTTCACATGCTCGCCTTTCACATAGAAGAATAAAGGACGAGATACAGGATAACTACCATTCAAAATCGTTTTTTCAGAAGGTGCTACGTTGTTTACAGTTGCAACACGAAGCTTGTCACGGTTTTGGTCATAGAAACCTAAGCCAAATACGCCAACTGCGCTAGGAGAGGTTTTTAAACGTGCCAGAGTTTCAGTATAGTCGCCTGCGATTTCAATCACACGACCATCCTTACGAAATGCTGAACAAGCTTTTTTCTGTTCTTCTTTGTCCATTTTTTTGAAGTAATCGTAAGCTTCACAGCCCGCTTCTACCATTTTCTCTTGGAATACTTCGCGAGTACCGTGGTTAGATGCAGGAATCACCAAAGTAATCGGTTCATTTGGAAGTGATTTATCAATCTGGTTCCAACGCGTATATGGGTTTGCGACCAATTGACCATTTGATGGTAGTTTTTCAGCAAGCGCAGCAAAAACAAAGGCTGGTTTTAATTTATAAGCCGCTTTGTTTGAGTTTGATGCAAATACAATACCATCATAACCAATTTTGATTTCTTGTACTTGGTTCACGCCTGCTTTTTTACAAGCAGCTAATTCTGTATCTTTAATTTTACGTGATGCGTTTGCAATATCAATCGTGTTATCGCCAACACCTTGACAGAACTGTTTTAGACCACCAGACGTACCACCAGAACCGACTACTGGAGTTTTAAACTGTGGGAAAGTATTACCAAACTCTTCTGCAACAACACTTGCATAAGGTAAAACAGTGGATGAACCAGCGATCTGAATCGTATCACGGGCTGCATTCGCAGTTGTCGCGATAGCGGCCCCAGAAACTGCAAGTGCAATGGCAAGTTGACGTGGATTTAAGCGCATGCTCTTCTCTCTTTATTTAGCTTAAGTGGGTACATCACTGGGTAAGTGAATGTGTGTACTTTCGATACATGCATTTTGATTTTAAAATATGACAATTAGGTGACAACTTGATGACGCTTTTGTGATAATTCAACCCTAAACTTTGATTTTTATAAAATTCTTTTAATTTCAATATGTAACTTCAATTTTCAATATAAGCTTTGTATTTTTATTTATCCATTAAAATGTAATATTTCATTATTCTGTCATAAAAAAGGCCACCGAAGTGACCTTTTCATAATCATAAGACTTAATCAATCGCAGGTGTATAAGTTCCTGCAACGATGTCATCTTTAATACGACCACTTTCAGCAAGCACCAGTGCCAATAAGCTTTTCACATTATCCAGTGTTGCCACTGGGCTAAGTGTCGTCATTTTTAAAGACTGAACTTGCCCAACTTTAGTTACACCAATATTGGCATCGCCACGCGCAAATAATTCATCGGCAACGTTTTGATTCAGACTATCGATAAATTCAACAGGATAATCTTGAGGCACAACACGGAACAATACTGAAGCAAATTGTGGTTCTACCAAAAGCTCAAGCCCATCTGTTGCTTTAATATAATCAGCAACTTCACGAGTAAGCGTCACACCATGATCAATCATGGAGCCATAAAGTTCTTCACCCAAGGCTTCCACAGTCATCCAGAGTTTTAAGGCATCAAAACGTCGAGTCGTTTGCAATGATTTAGAAACCAGATTTGGTACACCATGTTCTTCATCGTAAGCAGAGTTTAAATATTCTGCTTCATAATGCATAAAGCGATAATTCGCTTCATCTTTCAATAAGAAAGCACCACAGCTAATGCTTTGGAAATAATGCTTATGGAAGTCTAAAGTGATCGAATCGGAGAGTTCAATACCATCTAGCATATCACGATGTGCATTAGATAAAATCAATGCACCTCCCCAAGCAGCATCAATATGCATCCATGCACCATATTTATGGGTGATTTCACGGATTTTCTTGACTGGATCAATCGCACCTGCATCGGTTGTACCCGCAGTTGCAACCACACATGCCACGATTTTGCCTTCCGCTTGTAAATGCGCCATGGTTTTTTCAAGCGCATCCACATCCATTTGGGCATTGTCATTCACAGGAACGGTCACTACCGACTGAAAGCCCATGCCCATCATCGCCATGTTCTTTTGCACAGAGAAATGTGCATTTTCAGAACAAATGACTTTAACGTTTTTCATGGCTTCCGCAGGAATACCATCACGTTGGACTGACCACGGCTGACCGTTTTCATTTTTCCAATTTTTGGAAATACACCAGTCACGCGCCAGTAGGACACCCATCAAATTGGACTGCGTACCACCTGAGGTAAACACGCCTGCTTGACCAGACCCATAACCAACCTTTTGACGTAACCAGTCAATCAATTGCACTTCCATCAAAGAACCCGCAGGGCTTTGATCCCAGGAATCCATCGACTGGTTAGTCGCATTGATGAGTACTTCCGCAATTTGGCTAGTCACCATCGTTGGACAATGCAAATGTGCAAGAGAATATGGATGGTGTACCTTTAAGCTTTTGTTGAGAAATAACTCAACCATACGACTTAAAGACTGGTGTAGCCCCATCCCTTCTTTTGAAGGATTAAAAGAAATCGCTGAACGCAACTCTTTAATGCTCCCACCTGTATACATTTTGTCATTTTGCAACCATGCAGCAACGGCTTTCACCGCCTCATCCATTGCTGACTGATAGTCAGCAATAGAACCAGCATCATTGCAGAGTAACGCTTTACGATGTTCTGCAAAATCAACCATGCGATTAGCCTCGAACTGCTTTAAGTGCTTCACCCATTGCTTTTTTGAAACGCGCAAGCACTTCAACACATTCATCCTGAGAGATGATCAGTGGACAAAGTAAACGAATCACGGTACCGTTACGACCACCTTTTTCAAGCAATAGTTTATTGTTGAAACAAGCGGTTTGAATGGCAGCAGCCAATTGTGCATCAGCTGGACGTGAACCAATACGATCTACTGGTTTACGTTCATCTACGATTTCAACACCAATCATCAGACCGCGACCACGCACGTTACCAATACATGGAAATTCCTGAGCCAATTTTTTCAATTCAGCTTGCAGGTAATCGCCACGCTCTTGTGCATTTTTGGCTAGGTTTTGTTCTTTAATGGTATTTAACACCACTAAACCTGTACCCATTGCCAATTGGTTACCACGGAAAGTACCAGTATGACCCGCAGGTTGCCATGCATCAAATTTACGTTTAATACCTAATACAGCAAGCGGTAAACCACCACCCACAGCTTTTGACATGACGACCACATCAGGCTCAATACCTGCATGTTCAAAAGCAAACATTTTGCCTGAACGTGCAAAACCAGCCTGAACTTCGTCCAGAATTAAAACGATATTGTGCTTTTCAGTCACTTCACGGATTTTTTGCAACCATTTCACTGGTGCAGTCACGACACCGCCTTCACCTTGAATTGCTTCAAGAATCACGGCAGCAGGCTTGGTGACACCGCTTTCAACATCTTCAATTAAGTTTTCAAAATAATAAGTTAATGCATCAACACCCGCTTCACCACCAAGTCCTAATGGACAACGGTACTCATGCGGATATGGCATAAACTGTACGCCCGGCATTAAATTATTCACGGCATTTTTAGCACTGAGATTCCCTGTCATTGCAAGAGAACCATGCGTCATACCATGATAACCGCCAGAGAAACTAATCACCGAGCTACGCCCAGTATAAGTTTTGGCAAGTTTAATCGCCGCCTCGGTCGCATCTGCACCAGATGGACCACAGAACTGTAAGCAATATTCTTCCTGACCGCCAGGCAAGTAAGAGAGTAATGCTTCAGTAAATGCATCTTTCAAAGGAGTTGTTAAATCTAAAGTATGTAAAGGCAAACCACTTGCTAAAGTGTCTTGAATACTTTGAATCACCGCAGGATGATTGTGGCCTAAAGCCAGTGTCCCCGCCCCCGCTAAACAGTCAAGGTATTGTGTACCTTCAACGTCTGTAACCCAACAGCCTTGCGCTTTGGCAATGGCTAACGGTAATTTACGCGGATAACTACGAACATTCGATTCCATCTGACTTTGGCGAGTCAAGTAGTATTCGTTAGTTGAATGGGTGGCAGGATTTACAGAATTAACGCTCATATCGAATTACCATCTCTGATATGGGTTGAAAGAAATAAGTCTGGTGACTTGCGGTCCTTTGACTCGGTGCTTGTAGGATCTAGTTAGGCAACATTTGCTTTCTTATCACTAGGAGGGCGATGATACCCTTTTTTGTATAAAAATAAAGACCTTTTGGTCTATAATTTCATGCAGATAGATCAAAAAAAATAAATGCCTAACTCCTTGAACAATTTATAATCATACTATGTGACAAGCGAAAGAAAATACGCTTTTTTTATCTACTATTTTGCTTTTGATAAATTTAACATTTATTTTATCA
Organism: Acinetobacter sp. 479375; assembly: GCF_000581715.1. Lineage (NCBI taxonomy): Bacteria > Pseudomonadati > Pseudomonadota > Gammaproteobacteria > Moraxellales > Moraxellaceae > Acinetobacter > Acinetobacter sp. 479375. The sequence goes on along the minus strand of NZ_JEZN01000001.1, from coordinate 109,043 downwards.
TCAAGAATAATTAAACATATGATTTTTAATAGCTTAACTGTCAATATATAGATTCTAATTACATCTAAATTATTACAAACTCTCCACAAAAGATGTTTAAGTTCTACATCACTGATCATTAAGATAGATTGAGATAAAAACAATTTTTTATTTTATATTCTAAGGAGATGTTATGCGCCATTTATTATTGGGCAGTGTATTACTTTCTGCGAGCATGAGTCCTGCTGTATTTGCAGCAGAAAATGAGTCGCTTAACTATAATGTCGTGAACGTTCAGGCAGAAGCATCCCGTCAGGTGTCCAATGATGAAATGCATGCCACACTTTATATTGAAAAAAGTAATAAACAACCTGCTGCATTGGCTACACAAATTAATCAACTGATGAATGAAGCGATGGCAGTCTCGCGTAAATATCCACAGGTTAAAGTAGAAACAGGCGCGCAAAGCACTTATCCAGTTTATGACAATGACAGCAGTAAGTTTAAGGAATGGCGTGGACGTGCTGAAATCCGTCTGGAAAGTAAAGACTTTAAAGCTGCAAGTCAGTTGATCAGTGAATTACAACAAAACTTCCAGACCCAATCGATCAATTTTACAGTCTCGGATGAACAACGTAAAAAAGTTGAAAATGAGCTCATGGTGGAAGCATCCAAAAACTTCCAGCAACGTGCGCTAGTGATTACACAGGCATGGAATAAAAGTAGCTATAATTTGGTCAATTTAAATTTAAATACCAATAATTATTTCCCACAGCCCATTATGATGCGCGCCAGTATGGCAAAATTTGCGACGGCTGAAGCTGCTCCTGCACAAGATGTGGCAGCAGGTGAATCTAAAATTACAGTCAGTGCAAATGGTACGATTCAGTTTAAATGATTAAATATCCTTTAAGGACGTATTAGATACGTCCTTTACTTTTCTTCGAGATTGAATAAATCGCTAAGTTCTTGCCATACTGGTAATTCTTTATATTGTTGAATAGATATACCAGACATAGGTTTTGCCCAAGTTACCTGAGAATTCACACAGAAACTCAACTCGCGCTCTATTGAAAAATCTTGTGCCACTAAACCCAATGGAATCCACATGACATCTGCATGATTCGACAATGCATTAGGTACTGGTGAACCACATTCTTTGCAAAAGTGACTGTTAAAACCAGTATCTTTTGAAAACTTTGCTATATATTCCAACCCGTGTAACCATTTAAAATGCTGACTTCGCACTAGTAATGCCGCATTTGATCCAGTACCACTTTGTTTACGGCACAAACTACAATAGCAACGATAAATAGTACTAACTTTTTCATTTAAAAATTGAAATTTTACAGATTCGCACAAGCATGCACCTGTATATGTTTGATGATTTTTTGAAGTCATTTTTTAATCTTGGAATAATAAAAAGTCCATAATCTTATGATATGGACTTTTTCATTGAAATTGAATCATTTCTTAAACGGAAACGCATATTTCACAATACGTCCAAGCACTTGACCATACTGTTTTACCAAACTAGCGTTGTTGTAATGAATACCATATTTTTTACACACCGCTTCAACTTTGGGTGCCATTTGACGATAACGACGTGCAGGGACATCAGGAAATAAATGGTGTTCAATTTGGTGACTCAAATGTCCCGTTAAAATATGAAAAACTTCCGAACCTGTCAGGTTTGAAGAACCACGGATTTGACGCATATACCAATGTCCACGGCTTTCATTTTGCAATACTGTTTTAGGGAAAACTTCGACATCTTTGGTAAAGTGACCACAAAAAATAATACTGAACGTCCAGATATTACGAATCCCATTGGCCACCAGATTTCCCGTAAATACAGGCAAAGCCGCAGGCCCAGCAATCAATGGAAAAAATACATAATCTTTAAACAGGAGCTTACCCATTTTTTTCTGTGCAGGTTTCCAATCTGTCATAAACTGTTTCCATGTTCTACGTTTATAGATCACTTTACCAATTTCCAGATTTTGAATAGCAACGCCCCATTGGAATAACAAACAAAAAGGGATGCTATAAATAGGTTGCAACAAGAAACCCGGTTTCCAACGTTGTTCTGGAAATAAACGCAACAGTCCATAACCAATGTCATCATCCATACCTTTAATATTGGTATAGGTATGATGTTTAAAATTATGGGTTTGACGCCAGTTATCTGCTGTTCCTACGGTATCCCATTCATAGGTCTGTCCATTAAATTTGGGATCATTCATCCAGTCGTATTGTCCATGCATCACATTGTGACCCATTTCCATATTTTCCAGAATCTTGGAAACACCCAAAAGACCAGTTCCCAAAACCCATGCTGGCGGGAACCAGCCTGCAAATAAACAGGCACGCCCTAAGACGCTGGTATAACGAATTGCACTATAGACACGGCGAATGTAGGCAGCATCTTTTTCACCAATATCATCCAAGACTTCTTGCTTGATTTGATCCAACTCTTGGGCAAATTGATCTAACTCAGCTTGGGTTAATTCTCTATTTTTTGGATTTTTAAAATATTCAACTTTGACAGGCATATTCATGGGAGTTCTCTCTTTAAAGGTCGATCACAAGATCAGACTTGGCTGAACTAACACAGATTTTAATGTGATTTTTTGGTTCGCTATTTTCACTGGCATTGAGCAAATCTTGAGTAGTGCCTTGCGTCTTTTGGCAGACACACTTATGACAGACGCCCATGCGGCAGCCGTAAGTAGGTTTGATATTGGCCTGTTCAAGTCCAGCCAAAATGGATTGTCCTTTTGGAATAGCGACTGTTTTATTGGAACGACTTAAAGTGACATTGACAAAGCCTGTGTCATTGTCAGAGATTTGAGTCAAACTAAATGCTTCACTCATAAAGCATTGAGCATGACCACACAATTCTTCTGCGGTTTGCACAAAACCTGAAGGTCCACAAGCGTAGACGGTCGTATTTTCCAGATTTTCGATTGCAGCCAAATGCGTTACATTTAAACGGTCATCGTGTTGCGCATCTTGCGTACTAAAAATTTTGTACTCAAATTGTGGATATTGCACTGCAAGTTGTTCAAATTCAGAGGTAAAAGCAGCTTCATCGCGATGTTTGACCCAATATAAAAGTTTGACTTGGGCTTGAGTCAATTGCTGATTGCGTTTCAGTTGTTCGATCAGGCTATACATTGGAGTAATACCACTCCCCGCAGCCAGTAAGACCACATTTTGTTGATCATCTAGTTGCATATCGCCAAAGGGCTGACCAAGTTCTAGAATGTCACCCACTTGGCTTTGCTCGTGTAACCAAGTACTGACTTTACCATCAGCAATTTTTTTTACCGTCAAAATCAGATCGCCATCGCGCTCCGTTAAACTATAGCTGCGCTCATATAAACGACCCTCTATTTTAACTTTCACTGGATGATGCTGACCTGCTTTGCCCAACTTCACATGGCGATTGGTTTGCAAAGTTAAACTGATCGTATCTTTTGCAACTTGTTTTTTTTCTATAATTTGCGCCAAAACACGTGATGTCGACCAAATTGGATTAACTTTTTGTAGCCAAAAATCAGCTGCATGCGGATCGAACACTGATTGCGTCAATGTACGAAAGAGTGATGGACTCTTTTGAATTGCTTGCATAGTAATGCCACTCTAGGTTGCTTTTTAATTATTATACATATGTATATAAATTTGTATATACACTTGTACTTTTATTTACATTTCCCAACGGCCTAGCTCTATGGTTATAATGATTCAATACCGACAATGTATTGAAAAATATGACCGCTTCTTCCCTTTCTTCAACGCTTGCTTCTCATTCTGACACTCCTGAATTTGATCAGAAAACACCTAGCCGTACCGTAGGTCGTAAAGCAACCATTACCAAAGAGGAATTGTTTGAAGCCGCGTTAAACTTGATTGGACCAGAAAAAAGTATCGCATCTTTAAGTTTAAGAGAAGTTGCACGCGAAGCTGGCATTGCCCCGAATAGTTTTTATCGCCATTTTAAGGACATTGATGAACTGGCAATTGCACTGATTGATCGTTCAGGAATTGTGTTACGTCAAATTATTCGCGAATCTCGATTACAAGCCTCTAAACAAAACAGTATCATTCGCAGTTCAGTCGAAGTATTTATTCAGCAGCTTGATACCGATGAAGGCAATTTAAGCTTATTACTGCGTGAAGGCTTTACTGGTTCCAAATCCTATAAAGAAGCCGTAGAACGTCAACTCATTTTCTTTCAACAAGAATTGCAAGAAGATTTAATTCGTCTGGAACGCTTAAACCGTAGCAAACTTTTTCATCCAGACCTTGTTGCCAAAGCCATTACTCAATTGGTGTTTAATATGGGGGCAAAAGTCATTGATTTACCTCATGAACAGCGTGAAGAAGTTGCGGAACAGACGATGGTGATGATTCGTATGATTTTAGAGGGTGCGCGTCATCTAGATGAATCAAAAATACGCTAATTCTTTGACTTTACAAATAAAAGTCAAATAAAAAATTCTGATACAAAACTTGAATAATAAAAACAATTCTCAATTAGATATTGTGATAGCTTAAAAATACAACATTAAGTCAGACCAATTTTAATTGGTTAATATCATCTCAATACGGGGTTATCATGAGTAAATCAACTTCAAAAGTATTAAAAGTTTATACACGAAATAATTTAGATGCGTCAGTTAAAGAAGCTACGGTTAAAATTTTAAATCAAATTCTTGCGAATCTGATTGATCTTTCATTACTGACTAAGCAAGCGCACTGGAATATGCGTGGTAGTAATTTTATTGCTGTACATGAAATGTTGGATACCTTTAGAACTTCGCTCATCACGCACTTGGATAATGTTGCTGAACGTGCAGTTCAGATTGGTGGAACTGCGTTAGGAACAACTCAAGCCGTCAGTAACACGTCACATTTGAAAGCTTATCCAGTTGAAATTCACGATGTGCAGGATCACTTAAAAGAGTTGGCCGATCGTTATGCGATTGTAGCGAATCATTTACGCGACACGATTGATGAAATTGAAGATCCAATTTCTGAGGATATTATTCATGCAGCTCTAGAGGATCTGGATCAATATTTATGGTTCCTTGAAGCCAATATCGATCAGGACAAGACGGCTTAATCTGAATCTTAAGGCTATACGACGCTTTTAAATCACAAAAGGAGGAATCAATTCCTCCTTTTGTATTTTTAACTGATTCAAAAATTTATGGTTTTACTACGACCATTACTTGAATCGCTTCTGGAGTCACAGCTAATCCATCCAGTAAATTTAAACCTTCTTTTTGCAATTTTTGCAGACGTTCAATTTCATCTGGACGAATACTTGGATTGAACTGTTTTAAATAGCTTAAACGTTCAATTTCATATTGCCACTTTTGACCATAATGTTGTTTGGCTTGTTCAATCAAGGTTGGTAAAGATGTTTTTGCAATATCAAGTGCCTGAGTATAACGTTGTTCAATCACTTCTCGACGCGCTTTCACGACCTGACGGCAACTATTACCATCCAGATGATGCAAATAAGGCTTCAAAATCGCTGGATCAATCTTTTCAGACAAATCCTGACCTGTTTCACTGAGCAATACACGAATTAACTGTTTTGGTAAACTTGACGGAAGATTAAGGGCTTTAGGGGCAACCACATCTACTTTGAACCAGACTTCAATCAATACGGAGCCTTGTTTAAGTGCATTAGACTTTAATACTGCCACATTGGTACTACCAAAGGCTTGGGTATTGATCAACTCCATGACACTTTCCACAAACGGATGTTCCAATGTCAGGTATTGCGCATCTTCACGAATTTGTGCCTGATCACGATAAAAAGTCGCAGTCATGCCCTCTTCATCTAAGGTTAAACCCTGTACCTGCATTTGATCAGTCGGCTTGATAATGACCGTACCATTACTTTGCTCATCAAAGTCGATATTGGTTGATGACATAAATCGCTTCATAAACATCGGCAGCGTAGTATTGTCATCATAATCTTCAAGTGCTTCTACAATCTGTTGTGCAACGACAGGACGACAAGAATTGTACTCCAGCAAACGATCACGACCCGCTTGTAATTCAGCTTCCAATGCCTGACGCTGAACATTCACTTCTTCAAGTAAATCTTCAAAACGTTGCCCAAGATCAGCCAGTAAGCATTCTTTTAGATCGACAATAAAGTTTTCTTGTAAGGTCTGCGCTGTTGGCGAAATGCTGCCAAAAATATTCAATGCTTCGTTGTACCAACGGAACATACGTTCTTGTGCAGTTCCAATTAAATAAGGCACATGAATCTGAATACGATTTTCCTGACCAATTCGATCGAGACGACCAATACGTTGTTCCAATACATCAGGATTTGCGGGTAGATCGAATAAAATCAAATCACTGGCGAACTGAAAATTACGACCTTCGGAACCAATTTCAGAGCAGAGCAAAATCTGCGCACCATAACTATCTTCCGCAAAGTATGCGGCAGCCTGATCACGCTCCAACAAACTCATCCCTTCATGGAACATCGCAGTACGAATACCTGCGTGTAAACGTAATGCATTTTCCAGTGCTTCTACCACAGGCCCACTACGCGCGATCAATAACACTTTTTTATGTTTTAAATCTTTACGCAAAATTTCCATGAGCCATGCGACACGTGGATCTGTTTCCATCCACGCACCATCCAGTTGACCTTCTTCTGGCCACATTTGCTCACGCAACTTACCATCCATTGACCAATCTGCGGGTGCTGGCAAAGCGGCAGGCTGACAATCACGTCCAGGGAAACCCTGAATCGCTTCACGGGTATTACGGAACAAGATACGACCCGTTCCATGACGATCCAATAATTCTTGAATGGCTTGATAACGCTGTTCAGGTTGATCATCAATACGATGACCCAATAAACCTTCAAGCGCAGCTAAATGCTCTTCTGTTAATGCTTCATCTGACATGAGTACTTCAGCAACTTTCGCAGTTTGCTGATATTGCTCTTCTTCGTCCAAAAAACGATCTAGACGACTAAAACGTTGTGGATCGAGTAACCGTAAACGGGCAAAATGACTTTCTACACCCAGTTGCTCAGGCGTTGCAGTGAGTAGCAGTACACCCGCAGTTTGCTGAGCAAATTCTTCAACCAGATCGTAGCGGTCATTACCACCTTCTTCTTCGCTCCACATCAAATGATGTGCTTCATCGACCACAAGCAAGTCAAAACCTGCTTCAAGCGCCTGCTCACGCAAATCTTCATGGTCAATCATCAAGTCAACGCTAGCAATAATACATTGTTCAGTCGAAAATGGATTTAAGTCAGGATCATGTTCTTTCATCGACGCAGTACGCGTCAAATCAAATAAAGAAAAATGCAGATTGAAACGGCGACGCATTTCAATCATCCATTGATATTGTAAAGAATCAGGAACTAAAATCAGAATACGTTCTGAACGACCTGTTTTGAGTTGTTGGTGAATGATCAAGCCGGCTTCGATGGTTTTCCCCAAACCCACCTCATCTGCAAGCAGTACACGCGGTGCAAAACGCTGACCAACTTCATGTGCAATATAAAGCTGATGTGGAATTAAGCCAACACGCGCACCAATTAAACCACGCAAAGGACTGGTTTGCATTTGTGCCTGCATGATCAACGCTTCTATGCGTAAATCGTACCATTCCTTATAATCGACTTGACTCGCAAGCAAGCGATCTACAGGTTTAGATAACTGAATTTGAGCGCCAATACGGGTTTCATTCAGTGCTTTACGCTCTTGTTCACCACTTTCTAGAGTACGTACAACATTGTAGCGTAGAACCCCATGACGATCTTCGATGGATTCAACCAGCCACTTACTGCCTTCTTGATCCTGCACTTCATCATTGATATTAAAAATAATACGCGATAAAGGTGCATTGTTGCGTGCATAGACACGAGTTTCATCACTTTTTGGGAATAAAATGCTGATTGAACGTTCATCAACATCAATTAAAACACCCAAGCCGAGTTCAGTTTCCGTATCTGATAACCAACGTTGACCAATAGCAAACTGCTGCAATTTTTCCACCTTTATCTCAAATTTGCACCACACATTTTACGCTGTTCATTTGATTAAATGTCAGTCATTTTGTGTAGTCTTTAAGCACATATTTTGACACAAAGCTCATTAAAAAAAATGAGCTTTTCACGATTGTTAAAAAAGTTTTGACACTAAAACGGAACAGGACAATGAAATGTCAATAGCTCTCCCGTTTTAGGATGATGAAAACTCAAGCTCATCGCATGTAAGCACAAGCGAGGCATAAGTTGCTGATATTTTTCATCTGCATATAAAGTATCACCCACAATCGGATGACCTAAATATTGCATGTGCACACGTAATTGGTGCGAACGACCTGTAATCGGAGTCAATTGTACTCGCGTTACAGGCTGACCTTGCCATTCAAGATGTTCAATGACCTTCCAGTGCGTTAATGCAGGTTTGTGATGTGCTGGATCCACAATATGTAACGGCGGACGTTCAGGATCGTAGATCACTGGAATATCAACCGAACCTTCACCTGTCAAATTGCCCGCGACCACTGCCTGATAGATTTTATCAGTTTCACGCGCCTGAAACTGCTTTGAAATATGAGTTTGCGCAGCTTTCGATAAAGCAAATACCAAAATGCCAGAAGTATCACGATCCAGACGATGAATCAGTAAGGTACGTGGCTCTTCTGCGACTAATCGCGTTAAGACACTATCATGTAAATCACCTTTTCCTGGAACACTAAGTATGCCTGCTGGTTTATGAACGACTATAAAATCGTCATCACGATGAATCAGGTGATCGCTTAGAAAATTACTCAAAATCTATTCCGGAAGTGATTTTTAAATCAGCGGGCAATAATAAAAATCTTAAGACAGAAATACAATGCAAAAACAGCATTTTTCCTAAAGTTTTTATTCGAGCTTGGTGTCAGCATTGAGTTTTCATACAATAAAGACAGTTATATTCAGTATTTATGAAATTTGCTGAAAGAAATCGTGGATTACTGTCTGTGCGATTTCTGCATCTTCAAAAGATTTAGCACCAGAAACCCCAATCGCTCCGATCAATTGCCCTTCATAAATAATCGGCTCACCGCCTTCAAGCATACCCGTGACACTTTCAAGCGTTAAAAAGCCCATTTGACCATTACGAATAATGTCTTCATAAAATTTGGATGGACGACGACTTAGGGCTGAACATTTCGCTTTTTCCAGACTCAAATGAGCCGTCAATGGCGTTGCGCCATCCATGCGTTTCATGATTAACAAAGCTCCTGCTTCATCAACAATCGAAATACTCATATTGAAACTGCGCTCAATCGATATCTCAACAGCACGATTCATTAAAATTTCAGCATCAGCCAACGTCAAATAGTGTTTAGTTTTCATGGTTATGCTCCATTAAAAAAGCCCGTCAAACGGGCTTTAGTGTCATTATTTCATCGATTGAAATGTGTCTTTTGCCGCTTGAATCGTAAATTCTATGTCCTCATCACTATGCGCAGCCGAAATAAATCCTGCTTCAAAAGCTGAAGGAGCAAAATTTACTCCACGATCCAACATGCCATGAAAAAACTTTTTGAAAGCTTCGGTGTCACACGCAAGCATAGAATCGAAACTGGTAATGTCGTCTTGATCGGTAAAGTACAAACCAAACATCGCCCCTGCTTGTTGAGTTTTAAATGGAATCCCTGCTTCATTTGCCGCTGCTTGTAAACCTGTGAGCAATTTTTCAAGTTTTACATTCAGGTTCGTATAGAAATCTGGCTGGCGCAAATGCTTAAACATTTCAATACCTGCGCGCATCGCCAACGGATTTCCTGACAAAGTTCCTGCCTGATAGACGCCACCTAAGGGTGCAATGCATTCCATAATTTCACGTTTACCGCCAAATGCACCGACAGGAAGACCTGCACCAATAATTTTACCCAAAGTAGTCAAATCTGGTTTGACGTTATAATGCGCTTGCGCACCGCCTAGAGCCACGCGAAACCCTGTCATGACTTCATCAATAATAAATACAGCGCCGTATTCATCACAGACATCACGAATCGCTTGAAGAAAACCATCGATCGGTTTTACCAGATTCATATTACCTGCCACAGGCTCTACAATCACCCCTGCAATTTCATGTCCAAATTTTGCAAAACATTCTTTTAATGCAGCAATATCGTTATATGGAAGGGTTAAGGTATGTTTCGCAAAATCAGCTGGCACACCTTTAGAGGTTGGCTCACCCTCACCTTTGGTCAGTAGACCTGAACCCGCTTTAACCAGTAATGAATCCGAATGCCCGTGATAACAACCTTCAAACTTCACGATTTTGTCACGTCCCGTATAGCCACGTGCCAAACGGATTGCGGTCATAGTCGCCTCTGTCCCTGAATTGGTCATACGTACCAATTCAATAGAAGGCATAATGTCGCAAATAATATCGGCCAAAGTAGTTTCATGCACAGTGGGCGCACCAAAGCTTAAACCATCTTCAGCTGCTTTTTGGACTGCCTGAATAATATCGGGATGCGCATGACCCAAAATCATAGGGCCCCAAGAACCGACATAATCCACATAACGCTGATCATCTTCATCCCAGAGATAAGCTCCTTTGGCTTTTTTAATAAATACCGGAGTTCCACCAACGCCATTAAAGGCACGAACAGGAGAATTGACACCGCCAGGAATATGCTTACTGGCTTGCTCAAATAATTGCACTTGTTTTGGAGATAAACTCATGAATACTCTCGATACTTGTAAATTCAGTTAAAAATCAGAATGCAGAACATTTTTCTTTGAATCAGGCTTTAATCAAAAACCGATGGATTCTTTAGATCAGGCTTCTGCAAATAACGCAGCCCACGCATGAACACGCGCAGGAATCTCTGGAACTGGAAGGCCTAATATATCACTAATCACAGCACACAAGTCAGCACCGCTTTCAATCACAGCTTTGGAATTTTCAACAGTCAGACCACCTATGGCACAGATCGGAACATTGACTTTTGAACGTGCCTGTTTCAATGTTTCCAAACCAATATTACCTGCTTCGGGTTTGGTCGTCGTTGCATAGACTGCACCGAAAGCCACATAAGTTGCACCGTCAATAATCGCTTGTTCAGCCAGCTCAATCGAGTTGGCACAGGTTCGACCAATAATCGCATTGGGTGCCAATCTGGCTTTGGCATCAGTAATTTCACCATCCGACTGACCTAAATGCACACCCAGCTTAAACTGCGCTGCCAAAATCAAATCATCATTAATGATTAAAGGTACCTGATATTTCTCACAGAGCCATTTAATCGCATCGACTTCAGCGGGTTGATTGAGTGGTGGTACTTTTTTACGACGATACTGTAAAATCGCCACTTGACCCGTAGCCAAAGCTGCTTCTAATTTTTCCAATAAGAGTTCGATCGGATCATCATTGGTAATTAAATATAAACCACGCATTACATTTATATCTCTTTATTGCTTTAGTAAAAGGAATATCAAAAACGATATAAGTTTTCCTATAGATATCCATGATCTATTTAAGCCATAAATCCAGTTTGGCTTGGTCTTCAATCTTAAATTCAACAGTTTGTAATGGAATTTCTCCACCAGTTACAGTGAACTGAATGAATTCATCACGTCGGAATGCAAATACGGTGAACTGTCCCTGTTGTTTTGCATATTGCGCCAATAATTTTTCAGATGCCTTAAGTCCATCAATCGCAACAATCACATCATGCGCAGACAAACCTGCTTTTGCACCCTCTCCCGCACGATTGGCTTGCTGAATCAGGACACCTTCAGGTTTATCTTGCAGTTTTAGACCAAAAGGCAATGCTTTATCGTGTTTAAACTCATAGCTTAATCCAAACGATGGCAGTAATTCATTGATTGGCAGTTCATCTGTAGTATTGATCAAGAAGCTTAAACGTTCTGTCCAATCTTGCCCTGTCAACTCCTTGCAAAGATCAAAAATGCTTCGCTCACTGACCTGAATACCATTTTGTGTATTTTCATATAAACGGCACAGTAAAGCATCTAAGCTTGAGCCATAAGTACGCAAACCAAGATCCAGACACAACGCCACCAAAGCACCTTTGTTGTAATAACTGGTACCTGCATTATTTGAGTTTTCATCCTGACGATAAAACTTGATCCACGCATCAAAACTCGACTCAGACACAGATTGAATAAATCGTCCTGGATTTTGCAGATAACGATCCATCTGTGCTTTCAATAATTTCAGATAAGAGGTTTGTGAAATCACGCCACTGCGTAGCAAAATCAGGTCATCGTAATACGAGGTAAAACCTTCAAATATCCACAGTAAAGAGGTATAAGATTCTTGATGTAAATTGTATTGAGCAAAATTTTCAGGACGTATAAATTTCACCAACCACGAATGAAAATACTCATGACTACATAAACCCAAGAAACGCTGATAATCTTCAGATGGTTCTTCAGGTTCATTGGCTTTAGGCAAATCATTGCGTGGTGTAATCAAACTGGTGCTATTACAGTGTTCTAATCCACCATAACTATTGCCCGTTGCCATCGTCATAAAAGTATAATTTTTAAATGGCGCAGAACCAAATATTGCAATTTCAGTTTCACAAATTTTAGTTAAATCAGACTTTAAGCGTTCAACATTGGTTTGATGCTGACCAGACACCACAAATTCATGTGCAATTGCATTTGCTTCAAAACTAAATCGGGTTTGCTCTGCAAGTTCAAAAGGGCTATCAATCAGTTGATCATAACTTTCTGCTTTTAAGGTAAAACGCCCTTTCACTAAACTTTTTGATGTTAAACCTGTTGCAAGCTGAAAGTGCTTCAGTTCTTCTGGCAAAAACAATTCGACTTCACAAGCGGATTGTTCCTGATCTTTTAATCCCAGACAGACACATGCAGGATTGACATATAAACGAGTCTGGTCGACGTAAGCACCACGAACCGATAAATCATAAGCATAAACATCATACTCAACTGTAATCAGTTCATGATCTGTATTGAATAATTGCCATCTATTTTTCTGATCTTTTCGAATCGACAATAATCGACCCGCTTCATCGTAGGCTTTGACTGATTCAATATGTTTTGCAAATTCACGAATCAAATAACTTCCAGGAATCCACGTCGGTAGCCAAAGTTCCTGATTGGGATTAGCTAAAAAACGCATGGTGACATGGATCAGGTGTTGGCGATAATCATCAAATTCAATTTGGTAATGCAACATATTTTCAGGATATCAAATCAATCAATTTCATCTAGCTTAACATTTTTTTAACAGCGCATGAGTAGTTGTCGCATTTGTCTACAAAAGTCACTAGCCACCAAGAAAAAAAAGGCATAGCATGCAACTATTTTTAGCATTTCACACCACAGGATGGTCATGCAGGTGAACACGTGAGATTTTTCCTTTCACTTTTTACGCTTTTTAGTTTGTTTTGTACCACGCTTGCCAATGCACAACTCCTGAATATTGCACCTGAAAGTGTCGAAGCTCAGGCATGGAGCATCATCGATGCACAATCAGGGCAAACCATTGCTGAATATAATAGCAATGCACAACGCGCTCCTGCCTCTTTGACCAAGATGATGGTAGCTTATATTGCCCTTAAAGAAATTAAGGCAGGCAAACTACGTAAAGATGAAATTTTGACTGCAACTCCTGTGGTTAAAATGGTTCAGTGGGATGAATCCCAAATGTATTTAAAAGAAGGTGAACAGATTTCTGTTGATCAACTTTTAGCAGGTTTGATTGTGATGTCAGCCAATGATGCTGCGGTGACCTTGGCGGAGCGGATTTCAGGCAATGTTCCTGCTTTTTTAAAACGCATGAATCAGGAAGCTCAAGCTTTGGGCATGCAGAATACACATTTCTCCAACCCTGCTGGCGTCACCATGCCAGATCATTATTCGACTTCACATGATTTGGGCTTACTCGCCAAAGCATTGGTCAATGAAGTTCCTGATTATTTAAGCTATTCAAAACTACCCAGTTTCAGTTATAACCAACGCTTTCATCGTGCAACCAATTTGGTACTAAAAAATGACCCAACTGTGGATGGTTTAAAAACAGGCTTCACCAAAGCCGCTGGCTACAATCTCGCACTTACAGCCAAACGTCCAACCATGAATCCAGATTTGCCTGAACGTCGATTAATTGTGGTGGTATTAGGTACTAAAAGTGCCATGAAACGTGCTGAAGTCGCGCATAAGCTCTTAAATTTGGCTTATACCTATACACGTGATGAAGAAGTGATTAAAGATAAACAATTGATTGCAGAATTACCTGTGATTAAATCAACTCTCAAAATGTTTAAGGTTGAAACTCAACAACCTACTATTGTCACAACGTCTTTGTATGACTTAGCTCAACCTATTGATCTCAATCAATTTGATATGCAAACTCAACGTTTACATGTCACCTATGACAATGGGATCATGACCTCGATTGAACCACTTGAAACCACAAAAACTCATGTCAATGTTGAATTGAATGAAAAGCAGCTTACAGCTCCATTAATGAAAGCTATTAACCTTGCAACTGTTCAGGTTTATCAAAATAACCAGTTGATTCAGAGCATTCAGATTAATGACAATGTTCAAATTCAGGAAGCCAATATTTTTGAACGATTCTTTATGTGGTTCAAAGGTTTGTTTTCGCTATTTGGTCATGATGATCGAAGTGTCAAACTCTACCCGCTGAACTAAAATTATTTCATCGATGATAAGGTAGCTTTTAAGCTACCTTTTTTGTAGAGTTAAACGACGAGATTTACAGCATAAAAAATTCAATTTTGCATTGAAATTGAGAAAATTGCCCTTATTAATGAAAAAATGAGTGTTTAAATGTGAAAACTTGTGGTTTTTTACGATTTTTCATCTACAAAACCAGTTTTTCACTTTATCATGTGTACTTAAATTGATTGAATGGATCAAATAACATGACTGCTATTGCAAATAACCACGTGGTTTCATTCCACTACACGCTGACTAATGCAGAGGGTGAAACTCTTGACCAATCACAAGGTGAACCACTTGCCTATTTGCACGGCGCAGGTAATATTATCCCAGGTTTAGAAAATGCCTTGGCTGGTAAAACTGTTGGTGAAAAATTTACAGTAAATGTACCTGCTGCTGAAGGTTATGGTGAATATAATCCTGATCTTGTACAAGAAGTACCAGCTCAAATGTTCCAAGGTGTTGAAAACATTCAACCAGGTATGCAATTCCAAGCTCAAACTGATGATGGCGTGCAAATCGTTACTGTTAAAGCAGTTGAAGGCGATAATGTTGTCGTTGATGCAAACTTCCCACTTGCTGGTCAAGATTTAACTTTTGAAGTTGAAATCGTTGAAATTCGTGATGCAACCCAAGAAGAACTTGATCATGGTCATGTTCATGGCGCGGGTGGTCATCACCACTAATCGGTTAATTGACCGATTTCAAATAAAGCAAAGTTTCGACTTTGCTTTATTTTTTAAATCATAATGCCCAATCAATATTAAAAACCATCAATTGTAAATTTAATCATCAATTTTATTTGTCTTTATTCATAAACTCACCAAAGATGCCTTCTGATTTGTAATTCGCCTTGTAGTTGTTTTCATTTATTTTTATGATGAAGACTAAAGGTGCATACGTAGTTTCTATTTCAACAGAGATTGCACTTTAGATTTATAACAATGATTGATTTACATAGGAATAATACATCATGAAATATGAACACATTTTAGTTCCAGTTGACGGCTCTGATATCTCTCTCGCTGCGCTTAAACAAGCCGCTTCTATTGCAAAAGCATTTGACAGTAAAATTACAGCAATCAGCTTATTGGCCGTTGATCCATTTAGCGGTGTCGATTTTTATTATGTTTCCCCTGTAATGAAAGATTACTTTGTAGAAGCTCATGCACAAGCAGAGGAAACTCTGGCAAAAGCTGAAACTATTGGAACTGAATTAGGTATTGAGATTGAGACTCAAATTATCAAAGGTGAAGTCTCATCAGAAGGTATTTTACAAGCAGCGGAAGACTTAAAAGTTGACTTGATTGTGATGGGTTCACATGGCCGTAAAGGATTCCAAAAATTCTTCTTGGGTAGCTTTGCGCAAGATGTACTTGGAAATACAGAATTACCTGTTTTAATTGTAAAAAAATAATCTTAAACCCACTAAAAAGCCCGTTTTTACGGGCTTTTCTAGAACCAAAACAACTTGAGTGAATATCCTCAAATATTGTTTGTTGTTAGCTAATTACAAATCGAGGTTACCATATCTGGTTTATCTTGGCCGAGAATGAACTCTTATAGACCAAGCAGTATATGAATACCTTATTTTTAAGATAGCACTTATTACTAAATCGATCAAGTTTTACTCAATTATTTTATTAGTCTCTTTGACGAAAATGGAATGCTACATCAAATTCTTTATAGGCTAACCATGTTGCAATAATACACAATAACCCCACCCCAAGAAGAATCTTATCCATATTCAAAATTCCCAAAATCAAGAATATACAGGAGAACAGACCAAGCAAAGCACAAATTAAAAAGCCGAGATAAAAGTGACGCATAGGAGATACCCAAATTTAATAAAAAA
Source organism: Acinetobacter sp. 479375 (assembly GCF_000581715.1). Lineage (NCBI taxonomy): Bacteria > Pseudomonadati > Pseudomonadota > Gammaproteobacteria > Moraxellales > Moraxellaceae > Acinetobacter > Acinetobacter sp. 479375. The sequence continues at coordinate 92,454 of NZ_JEZN01000001.1, read as the reverse complement.
AAATTTACACATAATTAAAATGTAAAACAGTGATGATGCTCAATAAAAATCCGAATCGAAGTATACCCTTTTGCCTTTCTTTAATATTTTCATTTAAAGACACAACTTATGTAAACAAACGAAATAAACTGTGAGCTTTTGCAGCAATTCTTATTAAATATTCTAAAATTGTACTTAAACAGTAAAATAATGAATTAAAAGCATATTTTTATCTTAGAATGCCTAAGTTGGTTTGTTCCACGTTCATTATCAAAAATAAATCACTCATCTTTACGAACTGAATAAAATTGAATTGGAGAAAAACATGTTAAAAAAAATCATGATGACGACTGGTATTGTATCTGCATTAGCCATGACAGGTTGTGCCACAATGTCCAATCCATCTACCGACCGAAATCTAGCAATGCTACAAAATAAACTGTGGCTAGTGACTGAAATCAATGGCGTAGAATACAAAGTCAATCCAGCTCAGACGACGAATGTTGCTGCCCTAATGTTTGACAATAGTGCATTGAGTGGTTCTGATGGTTGTAATCGTCTAATGGGCGGATACACCGTCAAAGGTACCCAAATTGCTTTCACTCAGTTAGCAAAAACTCAAATGGCTTGTTTATCTGCAACAGATGTTCCAGAAAAATTCTCTAATGCTTTAGAGCAAACTACAAGCTATAAAGTTTCTGAGAAAAAATTAGAACTTTTAAATAAAGACGGAAAAGTTCTAGTTGAATTAAAAAGTAAATAAATAAGTAAAGCTCCCAATGATAAGTTGGGAGCTTTTAATTTAATGGTAAATATTAGATTTCTTTGATCATTGTTTAAACCCTCTTCATTTTTCTCCCACAAACAAAAATAAAAAAGTCTTGTGATTTAAACTATTTATCACAACATATCTTATCTAGCGAAATCCTTCGCTGACTTTAGTTTGAAGTTAAGCCGTTTGTTTCATCTTGAAAACTAAAATGTTTCTGCTTCGCATATAAAAATTCACAAGAACAAATGCCAAAATCATTGCTCCAACAATATCCAAAGGGAAATGTACCCCCAAATAAATACGTGACCATCCAACCAAAGCTGCAATCAGAATAGCAATAGCCCCTAGTTTTTGGCAGCCTTGATATAAAAAAGAAAATGCCAATATGCTAATCGTTAGCGTATGATGACTTGGAAAAGAATTTGTTGCTTTATGAGCAATCAGCAAATGCCCTAATCCCAATGCAAATGGTCTCGCATGATAATAAAAGTGATCAATCATGGCGGCAATACACACACCGATCAGAACCAGCAGCAAACTATGTAAATAGGCTTTTTTATAATTTGAATTCCCTTTAATCAATAAAACGGTACATAAAAGTAGATAAATACCAATCAGATCATGTGAGATAAAAATAGCCATTTTTAATAAAAATGGTGCTGGTGTAGCAGATGCATTGATCCATAAAAATACACAATGATTAAAAGTGGAAATAAACATAAGTCGGTCATAAAAGCCAAATCACTTCGTTTATTAGACTCATTTTAGATTAAGTGTTCCTTAGATTTAATTCGCAATAAGTTATTGAAAAATCAATTAGAAAAAATCAATTAATTCCTAATAAACACTTAATCTTGGTTATTTATTCTTTAGGTAGATATACTTTTGGATCTAGTAAAAGTGGCTTTGCATTTAAAAAAATTTGACTGTTTAAATCTTATTTTATTGTTCTCTACTGCCCTCTTGATGCTAATTTTCATACCTGTTGCTGGGTCAGTAGATCAAATGCTCAGTCTTCCTTGGGTAGATCATTCAGGATATTACTTAAGGGAAAACTGGTTTTTAGTTAAAGTTGGACATGAATTTTTAAAAAATCTCGTGATTGTGATTGCAATCATACATGCTGTTGTCTGGCTAAAATTATCAATTGAAAAATCACGCTCACCGTGGCGTTCGATCAGTGGCGTTGTGGTACTTGGAATGATGATTTCTGTTGCAGTAATCGGTTTACTCAAATCCCAATCAATACATGCCTGCCCTTGGGCACTTTTACAAATCAATCAAAAACATGTCGACTGGCTCAAACCTTTAAGCTCGCGAGGTAAGTGTTTCCCAGGCGGTCAAGCGTCTGCTGGATTTTCTTTACTCATTTTATATTTTGCTTATCGTCCATTTTATCCCAAGCTGGCACGATATGGACTTGCGTTCGCTTTGATCATGGGTATAGTAATGAGTGCGGTTCAAATGGTACGTGGTGCTCACTTTTTAAGTCATAACTTATGGGCACTCTGGTGGTCATGGCTCATTGATTTTATCTTGTATAAAGTATGGCAAATACGTTGGTCTTATCACTTAAAGGCCCTCTCAATTTATAACAAGAATTAAGTAAATTAATATTAGTTATTGATTTTTAATCAAATTTAATCTAATTATTTCTTAATCTTATCAGTTTTAAATAGAGCATCTGCATCAATTAGCTGAAATTATGCGTATGACTACTCTATTTAAGCTTAAACGAATCTCCGTCTCTCTAAGAATGTTTAATATTCTGGTCGCCAGCTGGTTGGCCAGTTTCACCAATATTGGTTTCTATGAACATCTTTGCTCTTTTAGTTCTTTTTCTGGGTTTATTCAATACTCTTTTGTTTTTGTGACTTTTTTAATCTTAAGCGGATTTTATTTCTTTGTCTTACAGATTTTTAGTTGGCAGCATTCAGCCAAAGCACTTGCCGTGGTCTTAATTGTATTGACAGGACTTTCATCTTATTTTGTCAATCAACTGGGTGTAAATATTAATCCTGATCAAATTCAAAATGTCATGCAAACAGATGTCGATGAAGCGTTTGATTTATTATCTGTTCCCTTTTTATTGTGGATCATTCAGACCGTTGTTTTACCATTAATCGTTGTATTTTATATAAAAATCAAACCCATTCAGAGTATTAGAGGCCTTGTTCTTGATAAATCAATCAGCTTGATCATTGCTTTGTTTATTATGGGTCTTGGTTTGTTTTCATTCTATAGTCAATACGCGCCTATTTTTCGGGAAAATCGTGAATTAAAAGCCCAAATTTCTCCTTTAAATATTTTATCGAGTAGCTGGAGTTATGCACATAAAAGTACAAAAGAACAAAATCTACCCTTAATACCTTATGGTGAAGATGCGCATCAAGTCAATCATGCGATCCAACAACCCGCTAAAATTATGGTTTTGGTGGTCGGTGAAACTGCGCGCGCGCAAAATTTTAGTTTAAATGGCTATGCCAAAGTAACCAATCCTGAACTCAGTCAGTTGGATATTGTCAATTTTAATCAGGCATCCTCATGTGGAACACAAACCTCGGTGTCTGTACCCTGCATGTTTTCTGGAATGCCTCGCAAGAACTATGACGCTGCTTTAGCCTCACACCGTGAAGGTTTACTGGATATCGCTCAAAGAGCAGGTTATCAAGTCACATGGATTGATAATAATTCAGGATGCAAAGGCACTTGTGATCGCATAAAAAATTATATCGTGCCCAAAGATGAGCCTGCTTATAAAAAATGGTGCGGAAATGGTGAATGTCATGATGGCGCATTATTGGCAGCACTTTCTGATTATTTAAAACAACTTGATACTCAGCATTTGAAGCAAAATCAGCTCATTGTATTACATCAAATGGGGAGTCATGGCCCAGCCTACTATAAACGTTATCCTGATGAATTTAAGAAATTTCTACCTGTTTGTGAAACCAATAATATTCAAAATTGTGATCATCAGTCATTGATTAATACTTATGATAATACGATCTTATATACTGATCATATTGTAGCCAGTACGATTCGTGTATTACGACAAACAGGTGTGCCTACTGGATTAATTTATTTATCTGATCATGGTGAATCCACTGGAGAAAGCGGTTTATATTTGCATGGAACGCCTTATTTTATTGCACCTAAAGAACAAACTCATATTCCCATGCTATTTTGGACCTCACAACAATGGCCAGAACATCAAAAAATTCAGAATTGTTTAAGTAAACAACAGGATCATGCAGTGAGTCAGGATAATTTATTTCCAACTTTATTGAGTTTTTTAAATATTCAAACCAAAGTACTCAATCGCCAACTCGATTTACTCGCACAATGTGGAGGTAGTGTTTAAAGTGATCCGTATTTTATATATCGAAGATGACTTAATGGTAGGCAAATCAACCTACCAGCTGTTTCAACACGAAAAATTTGAAATTGATTGGGCGAAAACAGGTTTAGAAGCCCTCGATTATTTGTTCGGTCAAACCTATCACATTGTACTGTTAGATCTTGGATTGCCCGAACTAGAAGGGTTGGAAGTCCTTAAACATATTCGCAAACAAGTCGATATGAATAAGATGGGGGTGATTATTATCAGTGCGCGTGACCAAAATCGTGACAAGATTCAGGGACTCCGACTGGGGGCTGATGATTATATTGTTAAACCCTATGATTTTGATGAGTTAATTGCCAGAATTGAATCTGTTTTAAGGCGTGGAAACTACAATTCACTCGAAGAAATTCATTTTAAAGTGGGCAATGTTCAACTTTTTCCAAATACGCATCGGGTCATAAAAGGAAAAAAGAAAATCGAACTTTCAGCCAAAGAATGGGCAATTTTAGAACCCATGATGATGTATCCCAATCAGATTTTTTCCCGACAAATGCTCGAACAAAAACTTTATAACTGGGATACTGACATCAGCAGTAATACCATTGAAGTACACATTCATAATCTTAGATATAAATTAGGCAAAGATTTTATTCGTACCGTTCGTGGTCTGGGTTATTGTATAGATACACCAAAAGTTTCAGGGTAGCTGCTGAGATGCCCCCTTTTTACAATAATTACAACAGACTCAAGCAAATTTATCGTGACCTGCCACTTAGTTCGAGAATGTCATGGAGCATCTCGATTTTTAGTATTATTTTGCTGATTATCATTGGTATAGCTGCCTATCGGATCGCTCTTGAAGAATCACAGGAAGTCATTGATCGCCAAATGCAGGAAATGGCAGAATTTCTGGATAAAAATAATCTTTCAAATCGTCTTTCTAGCTTTGATCCTCACAAACAATATGATGAAACCGATGTCTTTATCGACATTATTCCTAAAAATGAACTTGAGTACATCAGTCAGCATCATAACTATATTTTGCCGTATTCAAATTCAGCACATTTCTCCAAACATAAAACCTCTCGGGGTGAATTAAAGATTTATGTATTACCACTTGCAGATAAGCAAATCCAAATTAGCCAGCTCATCAAAGTCCGCCGTCATCTGGCCGTGGAACTGGCATTTAATATGCTTATTCCTTATCTTTTTTTCATGCCATTTGCAATTTATGCAGTGTATCGGCTCATACGCCATCACTTAAGATCGATCGATGAGCTCAGTGTGACTTTTGCACAACGGGATTATCATGATTTATCCGAGATTCATGTTAAGGATTTACCCGTTGAACTTACCCCTGCGATCAATGAGTTAAATTATTTATTTAAAAGAATTGAAAACGCACAAAAACAACAACAACTTTTTGTTGCGAACGCTGCACATGAATTAAGAACCCCGCTTACTGCCTTGAATCTGCAAAGCTCATTGTTGATGAAAATTCAACGCAATAGCTCAACCTATCATGAAAATTTGCAAGACTTAAGACATAGCCTAGATCGAATGACCCATTTAGTTGAACAGTTAATGGCTTTGGCACACCAAGAGGTTCAACAACATGAACCTCTTGAAAAATTGAATCTTGTAGACGCGACGCGTCGTAATGTCGGTCAATTGCTTGCCAAAGCACATCATAAAAATATGGATGTACAAGTCGACATTCAAAGTCCGCCTGAGGAATTAAATATATGGGCAACTCGCAATACCGTAGATAGTATTTTGATTAACTTGATTGATAATGCGATCAAATATAGCCCCGCACAAAGTCTGGTTCTGATTAAAATATACTGTGCAGAAAACGAGCATTGTCAGGTGGAAATTCATGATAGTGGTAGTGGAATTGCACCAGAGCAATATGAATATGTTATGCAGCGTTTTGTTCGACTGGTTGAAACTCAGCATCAAGCTATAGGAAGTGGGCTTGGGCTCTCCATCGTACAATCGGCCCTACAAGCCATTGATGCTACGATGCAACTTAGTAGTTCAGAGCGCTTAACAGGTTTGAAAGTCGTCCTGACTTTTAAACAAAATAGAGATGCCAACACATAGTTTTATAAACAATAACTAAGTTGCACAAACATTCAAAAATTATCCCGCCTGATTCATGAGGTCGATCTAACTTCATGATTTTATGAAGTTAGATCAGCTTTCAAGAAAAAGTCATGCTGTATTTGAATAATACAAATTAGATGCTAAATGAGCCCAACAACTCATTGGGCTCTTTATGGCATTACTCTTCTTCAACTTCGATAGGATCACCATCTTCTGGACGAATATGACGTTCACCATCCTCTGCTGGATCAATACTTGAACCATCTTTGGTAATTGCATTGTACAATTCATCTTCTTTTTTATCATCGATGAATTCTTCATCTTCAAAATCCAAAGGTTCATTATCATCATCGAAATTTAAAGGTTGTTCTTCGTCTATCATGAGTCTTTATCCTTAATAGAAATAGACTTCTTGCATAAATCCCTTTTATTTCTCCTTAATGAGGAAAAGATAAAAAGGCTTTAACACTGATGAAAGAAGTCTAATACATTAATTTTATAGTCGGTCATTTCAAAATAAGTTTTCATGCAGGAAATGAAGCATCACTGTAAATAATATCGTGGCTCATTTTCTTTAAACTTTAAATCAAAATGGATTCGTTAAATGCGTTTGTTCATCTGCCAGAAAGTGAAGTAAATCCTGTGCAACCCGCTCCTGTTGGGTGGCTAGGACGCCATGCGGTTCTCCCTCATATTCAATCAGGGTCGCATTTGGTATCGCTTTTTTCACCGCATGTGCACTGACTTCAATCGGTACTGTTTTATCTGCGGTGCCATGAATCACCAATAAAGGTACGGTGAACGCAGCAAGATCTGGTCTAAAATCAGTATAGGCAAAGGCTCGAACACAATCTACTGTGGCTTTAAGGCTTGCCTGCATGGCAACTTGTGTATTCCATTTAAGGAACTCATCACTAACAGCATGTTTGAGTAAGCCAACACCATAAAAGTCTTTAAAGAAATCGCTATAAAACTTTGGACGTTCAGCCAATAACCCTTCGATCATTTCCTGAAAAACTGACCCATCGACACCATCGGGATGATCTTCAGTCTTTAATAGAAAGGGTACAACGGATGAAATCAGAGCCACTTTTTTAATATCTTGTGCCTGATAGCGACTTAAGTAACGCGCGATTTCTCCACCTCCCATTGAAAAACCAACCAACGTAACATCTGTTAATTGTTTGTCTTCAATGATGCCGCGCAAATCGTCTGCCAATGTGTCGTATTGATACCCAGACCATGTTTGTTCAGAGCGCCCAAAACCACGTCGATCATAATGAATGACACGATAGCCAGCTTCGACAATTTTCATCGCAATCCAGTCCCAGCTATCAGAGGATAAAGGCCAGCCATGAATTAAAATAACAGGGTCGCCCTGTCCCCAGTCTTTTATATAAAGTTGTGCTTTTACATCGAGTGTTTCATATTCATTTTCAGTGACTGACATGGGTATTATTCCTTTAAGATGGCATACCCTTTTGAATCTACGTGTGATCAGTTTAAATTGATAAAGCTAAAATGTTGATATTTTATACAGTACGTGAAGCTGTGTAGACTTTACGTTTTTATGCCATGAACACTTACTCTCATGAAAAACCAGAGATCATCAATAAAATAAAGCGATGCACTGAATATTGAGGTAAGCAATTAAATAGTGCGGTCATGATTGAGTCACATTATTAATGCAAAATCTACATTTGGTTGCGAATCGCCCTAAATTAACAACATCACTTCAATATTTCATGGTTTAGATCAATGTTATTTTGGCTTTCATTCATCATTACAACAATCCAATCATCATGAAAACTGAGATCATTACACAATTACCTTCGATTATGGCGATGTGGGAATTCTTTAATGAAAACCTACATTTTAAATTATCAAAATATGAATTTACTGAGGGCGGCATCAAAGTCATCTATGTGGTTATAGGATAAGCTCTCCCCCTAGCCTTTGACTTCAAAATAATGTTTTTCTGTGACTAGTCGAATTTTTATTTTTTTATAATATTTTTGCTTAGTATTCTGATTCGATTCAATCAGCTTGTCAGCAAACTTATCGTCCGCCACCAAATTGGCATAGGTTTTATAGCCTATTTCCAGAACCTTAGCTTTTTCCCCTTTTGCCTCAAAGGCTTCAATTTGCTGATTCACTTCTTTAGCACTCGAAATACCCATAATTCACCTTACGTTATAATATTGTGTTTGTAAGAATAGCCTTAAATTTGATATCTAGCCTACCGTATTCCAATCCATCAACTGTTGTTGAGCCATATAAACAGGTTGATCTGGTTTGGGCTGGCATTGAGTCCACTTGGCATTTGCATCAAGTTGCCATGCCAGTCGATTGTCTTTTAAATAATTCACCAGACCCTGTTGCAAGATACGATCTTTCAGTTTTTTATTTTCAATAGGAAAGCAGGTTTCGATTCGTGAGAATAGATTACGTCCCATCCAATCCGCGCTGGCGCAATACAACAATTCTTCCCCCGCATGATAAAAATAATACACACGTGTATGTTCCAGATATCGTCCAACAATAGAACGCACAGATATATGATCAGATAAGCCCTTGACCTGAGGTCTTAAACAACAGATCGAACGAATAATCAAATCAATTTGTACACCTGCCTGTGAAGCTTCATAGAGTTTCTGGATCAAATCAGGTTCAGTTAATGCATTCACTTTAATAATGATATGGGCTTTTTTACCCGCCTTACAATTTTCAAATTCCTGATCAATCAAATTCATCAGTTGTGAATGTAATGTAAAGGGGGCATGGAGTAGTTTTTTTAATTTTGCCATTTTCCCCATGCCCGTTAACTCCATAAAGATTTTATGTACGTCTTCACAGATGGCTTCTTCGGCAGTAATGAGTCCATAATCGGTATAAATTTTAGCATTGGTGGCGTGATAGTTCCCTGTTCCCAAATGAACATATCTTTTGATGTTGTTAGCTTCGCGTCTTACCACCAATATCATCTTGGCATGGGTTTTATAGCCAACAATTCCATACACCACAACAGCCCCCGCCTCTTGCAAGATATTGGCGACTTCAATATTCGACTCCTCATCAAAACGTGCACGTAGTTCAATGACAGCCGTCACTTCTTTACCATTTCGTGCAGCTTCTGCCAATATCTGAACGATTTCTGAATCAGCACCACTTCGATACAAGGTTTGCTTAATGGCAAGCACATTTGGATCATGAGCAGCATCTTTTAGAAGTTTGATGACAGGTGCAAATGAATCAAAAGGATGATGTAACAAGATATCCTCTTTTTTTAATGTCTCAAAAATGGGTTTCTTGCTATATAAAACTTGAGGTAGATTTTGAGTGTAAACAGGGAATCGAAGTGCAGGAATAGAAAAATTTGAAATAAAACGTGCCAGGTTTACAGGCCCTTGAATGTAATACAAATCTTCTTGCTCAAGATCAAATTTGCTGAGCAGATATTCTGCAATTTCCTGTGGGCATTTTTTACTGACTTCTAGTCGTACTTCCTTACCAAAGCGGCGTGAGGATAACTCCCCTTTCAACGCCAGGGCCAGATCTTCTACGTCTTCTGATATTGATAAATCTGCATTTCTTGTGAGCCTAAACTGATAACATCCAGTCGCTTTCATCCCAGTAAATAAATCAGCAATATGTTCATGAATGATGGCAGACAACAAAATATAATGTTCTGGTGCGCCAGAGACATGTTCTGGAATCTTGATGAGACGTGGCAATGATCTTGGAGCAGGGACTACAGCCAAATCAATGTTGCGTCCAAAAGCATCCTTTCCCTCTAAAGTCACAATAAAATTTAGGCTTTTATTAACTAATCTGGGAAAGGGATGTGATGGGTCCAGACTAATGGGCGTTACCACAGGCTGGATTTCATTGATAAAATATTCTTTGATCCACGCCTTGTGCTTCTCAAGAATATCTTCATGCTGAACAAAATGCACACCATGTGCCTGAAGCTGTGGCAAAAGGTCATAATTCAATATTTGATATTGCTCTCTTACCGCCTCATGGGCAACTTCGGAAATCTGCTGCAAAACCTCTTGAACTGGCATGCCTTCGGCACCAGTCAAATGTGGAGATAAAGCCAATTGCTGTTTTAAGCCCGCGACTCGAATTTCAAAAAATTCATCTAAATTTCTGGAAAATATAATTAAAAAGTTTAAGCGTTCTAATAACGGAAAATCTGAATCTTTTGCCTGAGCCAATACTCTTTTATGAAATTCGAGTAAAGAAAGCTCCCGATTGATATAAGTCTGCACAGTATGTTTTGATGATTTATTTAATCTTGTTAATGAACTCATATCTGACTCTTTACCTAGCTTATTATATCTAATAAATAAAAAGTTAAGATTTTATAAATTAACCATTGGATTTTATTAGAATTTATATTGTCAAACAAAATTATGACATTGATGTTACATAAAGGCGAAAGTTTTGTCATTTGGTGAGTTTATAGAAGATATTGTCAAATCCATAAAATATTTACATGATAAATATAAAAAATGAATTTTGAAAAAAAGTTAAAATAAATCATGAGGTACAAACTAGCTATAACAAGCGGCCGCAAATTTTATTTTAAAAATTACACATAAGGATATGCCTTCACCATTATATTTGCCTTACAGCCAACATAATGAATTAGGAAAATGCGACAACAGCTAAGCCCTGAAGATCAGGAGACTTTACTGGGTTTGGGCAAGGCGCATGCCAAAGATGTTAAGAAAAATAATGTATTGGAATTGAAAAACCCACGTTCAAACCTGGGCTTTACTTTTAACGAGGTTTTTCCAAATTGCTTTTTGATTCTAATCGTCACTTTCATCACCTAAATCTGCAAATAGCGCTTTAGCTGAATGATAGGTTGCAGGCTCGGGATCAGCATTCATGGCTGCGATGGTGATTAAATTTGGTATTTTTAACTCTCGCGGAAATTGCTCAGGATTAACAACGTGTGTCAGTAAAAGTCGTATTGCCTCTGAACTCCTAAGTCCAACTTGCACTAAGGTGTCTTCAGCCTGATTTTTTAAATCATGCTCTTACACGTACATAATCATTTTTGTCTAAAGCAGTTGCCATAGCATGCTACATATAACTTTTTAATGGCATTTTAGGAAGATTTATTTCCCAAAACGCCATAATTCACACTTGCACAAAAACACAAGTTATTGTTTTAATTGGGCTAATTGGTGCGCTCAGCGGGACTCGAACCCACGCCACAGGCTTCGGAAACCTGTACTCTATCCAGTTGAGCTATGAGCGCATGCGTGGCACATCATAGGCAAAAAAACGCATGGGGTAAAGTAAATAAGCAAGACTAATTGCATTTATGTTTAATTAATCATCACTTTAAAATAAATTTAAATGCCCCATACATCTTTTGCACCCTATAAAGTGAATGACTATCGTTGCAAATTTAGTTTGATTAAATCCTATTAATACACTTGGCTTATGTTTTCAGATCGATCAAAATACCGCTACTATTTCGTATTGTGAGATTTTCATGACTGATGCATTGAAGTTACACGATTTGTCTAAGACATATCGCAATGGATTTCAGGCACTTAAAGGAATTGATTTAACCGTTCCTGAAGGCGAATTTTATGCACTCTTAGGGCCAAACGGTGCAGGTAAATCAACCACCATCAGTATTATTAGTTCATTGACCAAAAAAACCTCTGGAACAGTCGAGATTTTTGGACATAATCTGGACACTCATCCTTCTCATGCCAAACAATGCCTCGGTGTCGTTCCCCAAGAATTTAACTTTGGTCAATTTGAGAAAACCTTTGATATTCTCGTCACTCAAGCGGGATATTATGGCATTCCGCAAAAACTGGCAGAACAACGTGCAGAACTTTATCTAGAAAAATTAGGACTTTGGGAAAAGCGTAATATCCAGTCACGTATGCTTTCTGGCGGGATGAAACGCCGTTTGATGATTGCCCGTGCCATGATGCATGAACCCAAATTATTGATTCTGGATGAACCTACTGCGGGGGTTGATATTGAACTTCGACGTTCCATGTGGGATTTTCTGGTCGAAATGAATAATAATGGAACGTCTATTATTTTGACAACCCATTATCTCGAAGAAGCAGAAATGCTCTGCCGTCGAATTGCTATTATTGATCGAGGGACGATCAAAGAAGATACCTCTATGAAAAACTTCCTGAATCAACTCAGTGAAGAATCCTTTATTTTTGATCTCGCTTATCCGATTGAACCCTTAGATAACATTAATATTATTGGCGTTCGATTTAACCAGATTGATCCAATGACTTTAGAAGTCACCATGGATAAGGCTCATTCGCTCAATGATCTTTTCCAGCTTTTAGAGGCTCAAGGAATCACTGTCCGTAGCATGCGTAACAAATCTAATCGCCTTGAAGAACTCTTTGTCAAAATGGTCGAAAAGAATCTTCAGGGAGCAGCATCATGAATTTCGCCCAATTACAAACCGCACTCTGGACATTAGTTCGTAAAGAAATCCGTCGTTTCATGCGGATTTGGCCTCAGACCCTATTGCCACCTGCAATTACCATGAGTTTGTACTTCATTATTTTTGGTAATCTCGTCGGTTCGCGTGTGGGACAAATGGCTGGCTTTAGCTATATGCAATTTATCGTTCCTGGCTTGATCATGATGGCAATTATTACCAACAGTTATGCCAACGTCTCCTCCAGTTTTTTTAGTGCTAAATTTCAAAAAAGCATTGAAGAATTAATCATGAGTCCAGTGCCATTACATCTTATTTTATGGGGCTATGTGATTGGTGGGGTGTGTCGCGGTGTACTTGTTGGGATTATCGTCACCATCATGAGTTTATTTTTTACAGACCTTTATATCCATAATTGGTTCGTGACGATCTATACCGTTTTAGTGACCGCTTTTTTATTTTCGCTTGGCGGCTTTATTAATGCGGTTTATGCCAAATCCTTTGATGACATTTCGATTATCCCGACTTTCGTACTTACTCCGCTGACTTATTTGGGCGGTGTATTTTATGCGATTAGTGCTTTGGCTCCATTTTGGCAACATTTATCATTAATTAATCCAATTGTTTATATGGTCAATGCCTTTCGTTATGGAATTTTAGGGCAAAGTGATGTCAATGTGACGCTTTCCCTTGTCATCGTAACAATTTGCTGTGCCGTTTTATATGCGGTCGCTTACTATTTATTAGCTCGTGGTTCAGGAATGCGTGAATGAGTGTTGAACAATCTTTATTGGGTAAAGAAACTGAATATCCTACTGAATATCAGCCCAGTGTTTTATTTCCAATTGCCCGTGCCCTTTCGCGTGAAAATTATGCTGACTTAAAAGGCATTACTCAGGGTTTAGACTGGTGGCATGTTTTTGAATTGTCATGGTTGAATGCCTTAGGTATTCCACAAGTTGCGATTGGTCGTATTACGCTACCCGCGACTTCAACCAATTTGATCGAGTCTAAATCGCTTAAACTTTATTTTAATAGTTTAAATTTTCATCGGCTCGATTCAAAACAGGATTTAATTGACCTTGTAGAACAAGATTTAAGCCAAGCTGCCAATGCAAAAGTGACGCTTGAATTGTTTGATGTAGATGCGCTAGAAATTACCAAACCTCAAGGCATCTGTATCGATGATTTAATTCCTGAGCATCTGGAAAATCATCCAAATGCTGGACTTTTAAAACTAGATGTAGAACAGCAAGATCATGTGGATGTCACACTATTTTCACATTTATTGCGTAGTAATTGTCCTGTAACAGGACAACCCGACTGGGGCACGGTATTTATACGTTTTCAAGGGCTTAAGCCTTGTTATCGTAGTATTTTGGCGTATATTATCTCCTACCGTCAGCACAATGGCTTTCACGAGCAATGTGTAGAACAGATGTTTGCCGATATCTGGACTCACCTGCAACCCGAAAAGCTGATGGTATATGCAACATATACACGTCGTGGAGGACTGGATATCAATCCATGTCGTGTATCGGATTTGTCATGGATGCCAAACCCTATCCGATTGGCTCGACAATAAAACGAATAATTGAGGAACTTATATGCCATTTTTTGGTTTTATCCCGTCTGAATCATTGCTCAACAATATTCAAACTGGTATTCAGAAAAAAAATTCAAGTGAACCGCTTTATCCATTACGTGATGAAGTTGCTTTACAGATTAATGATGAAATTCTGGATGCCATTTTGCTTGAGCTCGTCCGTCGTTTTCCTGAAAGTGATAAGCGTGAAACAGCCGAAAAACTGGCAGGCTATGTCAAATCAACAGTTGCTGTTCTACTTAAACAACTATTAAGTAAAGCACCGAACGATGTGGTTAAACAATCTATCGAATTTTCTGAACATAGTTTACATAAAGACCCAGAAGGTCGTTATCGAGTCGGTGAAGATCTTGATCCGACACTGGTGACCAATCTTAAAAATAGCTTTGCTGAAATCAAAGCAGGAAACGAGGTCGATCGTCGCGTATTGTCTGAGCAATACAAACAATTTGCTGATGCCACGATTCGTCATTTCATGATTGATTTCAATAAAACTCTAGATTTAGGCATGATCAAACGAAAAGGTGCCGATATTGGTGCAGCAGCGGTGACAAAGGCCGTACATATTGCCATCGACAAGCTCATTCCTCATTTACATAAAGAGGAAATTAATGCCTTGGCAGAATATCACGACACATTATTTTTCAATTGATTGATCGTTATAATAGAATCTTCATCGAAAACTCGGCAAAAGTCGGGTTTTTTTTTATTGCAAAATATGGATATACATTGCCTAAAACAGCAGTTATGTTAGCATGCGCCAAGCATTGATTGACCCTGTATAAAATCGCATGTCTCCAAGTTCTCAATACAAATTTTTACGTCAAGCACCCCGTGATGGCTTAAGCACAGCTATGCAACCTTCACGCTTTCAAAAATTACATATTGACCCTTGGCTATGTACTTTTTTAATTCTAAACGCCTGTCTGGGATTGACCGTTTTATATAGCGCCTCCGCACAGGATGTTGGGCTGGTCACCAAGCAAGCCATGAGTTTTGGTATCGGATTTGCCGTGATGATCACCTTGGCTCAGATCCCCCCCAAAGTTTATCAAGCCTTTTCACCGTATTTTTATGCGTTTGGGGTTTTATCACTGATCTCCGTCATGGTATTTGGCGAAATTCGTATGGGTGCAAAACGCTGGATTGATATTCCAGGGTTTGGAAGTGTACAGCCCAGCGAATTTATGAAAATTGGCATGCCGATGATGATTGCGTGGTTTTTATCACGTAAACCACTGCCCCCAAGTTTTATGAATGTCATCCTTTCTTTGGTGTTGATTGGTATCCCTTTTCTACTAATCGCTGAACAGCCTGATTTGGGAACTTCTGTGCTCATTTTGGCCAGTGGTATGTTTGTACTCTTTCTCAGTGGACTATCTTGGAAAATGATTGGTGCTGCGCTGATTGGTGCTGGCATTATTATTCCAATTGCATGGGAATTTTTACTACATGACTACCAAAGACAGCGCGTACTCACTTTGCTTAATCCAGAAGCGGATGCTCTAGGTACAGGCTGGAATATTATCCAGTCTAAAACAGCCATCGGTTCTGGCGGCTTTTCAGGAAAAGGCTTCCTTGAAGGCACTCAATCACATTTACACTTCTTACCTGAAGGTCATACTGACTTTATTATCGCGGCATTTTCAGAAGAATTTGGTCTGATCGGCGTCACTATTTTAATCCTTCTTTATTTTGCCATTATTTTTAGAACTTTCCAGATCGGTATGAACTGCTTCCATAACTATGGGCGTTTGGTTGCTGGTGCATTAGGTTTGTCCTTTTTTGTTTATGTATTTGTAAATGCAGGCATGGTCAGTGGTATTTTACCTGTAGTCGGTGTGCCTTTACCTTTTATGAGCTATGGCGGAACGGCAATTATTACCTTAATGGCCACTTTTGGACTGGTGATGTCCATTCACACTCATCGTTGATGGGTCACTCTATAATTAGGAAAACTTTAAATCATGTTGAAACTGGTATTGAAAAAACCATTGAAACAATTTTGTCTTTTTAGCGGTTTTCTTGCCGCAGCAGTATGTGCTGAAGCCAATGAATTTATAAATGATCCCAATTACGCAGCATTTAAACAAAAAACCATGTCCAAATATGGTCTAAGTGCTGAACAAATTGATAGTGCGATGAATGGCGCGCGAAACTTACCCAATATTTTAACCATTATGACCCGCCCTGGTGAAAGCAAACCGTGGTATGACTATAAAGCAATGTTTCTCAGCGAAGGAACAATTCAACGCGGTGTACGATTTAAAAATCAGTATGCAGATGTGCTCAATCGCGCTGAACAGCAATTTGGCGTCCCTCAGTCCGTTATTTTGGGCATTTTAGGGGTTGAGACGGGTTATGGCGCCAATAGAGGCTCTTTCATCACCCGAGATGCGCTCGCGACGCTGGCATTTGGATATCCACGTCGTGCTGAGTATTTTGGTGATGAACTGAGCTCATTGCTAGCATGGACGTATAAAGAAGGCTATCCAACCAATAGTATTGTAGGTTCTTATGCAGGTGCGATTGGCTATCCACAATTTATGCCAAGCAATATTACCAAGTACGGCGTGGATTACGATGGCAGCGGGCATATTGATTTAAGAAATTCCGCAGAAGATGCGATCGCCTCTATTGCAAATTATCTGGCTCAAAATGGCTGGCAACGTAACCGACCGATCGGATTTGCAGCACGTTATATAGGTTCTAATCCCGACAGTGTGATTGCCAAAGATCTGACTCAACCCGTTCCCTATGGCACATTAAAAGATCAGGGCGTAACCCCACTTAATCCGATTATCAAAATCGATAATCTAGATCTGGTAAATGTCATTCAACTTCAAGAAAATTATGGACCTATGTACTATATTACCTACCCTAATTTCCAAGTGATCACGACCTACAATCGAAGCAGAATGTATGCGACTGCGGTGTGGTTATTGGGTACTGAGGTTGCAAGCCGTTAACACGAATTTTTAAATAAAATACAAAAGTCAATAAAAATTTATGATGCATTGCTCACAAAAAATACTTTTTAAATGATTTGTTACAAAATTGATCATTTATTAACCGTTTTTTGTGAGTTTTTGTCCTTTTTGTAACTTTTTTCTAGCAAAGACTAGACACTATGATTCAGCGCTGAATATCATCCTCCTCCATAAAGCAATTGCAAAAGTGAATAATTTAGACACTTTCCGCTTTAATTTTTTAGGAATCCGCCTGAATTAAAAAGCGTTTTTCGTGTCTGTAGGAGTTTAAGTAATGCAGTTTTCGCTAAAATATGTCTTAGCGCTTACAGTCGGACTGACGGTTACGCAGTCTCAGGCTGAAATGATGCCAGCAAGCTCTCTTTCAAATGATACTGAAAGTTCTAGCCTTGCAGCACGTGTGCTAAACAAACAGTCACAAAGTTTTAATTCACATTTTTCAAACTTGAATAGTCTTTCAATCACCGAAAGTTCGGGTGATCAAATCCGTCGTCAAACCATTGCGGCAAAAATTGAAGTTCCTGAAGATGAGCCTTCAGTGATTGAAAAATTAAATACTGTTGCATCAAACACTGTTCGTAAATTTACACAAACAGGGATTGCATCTTGGTATGGTCGTCAATTTCATGGTCGTAAAACAGCCAGTGGCGATACGTTTGATATGAATGAGCTCACTGCTGCTCATCGTAGCTTGCCGTTAAACTGTTACATCCGTGTGACCAATAAAGACAATGGTAAAAGTGTTGTCGTGAAAGTTAACGATCGTGGTCCTTTCCATGGCAATCGTGTTCTTGATTTATCTTATGGTGCTGCCAAACGCATCGGTCTGACCAATGCAGGCACAGCGAAAGTCAGTATTGAACGTGTTGATGGACCAAATTCTTAATTATTAAAACTCCTATTCACTGCTTTATAGAGCCGCATCCTGTGGCTCTTTTTTATTTTTCAGACAATACTTTTATCTCTATTCAACCTGAATTTTACATTCTACAGAAACTTCAAATCAGGCATTTTTTATACACAAATTTTTTACATCAGTTCCAATTTAGTTATTTCCTCACCATTTGCGATTAGAGCCGTTTAATTTTAAAAAAGCTACCCTAGTATTGTTTTTATCAAATATTACGTTTATACGCGTTTTAAAGGCGCTAATACGCCAAATATTTTGAGCAATTTTACGGTGTGTCGTATTTTTCTTTAAAATTGCATGATTTTGAACGCTCAATTGGACAAGATGACTGGTACATTCAAGATGTCTTTTGACGCATTTAAAATTCTGGTCTATATTCAATTTTAGAACCGTTTTTTAACATGCATGGAGTGCATCATGAAAACAATTACTGAATGGTTTGATGACTACAGCGATAGTCATCAAAATAAAACCAACAAAGCCATTCACTGGGTCTGCGTTCCCGCTATTCTTTTTTCGATTATAGGGATTGTTGCCCATTTTAGCGCTCTGCTCACTGCACTTTTACTGGTTCTCACTCTTGTTTTTTATGCTCGACTCGATTTAGTACTTGCTGTTGCGATGGTCGCACTGATCGCAATCATGGCATGGTTAATTTATATACTTCCTGTGGGATTCGGATTTTATATTGGCATTTTTATCATTGCCTGGATTGGCCAATTTTATGGTCATAAGATTGAAGGAAAAAAACCATCTTTTTTCAAAGATTTACAATTTTTACTGATTGGACCAGTCTGGTGTATGGATGCTTATCTTGCAAAAGTATTTCCAAACTGGAAAAGTCGTCAGCTAGGTTTATCCAATTCATAAACTAGCCTATAAGCTTTAGGCTGATTTCGCCTAAAGCTTATAGCGTATGAAACATAAAATTTAGTGCATAAAAGAACAATAAGCTAATGATTACATTATAGATAATTTTTATGCGCAAATAAGCCAATACCACACACAAAATAGCGGCATATAGATAAGCATTTGTCGGAAGCGCTCTAATTTGATTACCCTCAAAAAATACGATTGGTAAACAAATCGCAGTCAACAAACAGGGGGCTGAATATTTCAACATTCGTTCAATAAAGGTTGGTAGTCGAATATGAATATTGGGCGATAAAAAGATATAACGATTAAAAAATACGATAGCAGCTAACGCACAGATCATGAGCCATGTCATTCTTTGCTCTCCTCTGCGAAGCGCTCGAGATAAACAGCAGTTACCATGCCAAGTAAACCAGAAATCAGGATTGCCCCTTCCACGTGATAAAGACGCAATATAAAACCGCTCAGGCAAGTGACCAATACTGCCAAAACCACCCGAAAATTTTTGATTAAAGGGACAACCATGGCAATAAAAATCGCGACAATTGAAAAATCCAGATGATAGTTCATTAAGTTTGGAATCATATGTGCCAGCAAAATTCCAACAACACTAAATACCAGCCAAAATAGATAAAAACATAATCCAGCCCCTAACATATAATCTGGATGACGTTTTTCTGGAGCTAAACTGACTGCAAATAATTCATCTGTCAGTAAAAAACCAAGAGGTAGTCTCTGTCTGACGGGTAATACCGAAATATTATTTCTAAAGGTCAAAGCGTAAATAAAATGCTGCGAAGTAAGAAAAAAAATCGTAATTAAAATGGTGAGTGTAGAAGCCCCTTCCATGACTAGACTTAAACTCACCAATTGAGCCGCGCCAGCAAAAACTAATGAAGACATCGCAAAGGCTTTAGCAAAAGACAAACCTGCATTGACTGCCATCGAACCTGCCAGAATCCCCCACGGAATAACTGCGATGGAAAGCGGCATAATTGCCATGACGCCCTGAAAAAAAGGACGCGTCCTAAAAGATGAAGAATCAGGTAAAGACATTGAATACTCATCCAAATTTTGATTTGAAGGTGAATAAATACAAATTATGGACGATTTTAAAGTTGTTGCCTTGTATAAAATTGCTATTCAGTGAGATGAGCTGGGTTTGAGTATCTTAGATTGGCGATATATTGAGCAGGTGTTACACCCATCGCCTTTTTAAAATGTCGATTGAAATGACTTTGGTCAGAAAAGCCACATAGCGTTGCAACAGTCGCAATTGAATGTTCCTTTTTAAGCATTTGTCTTGCTTTATGCAATCGTACTTGTACCAACCAACCATGTGGTGGCAATCCTACGTATTTTTTAAATTGACGTAAGAAATGCCACGCGCTCAGACCTGCCAAATTCGCCAATTCAGTTAAACTATAATGATTTTCAGGAGTACTCGCCAATAATTCCTTAATCATTAATATTTTTCTCTGAGCTTCTGGTACATTGACCAAGTTACGCTGATATTGTCCATGACGCGACATAAGGTAAGTTAAAGTAGACAAATACATACTTTCTTTCAGCAAAACATTCTCTTTTTGCTCAAGCAAATCAAAAAGTAAACACAATTGCTGGGCTAGCCCTTCATCGCGTACTACAGCTTGCGGAAACCACGGCGCTCCGTGCCGATCTACAAAAACATCTCTGCCAATTTCACTCAACATTTCCGGGGTTGGATAAATCGCACGATAACGCCAACCCGACTCCACAGCGGATGAGCCTGTATGAATTTCATCGGCATTGACTAAAATAATATCGCCTTTAGGCGCGATATGCAGCTCACCCGTCCTAAAAAAAGACTGTGCGCCATCTTCAATTACGCCAATACAATAGCCTTCATGCACATGTTTGGAAAATTGTGTCTGGTGATAATGTGCTTTTAGTAATTCTAAGCCACCTAATTCACGAACATGTAAATAGTTGGCTTGTTCTTGCTGCATATTCTGCCTCATTCTGCTCTACAGGCAACCTTAGCATGTACAGACAAACTGTCTAGAATAAAATTGCTGTAAATCACAAATCACTGCGATTTGATTTACTCGATATTTTACTATTCCCAAACTTCAAAAACTTATTGATAAGTTTGTCCATTATGCTTTAACCAACCATTTTCATGGGTACCACGAGGATCACGATGCGTCCAGTGAACGATTCCGCCCTTTGGGTTATATTCATATTCACCATTAAACTCAACCGTATCGCCTTTTTTTAAATGCTCAATGCGAGGCGCAAGGTCAATATTATGCGCAACTAAAACCGTTAAACCATTCGCTAGACTGAGAATAAATTTTTGATGACGAGAACCCTCATGATCATCAGCCAGAACTGCTTTAACTTTACCGCTAGTCTGCACCTGAATATGACTTCGATGCTGTGCAAAAGCATCTGAAATAGCTTGTAACCCTTGTTGTGCTTGAGTTTGGTTGTCTTGATTCTGATCGAGCACCACTTGATTTTGCATTTCATGGTGGGTAGTCTCATTATTTAATCGTGAATTTGGCTTTATAACGGAATACGCATAATAACCCGCTATAAACGCAATGATAGCGATCATTAAATAGTTTTGTTTCTTGCTCATTGTTGTTCTCATCTACTTGTTATGCATCATCTAAATATAAAAAAAGCCCCAAACGGGGCTTTTCTTGGCAAAATAAAATTATTTTGCAGCGGCTTGAGCAGCAGCAACTTCTTCAGCGAAGCTCATTTCTGCTTTTTTCTCAATCCCTTCACCCACTTCGAAACGTACAAACTCAACAACATTAGTACCAGATGCTTTTAATACATCAGCAACTTTCTTGTCATTGTCGATAACATACATTTGACGATCAAGTGCAACTTCGTTCAAATATTTTTCAACTGAACCAGATACCATTTTTTCAACGATATTTGCAGGCTTACCAGATTCAATTGCTTTTGCTTCAGCAATTTCTTTCTCTTTCGCGATAAGGTCAGCAGAAACCGCTTCAGCATTTACTGCAACTGGATTGAACGCAGCAACGTGCATTGCAATACCTTTACCAGTTTCAGCATCACCCGCATAAGAAACCACAACACCGATACGAAGACCGTGTTTGTAAACTGCAAGTGCATCACCAGTTACGATTTTGGCACGGCGAACTTGAATGTTTTCACCAATTTTTTGAACAAGCGCAATACGAGCTTCTTCAACAGTTTGACCGTCAGCTAATTTTAATTCTGCAATTTTAGCAGGATCAGTTTCACCAGATGCCAAAACCGCTTGAGCTACTGCATTTGAGAAGTTTGCAAAGTTTTCGTCTTTTGCAACGAAATCAGTTTGGCAGTTTACTTCAACCAATACTGCTTTATTACCATCTTGAACGATCGTGATCGCGCCATCAGCTGCAATGTTACCCGCTTTTTTAGCAGCTTTTGCTTGACCAGATTTACGAAGGTTATCAATCGCAAGCTCAATGTCACCGTTCGCTTCTGTTAATGCTTTTTTGCATTCCATCATTGCAAGACCAGTACGGTCACGTAATTCTTTTACCATGCTTGCAGTAATTGCAGTCATGTTGTTCTCCTAAATCGGTAGAAAATAAATCTGTTCAACAAAAACGGCCCTAAGTAAAACCTGGGCCGTTTGCTTTTCGACGCTTTAATTTGCCACCATTACATGTCGCAAAAATGACAAGCTTGCGTCAAAACGCATTAAGCCTCAGGAGCTTCTTTCGCTTCTTCGCCTTTTGCTTGTGCATTTGCTTGAGTTTGAGCGTATTCTTTACCAGCAAGAATTGCATCAGCCATTGCTGAAGCATACAAAGTTACTGCACGGATCGCATCGTCATTACCAGGAATGATGTAATCAACATTGTCTGGGTTTGAGTTTGTATCAACGATACCGATAACAGGAATACCTAAGTTTTTAGCTTCTTTAATCGCAATTGCTTCGTGGTCAACGTCAATTACAAATAATGCGTCAGGTAAACCACCCATGTTCTTAACACCGCCTAAAGAGCGCTCAAGTTTATCCATCTCACGAGTACGCTCTAACGCTTCACGCTTAGTCAGCTTAGCGAAAGTACCGTCTTGAGATTGAGTTTGAAGGTCTTTTAAACGATTGATAGATTGGCGAAGTGTTTTCCAGTTCGTCAACATACCACCTAACCAACGGTGATCTACATAGGGTTGACCAGCGCGTTGAGCTTGTTCACGGATGATGTTTGAAGCAGCACGTTTTGTACCAACGAACAAAACTTTGTTCTTTTTGCTTGCTAACTGGTTAGCGAAGTTCAAAGCATCATTTAACGCAGGAACAGTATGCTCAAGGTTGATGATGTGAATTTTGTTACGCGCGCCAAAAATGTATTGACGCATTTTTGGGTTCCAGAAACGAGTTTGGTGACCAAAGTGCGCGCCTGCTTGAAGAAGGTCACGCATGCTTACGTTGTATTCTGCCATTTTTCTTTACCTTAAAGTTGGGTTAGGCCTCCATATGTCCAGCATTCTCCACCTTTATAAAAGGCACCCAGAGTAACGTGACGACATATGTGCGGATTTTTCCAGTCCATCAAATTTGTTCGTAAAGGATATTCACGAAAAGCATTTGATAAAATGGGCGGCTATTTATACCATAGACACCTACAAATTACCAAAAGTTTTTAGAGATCATGAATAGTACTTATACAGCCCCTCGCCGATTAATTAAAACTCCTGATGAAATTGAAAAAATGCGCATCGCAGGCAAGCTGGCGGCTGAAGTGTTGGACATGATTAAGCCGCATATTGTCCCGGGTGTAACCACGCTTGAACTCGACACCATTTGTCATGATTATATCGTCAATATTCAACAGGCCATTCCAGCATGTTTGGGTTATGGAGCAGCGCCTGGTCGACCAGCGTTTCAGCATGTCATTTGCACCTCGGTCAACCATGTGGTTTGTCACGGCATTCCTTCTGAAAACAAAGTGTTAAAACATGGCGATATTTTAAATATTGATGTCACGGTGATTAAAGATGGTTATCACGGTGATACCAACATGATGTATGTGGTCGGTGGTGAAACTTCTATTCTGGCAAATCGCTTATGTAAAGTGGCTCAGGAAGCTATGTATCGCGGTATGGAAACTGTAAAAGCAGGCTCTTATATTGGCGATATTGGCTATGCGATTCAAAAATATGTGGAATCAGAACGTTTTAGCGTAGTACGTGAATATTGTGGACATGGCATTGGAACTGTCTTTCATGATGAACCACAAGTCTTGCACTATGGTCAAAAAGGTACGGGGATGCAACTTGAAGCAGGTATGACATTTACCATTGAGCCTATGGTCAATGCGGGTGTCTGGCAGACGAAACTTTTAGGCGATAAATGGACGGTGGTCACTAAAGATCATAAATTATCTGCACAATACGAACATACCATTTTGGTGACTGAAACTGGTCTTGAAGTTTTAACTGCACGTCCAGAAGAAGACTTATCACGTTTTCAAAAATAGTTAAATCCTCATCTTTTCTTCATAAAGGCTACATTTTTGTGGCCTTTTTTGTGTATTTTTACAGTATTTATTATGCATATTTTCAAAAAACATACCTAGTATTTCATTTTCATTACATTTATTAATTTTTTTTGAACATTGTAAAAAATAAAAAAGCGTTATGGTGGGCGCATAAAAATTATCTACAAACGTAAATTGGACATGGAGTCCCCTCATGGAAAAGTCTTTGCTAGGAATAGCGACGAGTCTTATTGTACTGCCCACTTTATCTTATGCCGATTCACCTTATTTCAGTTTTAAGGATGGCGATGGCTTTAAGCGTTTTTCCGCCTCGATTGGTTGGTTACATGCCATGCCACAAGGAAAAGCCAATAATGTCAATGTGAATACCAGTATTGCTGAAGGAACTACCGCCAAAGTCGGAGAAGTTTCAAAAGATGCCGTACTTAATGCTGCGGTAAAAGATTCAAATCCTCTACTTTATGGTGCTCTGCAACTTCTGCCTTTAGAAACTTTACCGAGCGGTTTATCTGGCACATCAACTATTAATGGATTGTCTAATTGGCAGGCGGATGGAACTGGTCTCGAAGCAGATGATGTTGATACTGTCGGCATGATGCTGAACTACCATTTTACCGATCATGTCTCTCTTGAGGTTAAAGCAGGTATTCCACCCAAAGTGGATATAAAAGGTAAAGGCGATATTTATGCACCTTTGTCAGGATCAGCGGATACTCCATTGGGTTCAATAGATCTTAAAAAAGATATTCACATCACTGATTTAACTCAGGGTGGTAAGGCAGCCTCAGTACGCGCTTGGTTACCTGCCGCAGAATTACATTACCAATTTGGTAAATCAGGTGTAAATAAATTCCGTCCCTATGTAGGTGTTGGGGTGATGTATGCCTATTTTAATGATGTAAAACTGAACTCAGGGATTGAATCAGATTTGGTTGCCGCAGGTCACATGATTCAAAATATTCACGATGGACAAGCTGGTGCAGCATTAGATGGTAAGACATCCTCTGCCGATCCACGAGTAAAGGTCAAAACTACCGATACTTTTGCACCAATTGCAACTTTAGGAGCAACCTATGATTTTAATGAAAATTGGTTTGCTGCTGGTTCAGTGTCTTATTCAAAAATGAATAATGAAGCCAAAATTAGCGTCACTGACAATAATACAGGTAAAGAGTTGATCAATGCTAAAACCAAAATCGATATTGACCCCATCATTACTTATGTTGGTGTAGGTTATCGTTTTTAATCTATTTTTACGATTAAAGCAGCTTAGGCTGCTTTTTTTATTAGTGTAACTTTCAAATAATAGAGAGGCTGTATCGAATTTTGTAGATTCGTGATCTACAATAGCGCCAAACTATTATTTCTTCGTCGATAAATATGTCTAATCCAAATACTACATTTTCTAAGACCATGATTTATATGCTCATTGGAAGTGCATGTATTTTGGCATTGTCATTGGGTGTACGACATTCTTTTGGCTTGTATTTAGTTCCCATGAGTCATGAATTTGGCTGGAATCATCAAGTCTTTAGCCTTGCCATCGCCATGCAAAATTTAATTTGGGGTGTAGTTCAACCTTTTACTGGGGCTTTGGCAGACAAATACGGCAGTAAGAAAGTCGTTGCTTGTGGCGGGGGTCTTTTTACGCTGGGCTTATTATTAATGGCTTTTAGTTCAACTGGATTATTACTCAATCTCAGCTTAGGCCTGATTTTAGGAATGGCGCTCTCCGCAACCTCTTTTTCTGTTCTTCTTTCTGCCGTTGGACGAGCGGCCGCTCCAGAAAAACGCAGTATGGCGATGGGAATTGCCAGTGCCGCAGGCTCTTTCGGTCAATTTATCATGCTTCCAACTACCCTATTGTTATTACAACATTTTGGCTGGTCGGCAACTTTAATCATCAGTGCAATTCTAATTGCATTGATTATACCGCTCGCATTGACACTAAATGCACCTGCTTATCGAGCGCCTAGCTTTAGTGCCATTCAACCAAATAAAACATTTAAAGAAATTTTAACGCTTGCCAAAAATCATAGACCCTTTTGGTGGTTAGCGTTAGGATTTTTAGTCTGTGGCTTTCAAGTCGTATTTTTAGGTGTACATTTACCGGGTTATTTGATTGATCATGGGTTCGATGCCACAACAGGAACTATCTTTTTAGCTTTGGTTGGACTTTTTAATATTTTTGGAACTTATGGCGCTGGCTGGCTCGGCGATCGTTATTCAAAACCTAAATTATTAATGCTTCTGTATGGCTTACGCGGCATCGCGATTATCGCATTTCTGTTAATTCCGCTTTCTAATATCACCGTTTATGCTTTTGGTATTGTAATGGGACTACTCTGGTTATCCACCGTACCATTAACCAATGGTATTGTTGCCAATATGTTTGGTGTTCAATACTTGTCTATGCTCAGTGGTATTGTATTTTTCACTCATCAGGTCGGTTCATTTTTTGGTGGCTATCTGGGCGGACTCAATCACGATATGACAGGAAACTACAATGCAATCTGGATGATTTCAATTGCATTGAGTATAGTAGGTGTATGCGTACACTTCTTTGTCACTGAGGAGAGTGTGGTTGATGATTAGTCTAAATTCACTTAAATATCTGGTCGCTTTCTTTGTACTGACTGCTTTGGTGATGGCAATTTATATGTGGTCAAAAACACCTGAACTTTTTCATTATTTCAATCAGGCATTTTGTCCTCATTAAAATCAGATATTTGTTTATCACAAACACTTAAAAATATATAAAACAAATGGATAGATTAAAAAAATAATCCATCATAAGCTTTGCATTTTTTCTCATTTTAATATGTTGCAGGTCTTTTCTATGCTTGGATAATTCCCAAATAATTAGAGCGATATTAGATGAGCAGCCTAACGCAACTTTCACAAGCCATTCATGATGCACCACGTTGGCATCAGCCAGAATATTTTCAGCATACACATGAAATCCAAATTGTGGCTCAGAAAGACCAAGCGCTGGGCGCAGTAGTGATAGGGCTTGATGCAAGCAAGGCTCAATCTGGTGAAACTATTTTTAAACTCAAACGTGCATTGGCCGAACATTTAATTCTTATTTTTAAAAATCAACGTTTAGATGATTTACAATTTTTGGCTTTTGCTAGTTACTTTGGTTCAATTTTTCGCCCAAGTAAAGACAACCCAGTGCTAGGCTATGACTTAGAAACAGGTGTCCCACCCGATGTTGTTCCAGTTTCCAATGCAGTTGGTCAGGGTGATTATACTGGTCACGGCGAACTTGCTCCACATGCCGATCATCAGTGGACACCACTTCCCTCGTTTGGCTCTTTACTGTATGCGATTGAATTACCTCAAGATGGTGGAAGAACTTCATGGTTCAATACCATTGCTGCTTATGATGCTTTGGATAAAGCAACCCAAGCCCAAATCGATCAATTACAACTGATTACTTATAATCCTTTTGTTCGTGCGCAAAGCAATAAAGGCTCAGGCAATTATAGCAATAGTCCTTTGTATCGTTTCAAGGATCAACCCATTTTAGGACATGCGTATCCTCACCCATTGGTACGCACCCATCCAGAGACTGGACGTAAAGCATTATGGCTCAATAGCAAAAGTGAAGTTGAATTGGTCAATTATGATGATCAGGCAGGTGCAAAATTAATTGCAGAATTACGTCAACATCTAGAAAAACCTGAGTTTCGCTATCAACATCAATGGGAAACTGGAGATATTGTCTTTTGGGACAATCAAGTGACGTTGCATGCTAGAGAGCCGTTCCCAGCCGATCAAAGACGTTTGTTAAAAAGAATTAGCTTGGCAGGCAGTCGCCCCTTTTAATAAAAAATCTAAATTGTCATAAAACGATCAAATTTGTCTGTTTTAATAAAAAGAAAAACAAAACAAAAATAATCAGAGGTCATCGCAAAAAAGCCCGTCAAATGACGGGCTTAATTTTATCCAGACCAATATTTTCTAAATATTCGATCTTAGAACAGTCGATTTAAACCATTTAACGCAGCCACACGATAGGCTTCTGCCATCGTTGGATAGTTAAATGTAGTTTCCATAAAATACTTCATCGAATTATTTGGACTTTGCATGACGGCCTGCCCGATGTGAATAATTTCAGAAGCATTATTGCCAAAACAGTGAATACCCAAAATTTCCAAAGTATCACGATGGAATAAAATTTTAAGCTCGCCCACCGTATCACCCGTGATTTGCGCACGTGCCAAATGACGGAATGATGACTGACCAACTTCATAAGGAATTTTTTCTTCAGTCAACTGTTGCTCAGTTTTACCAAAACATGAAATTTCTGGAATGGTGTAAATCCCTGTCGGAATATCGGTTACAGGTTTTACATTTTCCTCGCCACTCATATTGGCACCCGCACAACGACCTTGGTCATACGCCGCAGAAGCTAGCGAAGGCCAGCCGACAACATCACCCGCTGCATAAATATTTTCAGCTTCAGTCTGGTATTTTTCATTGACTGCGAGCTGACCGCGGCTGTTCGGAGTCACACCCACGTTTTCAAGTCCCAAACCATCTGTGTTGCCTGAACGCCCATTACACCAAAGAATTGCATCGGCTTTGATTTTCTTACCACTTTGTAGATGCAGAACCACATAATCATCGTGTGTTTCCAAATGATCAATTTGTTCATTATGGCGAATTAATACACCTTGTTCACGCAAGTGATAAGACAATGCATCTGCAATTTCATCATCCAGATAACTCAGTAGTTTTTGTTGCGTATTAATTAAATCGACTTTGTGATTTAAACCAATAAAAATAGAAGCGTATTCACAGCCAATCACCCCCGCACCATAAATAATGATTTTTTGAATAGTGAAGTCCAAATCCAGAATTTTATCCGAATCAAACACACGTGGATGTTTAAAATCTAAACCTTGTGGCTGGGATGGGCGGCTACCCGTTGCGATGACTAATTGATCAAATACGATCGTTTCCTTGACCCCTTCAGGATTGAAAACGATGGCTGTATTTTTATCCTGAATATACGCGCGCCCATGAAACACATCGATATTATTGCGATCGTAAAACCGTGTATGCGTCGCAACTTGTTGTTGGATCACACGATGTGCATTACTTAATACCTGTTTCATAGTGAATTTTTTCCATTCACCGACTTTTTGAAACATTGGATCACGTTGATAACGAATAATACTAGAAACAGTTTGACGAAGTGCTTTACTTGGAATCGTACCAACATGGGTACAGTTGCCACCCAGTTGCTCTCGAATATCCACAATTGCAACTCGCTTACCCGCTTTTGCAAGCTTCATTGCCGCGCCTTCGCCCGCAGGTCCTGAACCGAGAACTACCGCATCATATCTAACGAAATTCCCACTAATGACCTCTTTCTTACGTGGCATTTAAAGCTCCTGTGCAATCTAATTATGCTGCTATTTTATAACAAACTATAGCTAATATGCTGTGCAATAATGTATTTCTCAAGCCAATATCTTTGCATAACGACATTTTTTAAATGAATAGTGAATTTGCCCAATTTACGGCTAAGTCCGTTATAATAGTCAAATGAAATCCTCTCGAATCACAGTGGAACAGTTGACTATGTCTGAAAACCGTAAACCAGAACAGGGTGTAAAGCTACGTGGCGCAGAAAAAGTTGCCCGAATTCCTGTAAAAGTTGTCCCTACGGTTGAAGTCCCGCGTAAGCCTGACTGGATCCGCGTAAAAATGACCGCGCCTGAAGAGGTGCAACGTATCAAAACCACACTTCGTTCGCAAAAATTACATACCGTTTGTGAAGAAGCTGCTTGTCCGAATCTACCAGAATGCTTTGGTGGTGGTACTGCCACTTTTATGATTATGGGTGATATCTGTACTCGTCGTTGTCCATTTTGTGATGTTGCACATGGTCGTCCAAATGCATTAGATGCTGATGAACCGCGCCATATGGCAGAAACAATTTCGAACTTAAAATTGAAATATGCGGTCATTACCTCTGTTGACCGTGATGATCTACGCGATGGTGGTGCACAACATTTTGTAGATTGTATTAAAGAAGCGCGTGCTTTAAGTCCAAATACCTTATTAGAAATTTTAGTTCCTGATTTTCGTGGGCGTATGGACATTGCGCTACGTATCATGACCGAATGCCCACCCGATGTGTTTAACCATAATATTGAAACTGTACCGCGCCTTTATAAAGCCATGCGTCCTGGTTCAGATTATCAGCATTCTTTAAACCTGCTCAAAATGTTTAAGGAATATTGTCCTGACATTCCAACTAAATGTGGCTTGATGGTGGGTATTGGTGAAACTGAAGAAGAAGTGATTTCTTTATTGAATGATCTACGCGAACATGATGTTGACTATGTCACCATTGGTCAATATTTACAGCCTTCTAAACAACATGCGCCAATTGACCGTTTTGTGAGTCCTGAAGAATTTGAACGCTATGCAGAGCATGGCCGCAAACTCGGCTTTAGAAATATCTGGTCTGCACCAATGGTACGTTCAAGTTACTTTGCAGATCGTCAATATCATGGTGAACCTGTACCAGCAGTTCGTCGTAAAGTGGATCCTGCTAAAAAAATTACAGTTCAGACAATCGAAGCGTAATAAATCGATCTCTCTATTAAAACCTCTCTCCACTGAGAGGTTTTTTTATTTCTGATCATCTCCAATACTCAAAAAATAAAATCGTTCTCTAAAAGGTCAAAACTATTGATCTGTCATCATCTTTTAAGCAAATAACCAATATATTTTTTATATTTAACTCTCATGCTTTACAGTAGTTTACTGCTCTTGCTGTTTAAATATTTCTCTGAAATGCTATAGTAAAATTACGGCAAAAGAGTCAATTAAAAATGTGGTTTAACTCTATATCTCAAGCTCTAACGTCATGACACCTATTCTTTATTTTTGTCTGATTCCATTACTTACCCTCATTTTTATCGCGCAATTGCCATATATGCCCTTCACTTTGCTCAGTGTATGGGGCGTTATGCTCATCGTCATCATTTGGCGTTATTCAAAAGGTAAAATTACGCCAATCTCTAAAAGCTTATTAGTGGTATTTGTCTTAAGCTGTCTTGCTGCCATTTATATAAAGTTTAAAAGTTTTTGGGGTGTAGAAGCTGGCGTCGCGTTACTTAGTACTTGTTTATTTGCAAAGTGTTTGGAAAGTAAAAATATTAGAGATTTATTAATTTCCTTTAACTTTGGATTATTTGTTAGCGCGAGTTTATTTTTACATAGTCAGTCTTTTGTAATGACATGTGTAGTACTTCTTTGCTTAATTTTTTGTTTTATCGGTTTATATCGGATTCAGACCACAAAATTTTTATCGCAACACAATAAAAAAATATCCATAAAAAACGATTTAAAACTTGTGACAAAATTTTTAACCATCGCAATTCCTTTTTTTATTGTGCTTTTTATTTTCTTCCCACGCCTCCCCCCACTTTGGCGAGTTCCTATAGCATCTGGTCAAGCTGTCACAGGAATGAGTGATCGTATGTCTCCAGGAGATATTGCTCAATTATCACAATCTTCGGCATTGGCTTTTCGGATTCTTGGTGATCTCAAGCAACTTCCACAACGACAGGATATGTATTGGAGAGCGATGGTACTGGATGACTACGACGGTGCAACTTGGACAAATAACGCGATCAATCAAACACCTGTTCATTATGATAATGAACGCTTAAAAGCCATAGATTATCAATATTTATCGGCTGAACCTCAACAAACATGGATCATGTCACTGGAGCACTCTGTCCCTGCTGAGTCAACTTATCAAATGTATGCGGATGGCAGTATAAAAGCAGGTCGAATGGTTCAAAGCAATCAGCCTATTCATCTGAGTTGGATAGGTTCAAAAGATTTTAAATATCAAAATGCTGAAACTAATCTTCAACATTCACAACAGCTTAATTTTCCACTCCAATCCAAAACTCAAATATTGGCTAAACAGCTATGGCAACAAAGTCATGCGCAACCTGAACTTTATATCAATAATGTTTTACAGTGGTATCGACAACAAAACTTTGTTTATACACTATCACCTGGAATTTTAAGTGGAAATCGAACAGATCAATTCTTATTTGAAACAAAAAAAGGATTTTGTGAACATTACGCTTCAAGCTTTGTACTGCTGATGCGTTATGCAGGTCTTCCCGCTCGGGTTGTCATTGGCTATCAAGGAGGGCAAATGGCACCTGATGGTCAAAGTTGGGAAGTTCGACAGCTGGATGCTCATGCGTGGAGCGAAGTTTATATCGATGGAATCTGGCAACGTGTCGATCCAACAGCTGCCATTGCACCTCAGCGTGTAGATGAAGGCATGCAGCAATATCTACAACAAAATGATCATATTTGGGGCGAGCAAACAGGTCATTTTTGGAAGCAACAGAATTTTAACTTTGTTAAAAACTTAAGGGTCTGGAGTGATTACTTAGGCTATCAATGGCAAAATAAAGTTGTCGGTTATGATGTCGATCGTCAGAAAAGTTTTTTATCGAAATTAGGTATTTTTTCTATCTATACTTATGCACTGATCATGATAATAACTATTATCGTTTTGGTTGCGCTGTTTGCCGTGTGGCTTTGGTTTAGAAACATAAAACAAAGGTCTAGAATTGAGCGTGACATTTTAAAATTTCAGAAAAAGTTACCACAATCTCTCAAAAGACGCACTAGTGAAACCTTTAAACGCTGGATGTTTAGATTAGCGCAAAATGTTCAACAACAAGAATCTTTTGATGAAATTATAAAAACATATGAAAAACTGACCTTTTCTAGGCAATCTACACATGAAGACCATATAAAATTCAAGCAATTGCTTAAAGACTGTTCATCTGAATTAAAGCGTACAGAAAAAACTTGTCATCCTGCTGAAAACTGAATATGATTGCTCACACTTAGGCGTATAGCTCAGTTGGTTAGAGCGCTACGTTGACATCGTAGAGGTCTCCAGTTCGAGTCTGGATATGCCTACCAAATACTTAAAATCATATGCTGTTACATAACTTTATATGAGTATTAAACCCTTAAATTATCTTGATTTAAGGGTTTTTAATCGCTTTATATAACCTTATATAGCGATATATAAGAAGCTACACGTTGTATCCCTTTACAATAATTGGACTACTCCCAGTATCCTAAACAAGAAACAGCATCATTTTGAAGCTGATTCAAATGCTTCTGGACTCATCCCATCGAGATGCGAATAGCGTCTGACTCGATTGTAAAACATATCTATATAATCAAACACATCTGCACGAACTATTTCTCGAGTTTTATAGACTCACTTTTTAATTCTTTCCTTCTTCAAGCTGCTAAAAAAGGATTCAGCAACACACCCTAATAATGAAATTGGTAATTTTGTCAACACGTCAATGACATACAAATTTTCATTTGCTTTCGGTGGAGTGTTTTTTATTGTCGATTGTTGATCTATTGAACAAATCAACTTTTATCCTCACAGAAATATTAAATTATTTGTTATCCTTTCAAGCTATCCATTTTCCAATATTGCTCAGGAATTATGGCTAGTTTAAAGCAAGCAAAACCTACACTCATGTTTGTGAGCAAGTTAGATTTGTTTAGATTTCACCCAACTTTATTGGATATTCCACCTATGTCGATCACTGTTAAATATATTGAAAATAAAGGATTTAATAACAATGAAAGATAATAACGGCATGGTAGACGTCTCTCAACACACCCCTATGATGCAACAATATCTAAAAGTCAAAATGGAACATCAGCATGCTTTACTTTTTTATCGCATGGGTGACTTTT
The DNA here is from genome assembly GCF_000581715.1 of Acinetobacter sp. 479375. Classification (NCBI taxonomy): domain Bacteria; kingdom Pseudomonadati; phylum Pseudomonadota; class Gammaproteobacteria; order Moraxellales; family Moraxellaceae; genus Acinetobacter; species Acinetobacter sp. 479375. The sequence goes on along the minus strand of NZ_JEZN01000001.1, from coordinate 58,095 downwards.
ACGAACTTTTTTTTGACGATGCACGTAAGGCAGCCAAGTTATTAGGTATTACCCTGACCCATCGCGGTAAAACCAATGGTGAACCTATTCCTATGGCTGGCGTACCTTATCATGCGGCCGAAGGTTATCTAGCACGTTTGGTCAAAGCAGGACAAACGGTTGCAATTTGTGAGCAGGTGGGTGAGGTTACAGGCAAGGGACCTGTTGAGCGTAAAGTCGTTCGTATTATTACGCCAGGGACCATTACTGATGATGCATTGCTAGGCAGTTATCAATCTTCAAATTTGGTCGCGCTGTGTATTCAACAAAATAAAATTGGACTGGCTTTACTAGATTTAAGTGCCAGTATTTTTAAGGTTCAGGAACACGAGTTTAAAACTGAACAATTAGCAATTGAGCTTTCACGCTTAATGCCGAGTGAAATTGTCGTCGATGAAGATTTAGTCGATCAGAATATTTTGGAACAGATTAAAAAACAATTAGACTGCCCGATTACCAAACGCCCAAATGTTGACTTTAATCTCAACAATGCCCAAAAAACCTTATGTGATCAGTTTGCTGTTGCAACACTTTCTGGCTTTGGAATTGATCATTTCCCCCTTGCCAAAGCCTCTGCTGCGGCCTTAATTCACTACGCCAAAGAAACTCAAAAAACTGCTCTGCCACATATTCGCTCGATTCAACTTGAACAAAGTTCAGATTTTATTGCCCTTGATCCGATTACTCGCCGCAATCTGGAAATTATCGATCCACTATTTGAACATGGGACGTCTTTGTTCAATTTAATCAATGACTGCCAAACTGCTATGGGTGGTCGTTTACTCAGTCGTACCTTAATGCAACCTATCCGTGATACTGCTCTTCTGGATGCGCGACTGGACGCGACGGAGCAGTTATTAACCGGTTATCACGAATCGCCTGTGCGCTTAGTATTAAAGGAAATTGGTGATATTGAACGTGTACTAAGTCGTGTTGCATTGAGCAGTGCGCGTCCACGTGATCTAGTTCAATTACGTCATGCATGTGCTCAAATTCCATTTCTGAGACATGCATTACTGCCTGTAATTCAGGCAAAATCCTCGATCTTACTCACCGACCTCGACCAGCAATTGGGCGATTTCAAAGACCTCCATCAATTACTTTTATCTGCAATTGTAGAAAATCCGCCCGTACTACTGCGTGATGGTAATGTGATTGCCGAAGGTTATGATGGTGAACTGGATGAGCTACGCAAAATACGTGATCATGCAGGACAGTTTCTGATTGATCTGGAAATCAAAGAACGGGAACTCAGTGGTATCCCGACGTTAAAAATTGGCTATAACCGAGTCAGTGGTTATTATATCGAATTGACACGTGCGCAGGCAGAGCAAGCGCCTGAACATTATATTCGTCGCCAAACCCTAAAAAATGCCGAGCGTTATATCACACCAGAACTTAAAGGTTTTGAAGATAAAGTTCTTTCCAGTGAATCCCGCGCGCTTGCCCGCGAGAAACTACTATTTGAAAACTTGCTTGAAACGCTTAGACAAAATATTGCCAATTTGCAAATGATGAGTGCAGCGATTGCCCAGATTGATGTCTTGGCAAATTTTGCGCATCAAGCACGTTTGCAACACTGGAATCGTCCTGAGTTTAGCCCTGAGATCGGGATTAAAATTCATGCAGGGCGTCATCCAGTGGTCGAAGCATTAAGTAAAACACCCTACACTCCAAATGATACCTTTTTAGATAGTCATCATCGTATGGCGATCATCACTGGGCCGAATATGGGGGGTAAATCTACTTTTATGCGTCAAACCGCATTGATTAGCTTATTGGCATATTGTGGTAGTTATGTGCCTGCTCAATCCGCCAAACTAGGTCCGATTGATCGAATTTTTACTCGTATTGGTTCAGCAGATGATTTATCAACAGGTAAATCGACCTTTATGGTCGAAATGACTGAGACCTCGCAAATTTTGCATCATGCTACCCATCAATCTTTAGTTTTGATGGATGAAGTCGGGCGCGGTACCAGTACCTATGACGGTTTGTCCTTAGCTTGGGCCTGTGTACTTGATTTGACCAAGCGCATTAAATGTTTATGTTTATTTGCGACGCATTATTTCGAGTTGACTGAGCTTGGCAGCGAAGCAGGGATTGATAATTATCATGTGACTGCTAAAGAAATGAATGGCAACTTGATCTTGCTGCATAAAGTACAACATGGCCCTGCTAGCCAAAGTCATGGTTTACAAGTCGCAAAACTCGCGGGCATCCCTGCTGGCGTGATTAAAGAAGCGCAGAAACGCTTAAAAATACTGGAAAAACAGCAGCAGCAACATATTCAATCCGCAGTACAAAATGATTTATTTAATGCGGTTGAACATGAAATTGAAACCCCGATGGTTGAAAAGATTATTGAAGTCGAAGCTCAATCCCCTGCACTGGAAATGCTGAAACAAATTGATGTCGATAACTTGACACCTCGTCAGGCACTTGAACAGCTTTATTCATTAAAAGCGACTCTCAATTCTTGAAATAGCTTATGGAACAGATCACACATAGTGGTCTGTTCTGATCATTTATCTTATTCATTTCAATTTACATACAAGGACAAATCTTTGACAACTTTTTACTCCCCTTTAAAACAAGATAATGATAAAAATAAAGGTATATTCAAAATAGGAAAATAAAAATGTCACGTGGAGATAAATCAGCCTATACCGATAAACAAAAACGCCAAGCTCAACATATTGAAGAAAGTGAACGAGAACGTGGACATTCTCAAGAAGAAGCTGAACGAATTGCATGGGCAACGGTAAATAAACAAGATGGCGGTGGCCTAAAAAACTCACTTAAAACCAGTAAATAATGGTTTAATTGAGAGTTACTATCAACTACAGTGATATAAATCAGTCCTTTTCATCAATCCGAATAATAAATATCAATAAAAGGAATTGTTAGTCGCCCCCTTTTTTGCCTAAAATACAGCATTCGGAATTAGAACCATATTTTTTAGGTAGCTGTCGCCATGACCTTCGTTGTCACTGAAAACTGTATTAAATGTAAATACCAAGATTGCGTAGAAGTATGCCCAGTTGATTGTTTCTACGAAGGCCCAAATTTTTTGGTGATCAATCCTGATGAATGTATTGACTGTGCGCTATGTGAACCTGAATGCCCTGCCAATGCAATTTTCTCAGAAGATGAATTACCAGAAGGTCAGGAAGTCTTTATTGAACTTAATGCTGAACTGTCTGAAAAATGGGCAGGCAATAATATTACTCAAATTGGTGAACAACCTGCTGATCGTGAAGAATGGAACGGTAAACCAGATAAGCTTCAGTATTTAGAGAAATAATTGCAAATTAGACCAGCAAAAGCTGGTCTTTTTGTATCTGAATCACACATTTCATTGCAATTTTTCCTCATTTTATCCATCCTTTTCGATTAGAATAAGCCCAATTTAAAGTAAGCAATTGATTGTATTATGCCGAAATTTTTGAAGGGGTTGCTTGCGATAAGCCTTGCACCTATGTTCATGGTTGCTTGTACCACCTCCCCTCAAAAAACTGGAAAAGTCACACCTTCCACGGGACATCGTATTTATATTCCGCAGGAAAAAGTCATACTTGAACGTCCTGTTCCAGTGAAAACCGTTCCTGCCGCTTATCTGGCATGGTTAAGCATGGGTGATAATCGCTCTCGTGTTCAAGAATATGAACGTTTTCTTGAACGTAATAATGTCGCTAATGTTGTCCCTAATTTTGAATTATTAAAAACGGCACGGGACTGGCAAAAATGTGGCCGTTCACAATATGCAGTTCCCAATCGTGAACTCTGGAACAATGCCATCCCAACTTTACGCATTTTCAAAGCTTTAGTCGCTCAAAAAGTTCTTACCGATTTTGAGGTTACCTCGGTTTATCGGGATTTACCTTTAAACCAATGTGCAGGCGGAGCGAATTCTTCTCGACATTTATTTAATTCAGCAATCGATTTTCGCATCGGCCCTGAGTATCCACAGTCGCAAGATTACGCTTTCATTGAAAATACTAAATTTAAGTTATGTCAATTCTGGGCACAGCATGGACAAAGTCTGGATATGGGTATTGGCATCTATGCTTCAGGACAGATTCATATTGATACTCAAGGCTATCGAACTTGGGGCCCCGATCATAGTCGCAATAGTTCAATGTGTAATTATTAGGGTCTGTTGACATTTAAGGTTCATAATTTAACCTACAAGGGGAGCCATAAAAATATACAAGCTAATGCAACAGAACTTTCATAGTTTCGTTTCAACTTGTCATATCGAGTGGCTATTCCTCTAAATTGCTTTAACCTACAAAACATATTTTCTACTAAGTGCCTGATTTTATATAAATACCAATCCATATGATCATTGTTTGATTGGCTATTGGATTTTTTAGGTATATTCGCCTTTGTTCCAGTTGCTCTAATCTGCTCTCTTAATGGCTCTGAATCGTACCCTTTATCTGCACATACAATCTCTACCTCATTTAAATTAAGTTTTGAAATTAAATCAGGTGCGACCTTAACATCATGTGTGGTTCCATCAGTAATAATGAAATCAATAGGATTCCCGTTTGAATCTACAACTAAATGTATTTTGGAGGAGTTTCCTCCTACACTTTTAGAGATTGCCTGATCAGCTATACCCGCAGAATGTTGATGAGCACGAATATGAGAACCATCGATGAACAACCATTCCATATCTGTATTCAGTGATAATAATTTGAATATAGTAAGTAACTTACCACTACTACACCAACGATTAAAACGTTTGAAAATCGAGTTGGGTTGTCCAAAGCAAGTAGGGATATCACGCCAAGGGCACCCAGTTCTTATCCTATAAAGAATCGCTTCAATAAAATTTCTTAGAGTTGGGTTGTGATGAATGGATAAATTACGCAAAATAGCTTTCAACTTTTGCCAGTGTTGATCTGTTAACATGGTACGCGAGGCATAGCGAATAGTAGAATTGGGTTTGGTGATTTAATTTTACTACTTCGCTATTTTTTTAATCTAAAAGTGTCAACACGCCCTAAAAATATTTTTATTTTGTTTGAAAGAGACCATATGAGTCTCTTTTTTAATATTAGAGAGTGAAGTTTTGATTTTCCTGTCACTTAAAATTGCACATCGAATAGAAATGGTTAAAATGCTGCTATCTCAGTATAGGTAACACCCGTTATGCAACAGATGTGGACAGACATTGATCACTATATCGATTCACATTTAATTCCCGAAGATCCAAACCTGCAATTTGCACTGGAGAATACTGCTAATCAGGGATTCCCAGATCATTTGGCCGTTGCACCTAATCAGGGTATGCTTTTACAAATGTTGATTCAGATGAATCAGTGTAAACGTGTTTTGGAGCTAGGAACATTTGCGGCCTATAGTACAGTCTGGCTAGCGCGCACTTTACCTAAGGATGGTTATTTACTTACCATTGAAGGACGAGATACTCATGCAGCACTGGCACAACAAAATATTGATCATGCCAAATTCGAAGTGTCTGTTGAACTCAAAGTCGGACATGCCGCAGATATTTTGCGTGAAATAGACCCTACGACATTTGAACCATTTGATTTTATTTTTATCGATGCAGATAAACAAAGTTATCCTGAATATTTAGAATTAACGTTGAATCTTTCACATTCGGGTACGATTCTGGTACTGGATAATGTGATCCGTGCGGGTGATATTCTGGATGAAAATAATAAAAAACCAAGTATTGAAGGTATTCGTCAGACCTTTGAAGCTTTGCAGAATCATCCTCGAATTTTATCCTGTACCGCTTTACAAACAGTAGGCAGTAAAGGTCATGATGGCTTTGCAATTGCCATTGTAAAATGATGATCAAAAAATATTCTTAATTTATTTTTTATTTAAAAACAATAGCCTATTTTTATTTACATTGCTTGTCCATATAGTTATCCACAAGATTTGCGGATAACTATGGATAAGGCATTACATTATTTCGCGACCAAGAGTGGTACCGTCGCATTACGGAAAATCGAGGTGGCAATACTACCCAAAAAGAACTGGTGGATTTTACTGTGACTAAATGCACCTAGCACGATCATCTGAATGCCATGTTCACGTTGATATTCGAGTATATTTTCTGCCACATCGCCATAACGATAAACCGTGACCACCTCGATGCCCGCATGGCTTAAAAATTCTTCTGGATCTTTTAAGACTTGAGGATGATCACCCACATAGAGCAGATGACATTGTAAAGTTCTAAGCAAATCACTCTGCGCAATCCGATGCATCATTTTGACGCAAGTTGGAGAGTATTCATAAGCAAAAATAAAACGGGTCGGCGCTTTAAAAGTTTCACCGACGGTCATGACAGTACAATTTGCACCGCGAATAAAGTTTTCAACATTACTACCAATGGGTTTGTTTTTTTCTGCTGCACGCTCCCCCACGCGGCCGATCACCACGAAATCATCTTCTTTTAAAATACTAAAACTTTGTTCAAGGAAGTCCCCCTTTTCCTGAATCTTTGAACTGCTTAAACCATATTTTTCTTCTATCATTTCAGAAATATGTTTAAGTAAATTATTGCTATAGTCTAAAGCCAGTTCACTTTGTTTCTGCTCTAGCTCAGCAAGTTCTTTGAGCAGCATAGCATTACTCTCAAAACCAATGACACCACTAATTTCACCGAGATGATAACTGGCAGGATAGTAGTCAAGAATTTGTAATAACACCAGTTCCCGCTTGGTTTGTTTAGCCACCCAAGCGGCAGCTTCTGCAATTGCATTAATACAAGGTGAAGAATCAATACATGCAATAACACGACTCATAATAGCCTCTCTTCGTTAAGGTCTGATGCCTTGGAGATTTTGTTTGTTATTTTTAACTTAGCATAATTCGGCTAAAACTACGGTAATTTTTTATATGGTTTAAATTATTTTGTATATAAAACAATTAAATGATTAAAAAACCAGCTATTTTCTATTTTTAATCCAGCGTGCAGGATTCCCTGCAACAACATGATAAGCCTCTACATCTTTCGTCACCATACTATTCATACCCACAACTGCATGTTGCCCTATCGAAATGCCATCTTTGACACCGACATGCGCGCCAAGCCAGACATCCTGACCAATTTCAATGCCTTTGGAGGTCACAGGTTGCTGATAAATTGGACGATCCAACTCCATACCATGATCAAAAGCATAGAGATGACAATACGCGGCAATTCGTACTTGATCATGCAACACAATCCCTGCACGACCGCCATCCAATATACAATGATGGTTGATCGCGACTTCGTTGCCAATGCTTAAAGGCCCATGTAAGGTACAATCGGCTGCAATAAAGGTGTTATCACCAATGCTAATTTTGCGTCCAGGTTCCGCAAAGATATGTGCCAATGGAGAAATAAAACAGTTTTTCCCAATTTCAACGGTTTCCATTTCCATCAAATAGGTTTGATATTCCATCTGCCATGCTTCTGCCCATTCACGGTGTTTGGGTTTTAATGACCAATAAAGCCATGGCATATAGTTGAGTCGGTGCTTATGTTGCTCCCGATATTTCAGCAAACGTTCATAATTCATTTTCAGGCTCCACAATTTTTAATTGTTCTCGCCCACGGGTGATATCCTGAAGTTTTAATTTTAATGGGTCAATCTGATGAATCTGTAAAGCAGCTTCTACAATGACACCTTCAACCGTGTAATTTTCAGTATATTCCATTTGCTGATGCTTCAATTCATATTGAAGAATTGGCCATTCATTAAAATAACAAGAGAAAACAACCTGTTTTTTTTCAATGAGTTCTATTTTTTCTGCGAGTGTTAGGCATTGTCCTGCGCAGCCTCCATAGGCGCGTACTAAACCACCTGTTCCGAGTTTTACGCCACCAAACCAACGATTAACCAAAACTAAAACATTGGTCAGTTCATTGCCTTCTATGGTTGCCAAGATCGGTCGACCGGCTGTGCCAGAAGGTTCACCATCATCATTAAAGCGTACCTGATGCCCTATTTTCCAAGCCCAACACTGATGAGTCGTGCTGACATCTTTATAGCTTTCTAAAAAAGCTTTAACCTGTTCTTCGTTTTCAACAGGAGTTGCAAATGCCTGAAATCGACTTTTTTTGATTTCTTCTTCAAAACAAACCAGTTGTGCGATGGTAAAAGGCATAGCAGCAAAAAAGATCAATCATAAAATTTACATTATAGCCTGAATTAAAGTTGGTAATGACAAAAATCCCCGCAATAGCGGGGATTTAAGCATTTCTTCAATTCTTTATTACTATTTACTTACCGCTCTTTTAGCGATCCAATCAAGCGATAATATTTGCCACATCAGGAAGTTATACTGTAAAATCATCACCTAAATAGACTTTGCGAACTTGTTCATTTTCGAGAATATCCTGCGGAGAACCCTCTGCGATGACGGATCCCTCACTCACAATATAAGCATGCTCGCAAATTGCCAATGTTTCACGTACATTATGGTCCGTAATCAGAACACCAATCCCTCGTTCTTTAAGATTACGAATAATCTCTTTAATATCACCCACTGAAATAGGATCAACCCCCGCAAAAGGCTCATCCAGCAACATAAATTTTGGATCAGCCGCCAAAGCACGTGCAATTTCAGCACGGCGACGTTCTCCACCAGAAACACTCATTCCTAATGAATCCTTAATATGACCAATTTTAAAATCAGCCAATAATTCATTTAAACGTTGTTGACGCTGCTGCTTATTTAAATCCTTACGAGTTTCCAAAATTGCCATAATGTTTTCAGCAATTGTCAACTTTCTAAAAATAGAGGCTTCCTGTGGCAAATAACCAATGCCCTTTCTGGCACGTTCATGCATCGCCAAATGTGAAAGATCTTCATTATCTAAATGAATTTCCCCTTTATCCATTCGTACCAAACCAACAACCATATAAAAGCTTGTGGTTTTACCTGCACCATTTGGTCCAAGTAGCCCAACAATTTGACCGCTTTGCATCTGAAATGATACATCTTTCACGACCCAGCGTTTATTATAGTTTTTTGCCAAGTGTTTGATACAAAGGGTTTGTGGTTTTTGACGTGTTTGCTCCATTAATCACGTGCTCCCGGAAAACTTTTAGAACTTGATGGTGGAATAATCAGTTGAACACGATTTGAACTTGAACCTTGTGCTTCAATATCACCTTTATTCATACTATATTTTAAGCTATTGCCTCGAATGCTAGCTCCATCCTGAAATAAATAAGCATTGCCTGTTAAAGTAATAATGCCTGTATCTGCGTTATAAATAATTTTCTGTGCTTCACCACGCGCGACCCCTTTTTCAGCGCTAATCTGTTGCTGAAATTTGGATGGTCGACCATTGGCAGTAATGGTTTGAATTTCACGTTTGGAATTCAGTTGTGCAACAATCGAATCCGCCTGTAATTTCATAGTGCCCTGTTCGATCACCACATTTCCAGTATAGGTTGTAATGCCTGTTTTATCATTATAGGTGGCTTTGTCAGCGACCAATGAGATAGGTTGACTACGATCTGAAGGGAGCGCTAATGCAGATGCAGACATCACGGCAAAGATCGTGAAACCTGTTACTTGTTTCAGGAAAGTCGAACAAGAAATCGATTTAAGAGTTTGGTGCATACTTTCCTCGAATATTAAAAAATTCGTATTGGCTATTTTCCAGATCTGCTTTTAAACCATTGCTGACAAAAGAAGCCTGTGGTGATTGCACATCCACCTGATGTGTCGTTTCAATTTTTTTTGTTTTCGGATAGGTCGTCAGCTCATCCGTTCGAAAAACAATTTCACCTTGTTCAGCAATTCTTGTTGCAATAACATCACCTGAAAGAATAACCTTTTCGTTATCATCATAACCATTTGCAACTTTTGAAGAAAAAGTCGCATTCACTTGTCCATTCTCATACATTGATGCATGTAAATTTTCAAGTTTTGACGTTTGTTTCTGCATATCCTGTTCAAGTCGATCGACCTTTGCACGAATATACAAATGACCAAGATCGTTCGTCTGAGTCAAATTGATATCATTTGCTGTATAAGTCATATTGCGACTATCATCAGCGTCCAGTTTGTTCGCATTGCCACTGTAGTAATAATAGCCACCACTTACAGCTGCGATTGCAATCGCCACGATATATAAAACTCTAGTATCCATAAGCGGCGTAATATCACCTTTTTCTCTGGCTTAGAATATTAATGGGGTACAGTCAGATATTTTGCAAGAAGTTCTTCGTAAACTCCTTTTGCATTCAGTAACATATCACAGACTTCACGCACTGCTCCACGACCGCCCATCGCTTGAGTCACCAAATGAGCACGACGGCGTAGCTCGACATGGCCATTTGGAACAGTCACACACATTCCTGCAAGTGAAAAAGCCGATAAATCAGGCCAATCATCACCCATATATAAACAATCCGAAGGTGCTAAATTAAATTGCGCACATGCTTCACGCAACGCCACGCCTTTATCTTCACGCCCTTGAAAGATCAGATCGACGCCTAAATCAGACATCCTTTTTTCAACGATCTGACTTTTACGACCTGTAATGATAATGACTTTAAGGCCAGCTTGCTGAACCAGTTTCATCCCCAAACCATCACGAATATCAAAAGATTTGATTTCATCGCCACTATTGGTCAATGTCACAAATCCATCACTCAAGATACCGTCCACATCTAAAACCAGTGCCTGAATATGACGAGCTTGTTCAAGTAATGCATAAGATGCCATGAATTAATTTACCCCTGCCTGAATTAGGTCATGCATACTGATCACACCAATGACTTTATTTTGATCATCAACAACCACAAACTGACTAATTTTTTTAGCATTCAGTTGTTGTAATGCTTCTACTGCACGCGCTTCCTGAGAAATCGTCGCAGGATGCTCAATCATCACCGAAGACACAGGAAGTTTGACATCAAAACCTTGTTGCTTATCAATTAGACGACGTAAATCACCATCCGTAAAGATACCTAATAAATGATCTTGTTCATCAACAATGGTCGTCAAACCTAAACGTTTGTTTGAAATTTCGTAAAGGACCTGATTCATTGGGGTATCAGGAGATACTTTTGGAAGCTCCTCACCGGTATGCATTAAATGTTTTACATGTAAAAGTAAACGTTTACCTAAAGCACCTGCTGGATGCGAGCGAGCAAAGTCGTCGGCAGTAAAGCCTCGCGCTTCCAACAATGCAACCGCGAGCGCATCACCCAATACCAATGTCGCAGTGGTACTTGAGGTGGGTGCAAGCCCTAATGGACAAGCTTCGTTTGACTCACCCAAAGTTAAAGCTACATCTGCATTTTTTGGCATTGGACCTGTATCATCACGGCTAATGGTGATCAATGGTACTTCCAGATGTTTAATCAAAGGCATCAGCATCATGATCTCATCACTTTTGCCTGAATTGGAAATGGCAATCAGTACATCACCCCGTACTAACATTCCCAAGTCACCATGCCCCGCTTCACCAGGATGCATAAAAAACGAAGGTGTACCTGTGGAAGCAAAAGTGGCTGCCATTTTTCGACCAATATGACCAGATTTACCCATACCTGTCACGACTACACGACCCTGACACTGTAGAATAATTTCACAAGCCTGATCAAAACGATCGTCTATTTGGCTTGCCAATACATCTAAGGCATGTTGTTCTATCGCAATGGTTTCCAGTGCAATTTTCTTAAAATCGGTGGTACTGGTCATAAAATATGAGCTCAAACAATTCGCTACTGCCAAACCGACAATAGACTTTTTAACTAAAAAATTTGCGCTATTCTAGCACATCTCATTTCTTGTCACGTTTTTAAATGTACAAGTTTTCACTTACTTATAAAAATTATGGATAAACCTTTGTGAAATATGTGGCTTACGTTAAGATGTAACACTATTTTTGGTGAATGTTTTTAAGAGTCTTATGCAACCATTCGTTTTATATAACTCAGAGCAACGTAAAAAAGTTGAATTTGTCCCACGTGTTGATGGCCAGATAGATATCTATGTCTGCGGCATGACGGTGTATGACTACTGTCATATTGGACATGCTCGAGTCATGGTTGCTTTTGACTATATTATTCGTTTTCTGCGTAGTCAGGGCTGGAAAGTACGGTATATCCGTAATATCACCGATATTGACGATAAAATTATCAGTCGTGCCAATGAAAATGGTGAAACGATTCAGCAACTAACCGCGCGTTTTATCACTGCTATGAATGAAGATGCGGCTAGTCTCGGTTGTGCTGAACCTGATGAATCGCCAAAAGCCACCGAATACATCGACCAAATGCAAAATATGATTGGGACTTTGGTCGAAAATGGCAGCGCTTATCCTGCTGCCAATGGTGATGTTTATTATGAAGTCACTAAATTTGCTAAATATGGTCGCCTATCTGGACGTAAACTGGATGATATGCAAGCAGGAGCCAGTGAGCGTGTTGATGTCGAAGTCGAGAAAAAACATCCGTTTGACTTTGTGCTGTGGAAACATGCCAAAGCCAACGAACCGTCATGGCAATCCCCTTGGGGCAATGGTCGTCCAGGTTGGCATATTGAATGTTCAGCCATGTCAACTTGCTGCTTAGGCAATCACTTTGACATTCATGGTGGTGGATCAGACTTATTATTTCCACATCATGAAAATGAAATCGCGCAAAGCGAGGCTGCAACAGGCGAACAGTATGTGAATTATTGGATGCATGTTGGTTTTATCAATGTCGATGGCGAAAAGATGTCAAAGTCTTTGGGCAATTTCTTTACCATTCGTGATGTAATGGAAAAGTTTCATCCTGAAGTCATTCGCTATTTTATTGTATCTTCGCACTATCGTAGTCCTGTAAACTTTTCAGATACTGCGTTAAAAGAAGCAAAAACTGCACTCAGCCGTTTTTATCATGCATTTAAAGCTTATGAGCAGGTGTATGGTCAAACTCATTCTGAACAGTTAGATCATGAGTTTATAGAACGTTTTAACAGTGCGATGCGCGATGACTTTAATACGCCTGAAGCTATGGCAGTACTCTTTGAACTCAATCGTGAACTCAATCGAGCTGTGAAAGAACAACAAACTGAACTGGCTACTGTTTACTATGCAACTTTGCGCCATTTAACGACAATTCTGGGCTTGGTTCAGCACAATGTCGATGAATTCTTAAAATCAGATATTGGCCAACAAGCACTCAGCTTGAGTGACGATGAAATTGAAGTTTTGATTCAACAACGTCACGACGCAAAAAAAGCCAAAGATTTTGCCAAAGCCGATGGTATTCGCCAGTCTTTACTTGAAAAAGGTGTTGCACTAGAAGATACCCGTCAAGGAACTGTTTGGCGACGTGCTGATTAAATCGACAATTAAAATGCATGGATGTTGACAGTTAAATGAAACTGTCTATAATGCATCTCACATTGCGGGAATAGCTCAGTTGGTAGAGCACAACCTTGCCAAGGTTGGGGTCGCGAGTTCGAGTCTCGTTTCCCGCTCCAAAATTTTAAAAAGCCCTTATCAAAAGATGAGGGCTTTTTATTTGTCTATACTAAAATCATGCAGACTAAAGTAAAAAAACGGACTGATTAACAGTCCGTTTTTTCACGTAAAACCTGATTATTTTTTCAGTTTATAGGCAATTACATAATCCCCTACTGGTGTTTTCATAAAGTGATGTCCCCCCGCCATGATCACAATATATTGTTCTCCATTGATGGCATAAGTCATCGGTGTTGCTTGACCACCCGCAGGCAGATTTGCAGTCCAGACGAGTTTACCTGTACGGTTGTCCAAGGCGTGTAATTTATTATCTGTCGCAGCAGCAACAAATGTTAAACCACCCGCTGTAATAATTGGACCACCGTTATTTGGTGTACCAATATTAATTGGCAAGTAAGTTGGCAAACCAAACGGGCCATTGTGTTCAGCACTACCAAATGGGTGCTGCCAGAGCACTCTTTTGCTATGTAAATCAATAGCCGTAATCATGCCATAAGGTGGTTCGTTACAGAGGACTTGAGAAATTGGAGCATAAAATGGTGATACATTAATTCCATAAGGGGTATCAGCCATCGCACCATTTCCTTCAGCACCGCCACCACCTGATTTATAACTTGGGTCATCAATTGACTTTAAGCCCTGCTTATTGGCTTCTGTACGCGTAACCAATTTGTCGTACATTGGTGTCACATTCCAGTTTGCAATCATTAAGCCAGAATGAGGATTTACCGCTACACTGCCCCAATCACTTCCACCATTGTAGCCAGGGAATTCAATCCATGGTTTATCGATACTTGGGGGTGTAAATTCTCCAAGATAATTGGCCTGTTTAAATTTAATACGACACAGCATTTGATCAATTGGAGAAATTCCCCACATGGTTTTTTCCTGAAGATCAGGCAAACCTAAACGTGGAATCTCGACAGACCACGGTTGAGTTTTAGCACGTGGATCATTTGGTACAGCATGATAAGCCTTTGCATCGCTTGGTACAGGCGCTGGTCGTTCTTCAACTTTGGTTAAAGCTTTACCAGTAGCGCGATCAAGAATAAACGTCTGACCACGCTTGGTTGGCATAATTAATGCTGGAACTTTTTTTCCTGAAGCATCTGGATAATCCACCAATGTTGGCTGAGAGCCGATATCATAATCCCATACATCTTTATGTGCAGTCTGGAAGACCCATTTTTCACGTCCCGTATTTACATCGAGCGCAACAACTGCTGAAGACACACGATTTTCATTCGCACTGCGCATCGCACTGTAATAATCCGCAGCCGAGTTGCCTGTTGGAACATAAACCAATCCTAATTTTTCATCGCCAATCATGGCAGCCCATGAGTTTGGTGTACCGCGACTGTATTGCTCACCTGCTTTAGGTTCAGTGTTGTCATTTGGACGATTGACATCCCATGCCCATTTAAACTGACCTGAATCTGCATCATAGCCACGGATTACACCAGAAGGTGCCCATCGACGCTGTCCATCAAGAACCTGATGATTGACTACGATTACACCATTAATAATTGGTACAGGTGCAGTAACCGCAAGTTGACCAGGCACCCACTTACCAATACCTACAGATAAATCAGTTTGACCATGCTGACCAAAACCTTGACACGACTCACCTGTTTCAGCGTCAACTGCCAGCAAACGCATGTCTAAGGTACCAACAATAAGTTTGTTGTGACAAGCCTGTCCTTCGGGAATAGTTTTTGATTGATAAAAAGTGACTGCCTTACATGCAGCGGTATATGGAATATTTTCATATTTCACACCAGACTTGTGTTCCCAGATTTTTTTGCCTGAAGCTGCATCCAATTTAATAATATTATTGGTCGCACTACATAAATATACGGCATTACCCACTTTAATTGGCGTGGTTTCAGCAGCCCATTTATTGGTTTGACCTGCCTGAGGAACATCACCTGTCCGATACGTCCATGCCACCTCAAGTTTATTGACATTGTCTGGAGTAACTTGGTTAAGCGGTGAATAGCGGGTCGCATTTTCATCACGACCATAATATTGCCAGTCAGTGTCAGGTTGAATTGTTGTAGCATTTGATGAATTGGTGCTAAAAGACTGCGCTGAAATTTCCTCTCCAGAAACATAAGATGAATGGGGATAAAAAGCCAGACCGCCTGCAATAACAAAGCATAGAATAATAAAGCCAGTTAAACTATATGAAATTTTCTTACTCGCTCCTGAACCAATATTTGGCATAAGTAAGCTCATAAAAAATGCAAAAACAGCCACTATCGCGAGCCGAGGCACCCAGCCCCAGTAGCGTGTACCCGCTTCCCATATTGTCCAGATCAGAGTATAGAAGAAGAACAGCCAAAAAAGTTTTACACCTAATTGATCATTTTTAAGCAAATAAACACTAGAAGCGATTAAGATCACTCCACTGATGACGTAGTACCACGAACCTCCTAAATATGCTAAATAAATACCGCCAATGAATAATGTAAGGGCAAATAACAGTAAGATCACCGAAAATATTTTTACGGGTATACTGCTGTTTTTTCTATAGATGGAAGAATGAACCATAGCTTTAAACCTTATTAATTTTATTTAGTATGGGAGTCGCTATTACATCATTTTAAAAATTAAAAACGCTCATGGTATCGTTGCTTAAATGTGTTCTGAAACTTAAAATTTTCTTAAAAAATAAAATGACTTCAGCTATAACATAAAAATACTTTAATATTCAAAAGGTTAAATAAATTATCCAAAAATACTCATTTAAGCCTTCTATCTTATCTGCAATGAAATAGGATGACACAGGTCATAAATATGTTTTCGCAAAGTTTAATAGCCATCTTTCATCAGTTCTTTTTATTTCTTCCTTTGGAGGAAAAATAAAGAGAGTTCAAACAATTATGAAAGAAGTCTAATCATCCATTAAAATTATGATGTGAATAAAAAACCCCATCATTCAGATAGGGCTATTCGCTATTTTAATAAGGTTAACTGGCTTGTTGATAATAAGGTGTATCGCCATTTATGGTTGCGCGATGCATAATTCGATGTGCATCTCCATAATCAAACAATGCCTTATGCTGTGTACAGCGATTGTCCCAAATCGCGACATCACCTTCTTGCCATTGCCAGCGCAAATGAAATTGTTCCTGAGTGGATTTCTCAAATAAAAACTCTAGTAATTCATCACTTTCCTGTTGGCTTAACTCATTTATTCGGGTGGTAAAACCTTCGCTCACAAATAAAATCGGTTGTCCTGTCACAGGATGTGTTCTGACGACCGGATGAACAACAGGTGGATTACGTTTAAACGTTTGTAGCAGTTTTTCACGTTCTACCTCATTTGTTGCAAATCGTTGAATTGGGAAGGATTTTCGAATATCGTGAGTTGCCGTTAATCCTCTCAGCTTATGCTGCACTTCTATATCAAGTGCCGCAAATGCAGCAACACCGCTTGACCATAGCGTATCACCGCCTGTTGCAGGAATTTTGATGGCTTGCAGTACGCAGCCTAATGGCGGAGTTTGACTAAAAGTGACATCGGTATGCCAAAGCTCGTTATCGCGCAAATCCTGTTGCCAACTATCCAAAACTAACACTTCAGGTACACCTTCAATGGAAGGATAAATCGGATGGATATGCAAAGAGCCAAAACTACGTGCCAATGCTGCCTGAGCTTGTGGCGCTAATTGCTGCTCACGAAAAAAGATCACATGATGTTTCAATAAAGCCTGTTGAATTTCAGTGGTGTGCTGTTTGTTCAAATGATTTAAATCAACACCAGTAATGATTGCGCCAATGGCTGGTTTGATTGTTTCGATAATTAAACTCATTTTATCGCCTATATTCTATAACTGCTGGCCATACCAAGGAGATAATTGCTGTTGTAGCCAACGTAAAAATAATTCAAAACTGACCGCAACCACAGCAATCACGATAATCCCTAAAATCACCGTATCAGTAATTAAAAATTGCGCAGCTGATTGCACCATAAAGCCAATGCCACGATCAGCTGCCACCAATTCTGCTGCGACCAATGTTGACCAACCCACACCTAAACCAATTCTGATCCCTGTTAAAATATGAGGTAATGCCGTGGGCAAAATCACGTTCCAAAACACTTGTGCCTGTGTTGCACCGAGTGATAAAGCAGCACGTTCACGATTCAGCTGATGACTGATCACGCCATGTGTACTACTGATAATCACGGGTGCCAAAATCGAGAAAAAAATCAGCAAAATTTTAGTAGTTTCGCCAATACCAAACCAAATGACGAGTAATGGTAAATATGCCAAAGGTGGGATAGGTCGTAATAATTCAACCAATGGATCAAGCACCGCTCGCGCATATTTATTCAGCCCCATCCATAATCCAACGGGAACACCAATTGCAATCGCAGCAAGCAACGCAAATAAAACTCTAGAAATACTGGCCGCTAAATGTTGCCAAAGTGTGGCTTTCATAAATCCCTGCTGACTGACTTCCAAAAATTTTTGCCAGACTGCTTGGGGACTCGGTAAAAATAATGCAGGTACAAGATGTAAAGCAGAAATCAAAAACCACAGCAATAACACACTAAAAACACTTAGCGCACTTAATGCCAGACGATGATGTCGAGTGAACCACACGCGAAAATTTCCGAAAGAACGCTGTGTTAGACGTGCTGTCGTATTACTCTTTGCGATCTGATTTTTGTAACTGACCGACTCAGTTCGACTATTCATGTCAACACCTCATGGCTAGGTTGTTTTCGTTGTTGCTTTTGTTCGCGTAGTCGCTCAAACAACTGTTCCCGCAAAGCGATAAATTCAGGATCAGATTTAATCGAACGAATCGACTCTCCTGCCCGATAACGCTCCGCAAAATTTAAATGCAATGTCTGCACAATTTTTCCAGGATGAGCGGTCATCAACACCAATTGCTGGCTCAGTAATAAGGCTTCTTCAATATCATGCGTAATCAGGAAAAAGCCCTTATTTTGCTGAATCCATAAATCCAAAACCAGTTGTTGCATCGTTTCACGTGTAAAGGCATCCAGCGCTGCAAAAGGTTCATCCAATAGAATAAAAGGCGCATGACTGACCAAAGCACGCGCGATACCCACACGCTGCTTCATACCGCCTGAAAGCTCCCAGATATTGCCTTTGGCAACATGAGACAGCCCCACAATGTTTAAAATCGAGGCCACTTGTTGTTCGATTTCGCTTTCCCTTAACCCTTTAAGCTCCAAAGCGAAACCAACATTTTGCTCGACATTGAGCCACGGCAATAAGGCATGATCCTGAAATACCACCGCACGGCGTGCATCAGGGCCGTTCAAAACTTCATCATCAATTTTGACTTGGCCTGTATCTACTTTTTGGAAGCCCGCCAAAATATTGAGCAATGTGGTTTTACCGCAGCCAGATTCCCCCAAAATTACATTCAAAGAGCCCGATTCGATCGAGAGATTGACATCCTGCAAAACAGGTAATGATTGCTTTGGAAACTGTAATTGCACGTGTTCAGCTTTCAAGATACTCATGGCACACTCCAATTATTGCAAAAAGGCGGTCGTGACATTTTCGGCATAACTTGCTTTAACTTGATCGACCTTGCCCTGACTTTTCAAAAAAGTCGCTGTATCGAAAATATTTTTAGCAAACTCGCCTGATAATGTTTTTTGTTGCAGTTCGAGATTGAGATAATCATTTCCTGACAATAACAATGGAATATCTTTTGGATCTGAACCTGTCAGTTTGGCAATCTTGTCGATATTTGCTTGATCTTGCACAAATGCTTGCGGATTTTGCTGATAAGCATCGATTTGTTTCAGTGTGGTTTTAACAAAAGATTTGATGAAATCTGGATTCTTTTCTGCAAAGTCTTTACGCACGACCCATAGGTCATAAGTCGGCGCACCCCATTCCCCCACTTGTTTAGAGTCAGTAAGTACCTTCCCTGTTGCTTTGGCTTTACTTAAAGCGGGTTCCCAGACATAAGTAGCGTCAATATCGCCACGTTCCCAAGCCGCGGCAATTTCTGGTGGGCGCAAATTAATAATTTTGACCTGATTTTCAGAAATTCCCCAATGTTTCAGCGCAGACAATAAACTGTAATGGGTGGTTGAAACAAAAGGCACTGCAATGGTTTTACCTATTAAATCCTGTGGCGACTGAATATTAGATTTTTGACTGACCACCAATGCCTCTGATCCACCCAATTTTGCAGTAATTAAAAATACTTCAATAGGGACATTTCGGCTTGCTGCCGCAGCCAAGGGACTTGATCCAATATTTCCAATCACCACATCGCCTGAAGCCAACGCATTGACGACATCTGAACCCGCATCAAATTTTTTCCATTGAATGTGCTGATTGCTGTCTTTTTCATAATCACCGTTTGCCTGTGCAACTTTGCTCGGATCTACACCTGTTTGGTAGGCAACAATCACCGATTGACCACCGACAGTTTGTGCAGCAGGTGTTTGATCTTGACCTTTACGATTTTGATAAATAATAAATGTAACAATCGCCACAAGGACGATTGCTGTAATCCATAAAGGTTTAGAATTTTTCTTACTCATAACATTTGATAAAAGTCGCTATTGTTATCAATGGTATGGCACTCCACTTTATAATTTAAAATAATAAAAAATGGATTACTTATGAATATTTTTAAAATATAAATTATAAAAATTGCTCGATTCAATCATTCTTCCCAAGCTTATAAAATGTCTATAAAGTGCTTGGATAAATTGATAAAAATACAGATAGCAGACAAATCATGTCGCACTACCCTAGTGCTTTCAATATTTTTTTGGCATGATGCAAAGTAGATCTCTCAAGAACAGTTATAAATGGAACAAATGCGTTGGATGGAGCTGCTTTCAGCAGTTCGTTTAGGTAGTAAAAAAAGTACAACAGAACTGGGACGAAGCCCTTTTCATAAAGATTATGATCGCATCATATTTTCACAAAGTTTTCGTCAGCTTAATCGTAAAACGCAGGTTCATCCTTTCGCACTCCAAGATGGTATCCATACTCGTTTAACCCATTCCCTTGAAGTGTCTTGCATCGGGCGGTCGCTCGGCATGATGACCGCTGAAAAAATTAAGGATGATTTACCCGCATGGATTTCACCATCCGATGTTGGGGCCATTATTCAGGCAGCATGTCTCGCCCACGATATTGGCAACCCGCCCTATGGACATGCAGGTGAATATGCGATTCGCGAATGGTTTGACGATGCTTCACATAACGATTTCCTAAAAGAACTTAGCCCTGAAGAAGAAGCTGATGTGCGCCAGTTTGAAGGCAATGCACAAGGTTTACGCTTATTAACACGTATTGATTATCATCCTGATGATGGCGGTATGCGCCTGACTCACGCCACGTTAGGTGCTTATTTAAAATATCCGTGGTTGTCTAAAACCATTGAGTCACAAGGCGACCGTCCTTCCAACCAACGTGCAAAATTTGGTTGCTATCAGACTGAAAAAGAAATTTTGGTCGAAATTGCTGATCAGCTTGGACTGATTCAATTGGGTGAATATCATTATTGTCGTCATCCTCTGACTTATTTGCTCGAAGCAGCAGATGACATGTGTTATGCGCTGATTGATCTGGAAGATGGTATTATTTTAAATATGCTGACTTATGAAGAAGTTGAGCCTATTTTTCTAAATTTAATTGCAGATTATGGGATTCCTGACGAATTGGGTCAACGTAATACCACTTGGCAACAAAAAATTGCCGCTTTGCGCGGACGAGTCATGAAACGTCTGGTTGCTGAGGTTTCCAGTGCCTTTGCCCGACATCATGTTGAAATATTATCAGGACAATTACAAGGAACACTTTTAGAATATTGCCCTGCGGATATTGGCGTGGGAATCGAAAAAGCCAAAGATTTGGCGCGTAATAAAATTTTTGAGCATCGGCAAAAGTCTGATCTAGAAATTATTGCACATAGTAGTTTGCAATCGATTCTGGATGCATTTATTCCATTGTCCGTACCGCAAAAAACTTTGAGTTTTAAAGAAAAACGACTGATGTCCATTTTGCAGCAATTTGGTGCCAATTTTCAGGACAATCACTACCAAAATATTATGCAAATATTGGATATCATTAGTAAATTCTCAGATCACCAAGCTTATGATCTCGCTCAGGTACTACAAGGTCGTCGTGCCAGTTTTATGTAATGTCGGGATGATTTCGGACATCTAATTTTTATATTATTTTAGGAAATAAGTTTTCAATGATCGGTTGTTTAATTGGTGAAGTATTTGCACTGGAAGCACCTACGGTACTCCTGAATGTCAATGGTGTTGGCTATGAAATTGATACGCCACTTTCAACATTTTGCCAACTCCAAAAAGGGCAAAAAGCAACATTATGGACGCATTTAGTGGTGCGTGAAGATGCTCAACAACTTTATGGTTTTTTAGAAGCACAGGAAAAGACCATTTTCCGTACCTTGCTGAAGGTTAATGGTGTTGGCCCTAAAATGGCACTGGGTATTTTATCGACTTTAAGCGTTGAGCTTTTGATCCAAACCATTGAACATGATGATATCAATACCTTGGTGAAAGTTCCGGGTGTGGGTAAAAAGACTGCTGAACGTTTGATGATTGAACTTCGTGACCGTTTTAAAGCACTTGCAAATCAAGGCAGTGCGACCTCAAACAATAGTATTTCGCAAATTCAGTTTGTATCTAACTCTCCTGTTGCCGAAGCCGAAGCTGCATTACAGTCATTAGGTTACAAACCGATTGAAGCACAAAAAGCAGTGGCTGCGGTGAAAGCTGATTATACTGAAGCCGCAGACTTAATTCGTGCTGCACTCAAATCAATGATGAAGTAACCAATCATGCATGACCGTTTAATTAGTGGCAAAGAAAAACCAGAAGATCAATTCGATCGTGCGATTCGCCCGACTTCTTTGGCAGACTATATTGGTCAGCCCGTGGTACGCGAGCAAATGGAAATTTTCATTGGTGCTGCGCGTGGACGGGGTGAAGCACTGGATCACACCCTGATTTTTGGTCCACCCGGACTCGGTAAAACTACACTTGCCAATATTATTGCCCGAGAAATGGGAGGCAATTTAAAATCCACTTCTGGGCCTGTGCTGGAACGGGCTGGTGATTTGGCTGCCATGCTCACCAATCTTGAAGAAGGCGATGTGTTATTTATCGATGAAATTCATCGTCTTTCTCCTGTTATTGAAGAAATTTTATATCCTGCGATGGAAGACTACCAACTGGATATTATGATTGGCGAAGGTCCAGCGGCACGTTCAATTAAACTGGACTTACCACCGTTTACACTGGTTGCTGCAACAACACGCGCAGGCTTGCTCACCTCACCGTTGCGTGATCGTTTCGGGATTGTGCAACGTCTGGAATTTTATTCGGTTGAGGATTTAACGCATATTGTCACCCGTTCTGCCAACTTAATGGATGTACCGATTACCCAAACAGGTTCCGAAGAAATTGCGCGACGTTCGCGTGGTACACCACGTATCGCCAATCGTTTATTACGTCGTGTACGTGACTATGCTCAGGTCAAAGGCACAGGTGAAGTCACTCAGGACATGGCACAACGTGCACTAGATATGCTCAATGTCGATAAATCTGGCTTAGATACACTCGATCGACGTTACCTGAGTATGATACTAGAACGCTTTGAAGGTGGCCCCGCAGGCGTTGAAGCTCTTGCTGCTGCTATGGCCGAAGATAGCGGAACTCTGGAAGATGTCATTGAACCGTATCTGATCCAGCAAGGCTACGTGATGCGTACTGCACGTGGGCGTATTGCCACCAATCATGCCTATGCCCAGTTTGGAATCACCCCACCTGAGCAGCGATAAGCAAAACAACGTTTTGCCGCTGCGCAAGACGAGAAGCTATGCTTCGAGTAAACGCGTTAAGAAAAACGAGGCTTTTTAGCGGCGCAAGACGAACAGCTAGGCTGTGAGTGATAGCGATAAGCAAAACAACGCTTCTTACGGAATATATTCCTCATGCGCAAGACGAGAAGCTATGCTTTGAGTAAAAGCGTTAAATAAACTTCATGCATCTTTTTAAGGCTTTTTCGTGCATAGACCTCATTCTAAGCTGAACAATGATGCCCTAAACCACAGTGTTAAAGGAGCATCCTTTTGCCAGATCTATTGCTCACGTTTAAGTCGATATGCTTTCAAACCACTTGCTATCAAGCGATCTCAGATTGAAAGCTTGTGCCATTTGACGAAATAGTCATTATGCTAAACTTCCATGCGTTTAAGAGCATTACTTCCAGAGCGCCCTAGCCGATAAAAATCGGGCAAGCCCTGCTTACTTGTTATTGTTTATACCTTAGTACGGATATCTATCATGGCTAATCTTTTTGAGTTCAAAATTCGCGTATATATTGAAGATACAGATGCTGGTGGTATCGTTTATCATGCCAATCATATCCGCTTTATGGAACGGACTCGTACAGAATGGCTACGTGCTTCTGGCATCGATCATTATTGGCATCAAAAAGATTATAATTTTGTCGTACATAAAATCGCATTGAAATACATGCGCCCAATTATGATGGACGACATGATTACTGTTACAGCGAGTGTACTTTCATGTAAAGCTTCGTCATTTGTATTGCAACAAAATATTTATCGTGGTGAAATCATGCTTGCTTCTGGCGAGGTTGAACTGGCATGTTTAAACACAGAAATGCGACCACGCCGACTCCCTGATGAAATTCGCAATCTTATTCTTCAAGAACTGGAACAAGATTAAAAAAACATACTTTGGCACATGTAACTATGGCAACACAGATCCAATCTTCTCTACATATTTCTGATCTTATTTTACAAGCAAGCCCTGTCGTTCAGGCAGTCATGCTTTTATTACTTTTGGCATCAATTTATAGCTGGTATCTGATCGCCAAGTTACATATGGGCTATAAGAAAGCAGCACAACAAGATGAACATTTTCAAAAAATGTTCTGGTCGGGTGCTGAACTCAATACGCTTTATAACAATGCACAGTTAAATTCAAAACGTCATGGTCTGGAGGATATTTTTTATCAAGGCTTAGGCGAGTTTTTTAAACTAAAAAAACGTCATGCTACTGCAAACCAGACCATTGAAGGAACTGAACGTATTTTGCGTGTCGGTTTAAGCCGAGATCAAAGTATCCTTGAACAAGGGCTTGGTGCATTGGCCAGTATTGGTTCAGTGGCGCCTTATGTCGGTTTATTTGGAACCGTTTGGGGCATCATGAATGCGTTTATTGGCTTGGCTGATGTGGATCAAGTAACACTTGCTACCGTAGCTCCAGGGATTGCTGAAGCCTTGATTGCCACTGCGATCGGTTTATTTGCAGCCATTCCTGCGGTACTCGCTTTTAACCACTATACCGCTAAAGGCGAAGCGATTTATTCAGATCGTGCGCTTTTTGCCGAGGAAATGGTGGCATTATTACAACGTCAGTCTGTGGGTTCTGCACAGGAAGAAGTTTAATGGCCATTCAGCGTTCAGGACGCTTTGAGCGTATCAAAAAACCATTAAAAAGTGATATGAATGTCGTGCCGTATATCGATGTGATGCTCGTATTACTGGTGATTTTCATGGTAACAGCACCGATGATTACCAGTGGTATCAAAGTTGATTTACCGCAAGCGACCAATACCCCGATTGAAACCAAAGAACCCGCGATTGTCACATTAGGGCAAGACGGCAATATTTATCTGCAATATAAAGAACATAATAAAGAGCAGGTTTCTTTATCTCAGTTAAAAGAAATTTTAGGTGATGCACAAACTCAAGCAGATGAAAGTAATCAAAAAATAACGGTATTGGTTAACGGTGAAAAAACCAGACCATATGGTGATGTGGTTTCTTTAATGTCAAGCTTGCAAGAAGCGGGTTTAACCCAAGTTGGTCTACTCACTGAGCCATTAAAGTAAGTTATGAAGAATTTTCAAAAGCCACCTTTTCAGGAAAAAGCAATTGCACTTGGTTTTACGCTTGGCGTACATGCCCTTGCGATTGTCGGCTTGCTTTATTTAGGTTTAAGTAAACCGCCTGAACCACCAAAAAAAATCACAACTGTGCTGGTCAATCCTGCGGATTTAGCGATTCCTGTTCAAGAAGCAGAAACCACCAGCACCCAAGTTGCTGAGCAAATTCAAACTACACAAGAACCTGAAGTTACAGCACCTGTTATTCCGAGCAGTCCACCACCTACCCCTGCTTTAACCAAATCCACTGAAGCCATTGAAAAAGCCAAAGCGGAAGCAGCAGAAAAGGCGAAACAACAAGCCGACGCGAAAGCTGAAGCTGCTGCTAAAGCAAAACAGCAAGCTGACGTGAAAGCCAAAGCAGAGGCCGCGGCTAAAACACAACAACAAGCGGATGCTAAAGCAGAAGCAGTGGAAAAGGCGAAACAACAGGCAGATGCCAAAGCTAAGGCAGAGGCCGCGGAAAAAGCGAAACAACAGGCGAATGCTAAAGCTGATGCAGCAGCAAAGGCAAAACAACAAGCGGATGCCAAAGCTAAAGCTGATGCAGCAGCTAAAGCAAAACAACAGGCGGATGCTAAAGCTGATGCAGCAGCAAAAGCAAAACAACAAGCGGATGCCAAAGCTAAAGCAGATGCAGCAGCGAAAGCAAAACATGAAGTAGATGCAAAAGCTAAAGCCGATGCAGTAGCAAAAGCAAAACAACAAGCAGATGCAAAAGCTAAAGCCGATGCTGCGGCAAAAGCAAAACAACAAGCAGATGCAAAAGCTAAAGCCGATGCAGCTGCAAAAGCAAAACAACAAGCAGATGCAAAAGCTAAAGCCGATGCAGCAGCAAAAGCAAAACATGAAGCAGATGCAAAAGCTAAAGCAGATGCGGCAGCAAAGGCAAAACATGAAGCAGATGCCAAAGCGAAAGCAGAAGCGGATGCTAAACGAAAAGCAGAAGCAGATGCGGAAGCAAAAGCCTCAGCTGCCAAGCAAGCCGCTGAAGAAGCGGCTCAGAAAAAAGCTGACGCTAAAAAAATTGCATCCACAGCAAAACGTGATTTTGAGCAGAAAATCTATCGCACTTGGGATATTCCAATGGGATCATCGGGTAAAAAAGCAACTGCTCGTGTCACCTTAACCGATAGTGGTGCTGTTGCCTCCGTGATTGTAAATGCAAGTGATCCAGATATGAAAGCGAGTGTAGAAGCTGCTGTTCGTTCAGCCGCACCTTATCCGATGCCTTCTGATGCAGATGCACGTCGTGAAGCAAGAACTTTCACATCAACATTTACTGCTAAATAATATTTTGGTCATAATTACATGGTTTAAATGGATTTTGACCCTGTAATTATGCTAAATACTTTTATTCCACAAAAATGAGCCGCTCTCACAATACGACTATGGATATGAATCGCAAACATCTCTTATCAATCGCTATCATTACTGCACTGAGTTCAGCTTTTGTTCCCCAAGCATTTGCACAACTGCATCTTGAAATCGCCAAAGCACCAGAACAAGCCCCTAAAATTGCGATTGTTCCCTTTGCCAATGATCAATCCATTTATCCTATTGTTGAAAATGACCTAAACCGTTCTGGTCGTTTTACCAGTGCATCAAACAATTTACCTGTTACAGGTGCAATTGATCAGATTCAGACAGATGCATGGCAAGCGGCGGGTATTCCTTATGTTGTTGTGGGAAATATCAAACCTTCCGCCAATAATAGTTCTGAAGTGCATTATCAACTTTATGACGTACAAAAAAAGCAGTTTTTGCTGAATGAATTATTAACCGTACCTAATTCCCGTGTGCGTCAAGCTGCTCATATGATCAGTGATGCCATTTATCAGGCATTAACAGGGATTCAGGGTGACTTTAGTGGTCGTATTGCCTATGTTCTACGTACCCCCGCCACACCTGAACAGCGCTATACTTTACAAATCGCAGATACTGACGGCGAGCAGCCTAAAACTGTGTTGTCTTCGCGTGATCCAATCCTTTCGCCTGCATGGACACCTGACGCGAAAAAAATCGCGTATGTTTCGTTTGAAACAAAACGTCCCGCGATTTATTTACAAGATTTGGCAACAGGTCAACGTGAAGTGTTGGCTCGCTTTAAAGGTTTAAATGGCGCGCCAAGTTTCTCACCTGATGGTAAGTCGATGTTGTTTACTGCATCTATGCATGGCAACCCAGAAGTCTATCAAATGAATCTGGAAACCCGTCAACTGCAACGGATGACCAATGACAGTGCGATTGATACCGAAGCTCGTTACGCGCCAGATGGAAAGTCTTTTATTTTTACTTCTGATCGCGGCGGTTCAGCACAAATTTATCGCTATAGTTTTGATGATGCTTCTGTTAACCGACTCACTTTCCGAGGTGCTTTCAATGCCCGTGGAACTTTAAGTGCAGATGGAAAAAATATTGCACTGGTACATCGCCCATCGGGTAGCAATTACAAAGTGGCCATTATGAATATTTCGACGGGTATCGTAAATATTTTGACCCCAACCAGTTTAGATGAATCGCCAAGTTTTTCACCAAATGGCCAGATGGTGGTTTATGCCACTCGCGAAGGTAATCGTGGCCTACTCTCTGTGATGTCCACAGATGGTCGATTCCGCATGAATTTACCAAGTGAACAAGGCGAAGTTCGTGAACCTGCTTGGGCACCTAAATAAATTGGTCGCCTAAATGACGATGAAGCACTTATATTTTTTAACTGAATTAGATGGAGATCACAATGAAAGCCGTTAAACTATTCGTTTTACCCGTACTCGCAACTGCTGTCATTATGACAGGCTGTGCAAGCCGTAAACCTGCTGCTGAAATTCAAGCAGGAAATAATCCAAATAGTGCTGGCACAGTCAATACATCTGGGTTGAGTGACGATGCTGCATTAAATGCACAAAACCTAACAGGTGCATCATCAAAAGGTGTGACTGCTGCAAATCGTGCTGCACTTGCAAAACGTGTGGTTCACTTTGATTATGACAGCAGTGACTTATCTTCTGAAGATTATCAAACGCTACAAGCGCATGCTCAGTTTTTAATGGCAAATGCAAATTCACGTGTCGCGCTCACTGGACATACCGATGAACGTGGTACACGTGAATACAACATGGCTTTAGGTGAACGTCGTGCTAAAGCCGTTCAAAGCTTTTTGATTACCAATGGTGTCAATCCGCAACAATTAGAAGCGGTGAGTTATGGTAAAGAAATGCCTGTAAATGCAGGGCATGATGAAGCAGCGTGGAAAGAAAACCGCCGTGTAGAAATTAACTACGAAGCTGTTCCACCCCTATTGAAATAATGATTCTTTAGATCATCAAAATCGCTTAAAGTCTCAGACTCTAAGCGATTTTTTAATTTAGGGACTTTGTTGTTCCTGCTCTGTTTTAGGCGGATGCATGGATTCAATCAAATCGTGTTTATTAAACTCTTTGTATTCAGGTTTCGCCTCATACCCTTTCCACGCTTCATCTACAGACTCTTTTGAAATTTCGTCGAGATTAATCGGTTCATTTGGGGTTGGCATCGCACCGAAGGTTTTGGTCGTCATGCCTCGTCTCCTCTCATACTTATACTGACTTTTCACATCCTTATTATTATTCAACATAACACGTTGCTGTACACTTGCAAGCATAAAATCGCAACAAATAAAGTCATATAATTTTTCTTTTAGGTCGATCTCATCTACACTATAGCCATTTCTAAACGACCCTTTTCATTTTGGAGTTTTCCTGTATGTCAAACCTGAATTTGACGCAATATTTACAACAACAATCAGGCCATTTGACACCTGAACTTGCTCAAGTGATTGAAACCATTGCCGCTACTTGTAATACCATTGATCAGGCATTACAAAAAGGTGCTTTAGCAGGCATTCTGGGGAGTGCAGAAAATGAAAACGTTCAAGGTGAAACCCAGAAAAAACTGGATGTGATCTCAAATGATTATTTAATTGATGCATTAAAAGTTCACCCACATGTCGGTGGTTTGGCATCTGAAGAACTCGATGATTTCACACCAGCTCAAGCAAACGGTAAATATTTGGTGTTATTTGATCCACTTGATGGTTCTAGCAACATTGATATCAATATGTGTGTCGGTACAATCTTTTCAATTTTACCTGCCAAAAATGCAGTCACTCAAGCGGCTGATTTCATGCAAGCTGGAACTGAACAAGTTGCAGCAGGTTATGTTTTGTATGGCCCATCTACGATGTTGGCTTTAACTGTTGGCAATGGTGTTGCATTCTTTACTTATGATCCAGAAAGTCAGCAATTTATTCTGACGGCTGATCAAGTCAAAGTCAGTGAAGAGACACAAGAATTTGCAATCAATGCTTCTAACCAGCGTCATTGGGAGCAGCCTGTAAAACGTTATATTGATGAACTTCTTGCAGGAAAAACCTCAGTTCGTGCAAAAGACTTCAATATGCGCTGGGTCGCATGTATGGTGGGTGATATTCATCGTATTTTATGTCGTGGCGGTATTTTCCTTTATCCTTATGATTTAAAGGATCCAAAGAAAGCAGGACGTTTACGTTTAATGTATGAAGCCAACCCGATGAGCATGCTGATCGAACAGGCTGGTGGCGCATCTACGACAGGCCGTGTCCGTATTTTAGAGATTCAGCCCACTGAATTACATCAACGTGTCCCTGTGATCATTGGCTCTAAACAAGAAGTTGAGCTGGTAACCAGTTACCATTAATTATTTTTTATAGCGATGATGCTTCACCGCATCATCGTGGATTTTCTTTTATGGCTATTATTTTTCTTGAATCAAAAGACAACGCTAAAATTAAGCATTTGCGCAGTCTCATTGAGCAACAAGCCTACCGAAAAAAACAACGTCAAACGGTGCTTGAGGGAACTCATCTGTGCCTGTCATGGTTGCAGGAAAAAGGCAAACTTGTCTCGCTTTTTACTACTGAAGCTGCTTTAGAGCATTCAGATTTACAAGCGATTATTGAACAATATAATGGCGCTGTTTTTGTCATTAGTGAAACTTTGTACAAAGACATTAGTACATTGGGCACCAGTTTAGCTTGTCTCGCGGTGATAGATTTACCGCAAAGTAGCACAGCACTGGATTTTCAGGCAGATACGCTTATTTTGGAAAATATTCAGGATCCAGGTAATGTAGGTACTCTTTTACGCTCCGCTGCTGCTGCCAATATCAAACAAGTTATTTGTACTAAAGGCTCTGCATCGCTTTGGTCACCTCGCGTACTCCGTGCAGGTATGGGTGCGCATTTTAGTTTACATACCTTTGAAAATATTGAACTTGAAAGCTTACTAGATCAATTTAACATCCCAGTATTTGTTACCAGTTCACATCGTTCAAATAGTTTATACGAACAAAATTTAACTAAGCCTTGCGTCTGGATTTTAGGTAACGAAGGTCAAGGGGCCTCTGATTATGCCCTCGGCCATGCGCAAGCAGTCGCGATTCCACAGCCTGGCGGACAGGAATCTCTTAATGTCGCAATTGCAGGCTCAATTTGCTTTTTTGAAATGGTTCGACAACGTCTTTAAATCGTTAATTTATATTAAAGCGGCTCAATCATTTGAAAAAAATCATTTAAACTTAAATCTGTCAAAATAACATCTTATATTGTCAACCTATTCTTTCTTTTCTGCGTTATATAGTAGGTAACTGTAAAAAAGGAAGAATGGGGATCGAATGACAGGATTTTCCATTTCTATGGACTTAGCGCCAAAGCAGTCTGGATCAGAAGTTGATAGTGTTCATGTGAATACGGCTGAACATCGCCTAAAACATTTTATGAATGAAGTCACAGGACGCGCGCTGGTCATGATGGAAAGTGCAACACAGGGGCAACAAGGTATAGCGATGGATTTGGTACAGGAAGCTTTTATTTCTTTACACAAATCTTATGCCGATAAAACTCTTGATGAATGGTATCCCCTGTTCTATACGATTTTAAATAACAAATTACAGGACTGGCGACGTAAAGAAGCGCGCCGATCTAATCCTTTTTCTTTTTTTAAAAAGGTGAGTCTTGATAGTGATAATGATGAAGTCATTGAGGTTGTTGATGAAACAACACTGAATCCTTCAGATTTTTTAAGTCAGGAAGTCACCATTGAAGAAATTCAAGAAGCCATTGCAGAACTTCCGCTACGTCAGCAGCAAGCATTTATGTTACGTGCGTGGGAAGGCTTTGATACACAAACCACTGCACAGATCATGAATTGTAGCGAAGGCAGTGTAAAAACGCATTATCATCGCGCTATTCAAGGGCTTCGTACTGCTTTAGCTCATTTAAATCCATCTTTGGGAGGTTCATCAGATGAATCGAGATGATTTTACCAAGCAGGTAACGTCCAAGCTTGATGGACTTGCACGTCACCATAAGCATAAACCTCAGGTCATCGCCAACGTTTTGGATACGATTAAGCGGGAACCACGATCTTTTTATCATATCTGGAAAATGTCTGGCTTTGCTCTCGCTGCTGCGATTACAGGATTTGTCATTTTACCTGCTAGCTTTGATACGTCGGATCAATCACAAAATCAGGTGATGGCAAGTCCAAAACTTTCACCACAAATGGTGGAAGATTTGGAAATGCTGAGTGTTTTAGGTGAGGATAAAGTTCCACATGGTAGCTAAAAAAATAGCGCTGGCACTCTGTGCGCTTAGTTTTTTACAAACCAGTTTTGCTGGTTTTGAACGCTTTTGGATATTTTCAAAAAGTGCAGATACCAAAGTCAATGAAACGTGGAATACCTTATCCGAAAATGAACAACGTGCATTGATCAAACGTTATGAGTCTTTAAAAGATGAACCCAAAGATCAATCTGTTGATTTACAGCAAAGAATGGATTGGTTTACTCAATTGCCTGAGCAAGAAAAGCAAAAAATGCGTGACGCATGGCAAAAGATGAGCACTCAGGAAAGAAATGATTTGCGTAAACGTATGCAAAAGGCCCCTTTAGAGGAGCGTGCTGCAATACGTGAAGAATACATAGAAAAATATTTGACGCCCCAATCTCACTGATCAAAAAGCCAGTCGTTAAAGACTGGTTTTTTATTGACTAAACTTGATTACCACGTAGTGAATGATAATAAATCTGATTACGACCCAATTTTTTTGCACGATATAAGGCTTGATCCGCATACGAGAGTAGTTCTTGTTGATCAATATTGGCTTCACCCCGATATACTGTTATTCCTAAACTAATCGTGATTTGCTTCGAAACTAGCGATTTTTCATGATGAATTTCAAGCCGTTCAATCGAACGATAAATATTCGATGCAACTGCATAAGCCCCTTGTGCATCGGTTTCAGGTAATAACACCACAAATTCTTCGCCCCCATAGCGAGCCACGAAGTCCATGTGCCGAATCGAATTTTTTATGGCTTTTGCCAGACTGGCTATGACATGATCACCCATCTGATGCCCATAAAAATCATTATAATTTTTAAAAAAATCGATATCGATAAACAAAATTCCTAAAGAGCTGTTATCCCTTCGGGTCTGTAAATAGAACACATCTAACATTTCATCGAAAGTTCGTCGGTTAGAAAGTTGGGTTAATCCATCATGCTGACTCAGATGTAAAAATTCAGAGGCATGAATGCGCTGAATATTTTCATTAATTTCAGAAAGCTTTGCATTTAAAAACAACATTCTTTCTTTAGATACCAACATTGAACTAATGGCAAAACCTAACAAACAACTCCCGATTAAAGCGCGCGTTAAAATCACCAGATGAAAATCAATATTAAAAACTGTAAGCCACGTCAACGTAATCAATGCAGATAGCATTCCGACCATTAACATATGTATAGGTTTTAGCCCACTCAGAATAAAACCCAACATATATATAAATGAGATCAATAACATCGCCTGATTTTTAAGTGCCTCGCTCTGTACAGTCATCATCAGAATTGATGTGACAACAATTGCCCAAAGCACGATCGTATAGGCTGCCTGATAAAAATATGGCCTTAATGATGAAATTTTGGCAAAAGCGACATAAACCAATAAACATACCGCCCCATTGATCACGCTTAAAAGACATCGAACAAAATCTGAAATAAAATATTGTTTCTCGATGACCATATAATCACCAGGAACCGTCAATAACATAAAAATAATATAGGTGACGAGACCGCTCCAAAAAAATTGAATAGTATTTAGCCGTGTACGCTCAATATGCATATTCCAGAACTGCTTTTCCAATACCGTTGGTAAAGCCCGATTGGTCTGTTTTTCACGTACATGTGAAAGCTGTTCAACTTCTTCTTTTCTTTTATGAAGCTCGTCAAGGTTGTATTTATAATCCATTACACCCTGCAAGAAATCATCCTTATTTGAATAAAAATAATACACTTAACATGACTTTTATCAACCTGATTTCGCTTTTTATCCATAAAACTGTTTACCATTTTGAGCATATATGGATTATCATCTGTTTTATTTTTCAGTTTGAATCGCCTTGGATACTATTACTCTTCTTCAGCCCGATGACTGGCACGCTCATTTACGTGATGGTTTAGCCCTACAACGTACTGTTCCTGATTTAGCTCAACAATTTGCCCGCGCAATCTGTATGCCTAATCTGGTTCCACCAGTAAAAACTGTTGAAGAAGCACTGGCCTACCGTGAACGCATCATGGCGCATGTACCTGAAGGGATAAATTTTGATCCGCGTATGGTGTTGTATTTCACTGATCAAACATCTCCAGATGAAGTCCGTAAAATTAAAGCTTCAGCACATGTCAATGCAATTAAGCTCTATCCTGCTGGTGCAACCACCAATTCAGACAATGGGGTCAGTGATATCCGCAAAGTCTATGCGGTGATTGAACAACTCGAAGAACATCAGGTTCCATTATTACTGCATGGTGAAGTCACTCATCATCATGTAGATATTTTTGATCGTGAAAAACGTTTTCTTGATGAAATTTTATCGCCATTATTAAAACAATTTCCAAAGCTTAAACTGGTTCTTGAACACATCACCACCAGCGAAGCTGCACATTTTGTACTTGAACATGATCGCAATGTGGCTGCAACTATTACCCCGCAGCACTTATTGTTTAATCGTAATGATATGTTGGTCGGTGGAGTTAAACCACACTTCTATTGTTTACCGATTTTAAAACGTCAAACGCACCAACAAACATTGATTGAAGTTGCAACCAGTGGTAATCCAAAGTTTTTCTTGGGTACAGATAGTGCACCGCATTCGAAAAATGCTAAAGAAAATGCATGTGGCTGTGCAGGCTGCTATAGTGCCCCCACTGCAATTGAGCTGTATGCGCAAGCATTTGATCAAGTCGGTAAAATTGAACGACTTGAGGGCTTTGCCAGTCACTTTGGGGCAGACTTTTATGGTTTACCGCGCAATACGACAACCATTACCTTGGTCAAAGAGGAACAAACCATTCCAGAACAACTCGATTATCTGGATGGTGAAAAAATTATTCCACTGTATGCAGGTAAAACTCTTCAATGGAGGAAAGTGTGAACCAACAAATCAGCGCTCCACCCGTTATTGGGCAGCGTTTTCGTGGTTTCTTGCCTGTTGTGGTCGATGTCGAAACGGCAGGTTTTAATTCACAAACAGATGCTTTACTCGAAATCGCCTGTATTCCGATCGTTTATAACGAAGCAGGCCAGTTTGTACCTGGTGAAGCTTATCATGCGCATATCAATCCATTTGAAGGCGCCAATCTCGATCGAAGATCTTTAGATTTTATTGGGATTGATCCTTTTAACCCTATGCGTGTGGCTATGGCTGAAGATGAGAAAACAGCGCTACGCCGTATTTTCAAATCTATCAATGAAGTCCGTCGTCAACAGCAATGTACCCATGCTGTACTGGTTGGTCATAATGCTCATTTTGATCTTGGATTTTTACAAGCAGCCATTGCACGGACATCAACCAAAAATCAAAATCCATTTCATAGCTTTTCAGTTTTTGATACTGTCACTTTAAGTGCGGTGATGTTTGGTCAAACTGTTTTGGCAAGAGCCTGTATTCAGGCTGGAATTGAGTTTGATGGTAAAGAAGCCCATTCAGCTTTGTACGATACCCAAAAGACGGCTGAACTGTTTTGCTATATTTTGAACAAACTCGCACCCTACTTACTTGACACTTTACCGGCGGATTCTTAAGATACCGCCATCCTCAACGTCCCTATCGTCTAGAGGCCTAGGACATCGCCCTTTCACGGCGGTAACCGGGGTTCGAATCCCCGTAGGGACGCCATTTTCTCCACAAGTCTTTGTGCTCGTTATCTAGTTCTTCCATAACGAGACAGAGCACTTGTAATGGCTCAAAGCCAATGAAATCAGCCATTTGCATTACTTGTGTTGTGGTTGGTTTTCGTCTTCCTGCTTTCCAATGACATATAACTGTTGGGTCTATATCCAATCTTTCTGCTAGTTTTTCGTAGCTACCAAAACGCTTTTTGTTAAGCTCAATGATGTCTATCAGCATTTTTCGCCCTCTTGATTCTGACAAATTTGTCAGGTAATTTTCCTGACAAATATATCAGGTTTTTTTTGACCGCACCCTGACAGATTGTCAGGTTTAGCAAAAAAGAACCCTATATTGATCCAGAAGAACAATCAAGGGGCTTTTTATGAATCAATTAACAGGACGTATCTTTTGCATTTCAGCAATACGTTGCTTGTCCTCTTTTATTGCTTCACTCGAAATTAGTCCTTTGTATAAAAATAATGGCAATCCATCGTCAATGTCTGAATTACGCAACCGTGTATGTCCTTCACGGAATTCAAATATCGCAATTGGATATTTGTCGTTATCAACAATAAAAAATCGCTTCTCTTTTACCACTACTTCAAGCGGTGAAAATTCTTGCCTTAGCATTCGTACAAATGAGCCTTCATTTTTAGTTAACGCATTCAATTCACGTATTCGATCTGCGTCAGTTGCATACATGACTTTTTGTCGTTGTCTATCTGTATATGTGAATGATCTTCTTTGTTGCTTAGGTTTTTCTTCTACTGCTTTGGGTGCTGTCTTACGTCCAAGCCAGAAGCCTATTCCAAAAATTATCAATATTAATATTAAGTCGCCCATGTTTTCCCCGAATCATTACATGGGAGCATTCTAAATGAATGAAGCTCAAATAAAAATGTACGAAAACATAGCAAGGGATATTCATGCTAAGGGTGTGAACTATCTTCAAGGCGGTAACCCTTGTTCAAATGAGGTTGCGCTTCTTTATTACATCGAAGACATGGTGGTAACTGCTGAATGTACATCTGCTGTTATATCTGCTCTATCTGACGATCTGGACAAGCACAATCAGGAATGCATACAGATGTTGCGTGACATGGGGGACGATTGTTATGGCTACTAAAGATTACGATTTGCCGTTTAATGATGCACCAGTGAAGACAAAGAAAGAATTTAATCAACATTTGTCTGCACAATCTAAGAAATTTCAATCACTTAATACTTTCCCCACATTCGGGCTGTGGGGAGCGTTATATGATGCGGTTGCCCCCGTTAGTAATACGGGGGAAAAGGTCACCACACTACG
The DNA here is from genome assembly GCF_000581715.1 of Acinetobacter sp. 479375. NCBI lineage: Bacteria > Pseudomonadati > Pseudomonadota > Gammaproteobacteria > Moraxellales > Moraxellaceae > Acinetobacter > Acinetobacter sp. 479375. The sequence goes on along the minus strand of NZ_JEZN01000001.1, from coordinate 21,055 downwards.
ACGCGAGTACGAAGATACGTTCGGAAAGTTCTATAAAGACTACCCTGTTGTCGAAGCTCAAATCGTACTGACCGATGATGGACCAAAACAAGTATTAATCCGTAGACCTGCTGCTAATGAATGCGCGGTAATCGACTGGTTACATATCACGATTCATAAGTCCACGTTCAAAGACATTCGCAAAGTCAAAGAAATGGTCGACCTTGCATCAAATAGTGATTATGTCTATGCATTCGATGCCTTAATAAGAGAAATATTTGGTTTCGGTGTAGAGAAAAAGCTTCAAAACGGCAAAAACTTCTATGATGAATCATATGCCCTACAAGATGATTGCGGACTAATCTGTATTGGCGGTCAAAACGACACAATCATGCTGTCGATCTCTGGGCAAGGCTGTGTACAAGGTAAGTACGGTTGGGAAGAAGACTTACATGCATGGCTCATGATGTATGCCGACCGTCCTAAGATCACGCGTATTGACTATGCATTCGATGACTTAGATGGTGCGCTTGTATCCCCTGATTGGGCTGATCTTCAAGATACGTTAGGCGGTTTTCAAATGGGTGGACGTCCACCGTCATTTCAAACTGCGGGTAACTGGAAACGTCCAGATGGTTCAGGACGTACCGCTTATGTCGGCAAGCGTGAATCATCAAAATATTGCCGTATCTATGAGAAAGGCAAACAGCTAGGTGATAAAGATAGCCTCTGGACACGTGTAGAGGTCGAATACAAGGCTAAGGATATTTTTATCCCTTTAGATGCCCTGCTTAACCCTACTGTGCATTTTTTAGCTGCTTACAAGTGCTTCCATATCTTTGATGCACAGCGTACCCCAGTCAAGTTTGAAGTCTTACGCCAAAAATCAGAAATAACATGGCAAAAGGCGATCGACATTACCAAGCATCAATTTTCAAAGTATCTCAAGGCGTTTCGTGATTTCTATGACGATGATTCGCACGTCCTTGACCTACTTATGCCTGATCCTGAGAAAAAGGAACAGTATCCAAAGCGATTAAAACCCTTAACCGTAGATTATTCACAATCCATGCCCCCCTCTGTCGTGCCTGCATAGGGATAAGGTTCTAAAACAAGGCTATAAAAGGAAAACAACATGAAATTTACAACTGAATCTGTAATCACTGGCGCAAAGTTCTACAACAACGCAATTGAGGGCGTTCAGCATAACTTTACCAAAGTATTCATCATGACCGATCTAGCGGATCAGTCGGGTGTAGGTGCTGCAACCGTAGAGTACAAATGGGGTACTGCGGAAAACATTAAAAAAATTGAGCATCTGCAATTTCCGTTTAATGCCAAAGTAGACATGGAAATTGTGACGACTGGTAGTCGTCAAACTACGATCATCCACAACATTACGCCTGTTCAGGCTCAAAAACCTGCTTAGGCTATTTATGAAACGTATTAAGCGATTCGATTCGCATGTATTTACTTTCTTTAGGCATCAAATTTTTTTGAGTCGATTAAGACTTTTGTGTGAAGTAAATGGAGCGCCATTTAAGCCTGTTGGGAGTTTTTCTTATGTTCAACGAAATTGAATGCCCTAAATGTGGCTCGTACTTTCATTATCAATATTTGCCGTTCCATATGTGTAAGTGTAACGGTTAAGGAATTTAAGAAATGACATACGTCTGTACACAACTTCAAGACAACGTATGCCAGTCATGGGCTGAGCAATCAGTCTTGTTACCGCCACTAAGTTACACCGAAGCCACGGCTATTGGTTTGGCTTTTTGGCTCTGTCTTGCAACAGTATGGGGAATAAAAATCATACGGGTGCAAATTTTTGAAAAAAACTAAGGAGTCCGTTATGGATATCAATACTTTAAAAACACGTGTTAAACAAGCTGCTGTTGTGGGTTCTGCTGTAGCTGCAACTGGCATTGCCAATGCTGCTGTAGATACTTCAGAAATTACTACTGAATTATCTGGAGCTGCAACTGCTGGAGCTGCTGTTGCTGCTGTTGCAATTTTGATTCCGTTAGGCATCAAAGTGTTTAAATACATTCGTTCAGCGTTTTAATTTGAAATGAATGTAACGGGGTTGCTTATCGAAAGGTCTGCAATCCCTTTCTTTTTGGGGGTGTGAAATGGAAGATATAGGGGCGTATATATGGCTATTAATGATGGTATACATCGGTTTAAAGATGTTCTAAAAAAACAGATAGGCGTTGCTTTTCGTATATATCTTTCAATTGCAATTCTTCTATCTCCGTTTTATTTGGTAACCAATGCCAATGCTGCAAGCTTGGGCGGTTGGTCACTTGGCGGTGGTGTGGCTCAAGGTGCATCGATTGTCTATAACGGCTCTAAACAAGTTATTTTAAATGGTGCTAGTAAACTTGCTACGGGTGTAGCAAAGATTACTCCGCCTCCGAGTAGTGTTGCTAAAGCATTAGCGGGTGGTGCGGGTGCTATTGCGCTTGATTTGGCAATACAAGAATTATTAGGCGGTGTGGATTACGTTCTTGATCCTGCAAATAACCGAGTAACTTATACAAAGAAGCCAGATATTAACGACCCTTCTGACCCTGCGTATGGTCAGTATTTGTACGGTATGGGTTTTGGTGAATTTCCATCACCCAATGATGCTTGTCAATCTTTTGCAAATGTTTGGGCATCATCTGGCGTTAAATTTGTTTCAGCTAATCATGATGGTTGTACTACTAATCAAAATATTTGGGGTGAACGTAAAGATGTCACCGACGGTTGGTCGTCTCGACGTTTAAACCCTGCTTATAATCCCCCTGCCGATAACGGAGAAAATGAAAATAGAACTAAGCATTTACCTCTAGAAACAGTCGCTCAACAAGTAATCTCAAATGCTGCTGCGGGTAATGCTGCTGCACAACAAGCTGTAAAAGCTGCTGCTGACACAATTGTTGCTGAAGCGGAAACGGATGTAACAAAAGCACGTCCGATCATTAATCAATTAGAAGCATCACAATCAATACCGACCGACCAGACTGCAACTGGAGAGACTGTTCCTAAAGAAGAAACAGGCGAAAATACGGGAACTGATACTAAAGGCTCTGATATTAGCTTAGATTTCCCAATCTTCTGTAATTGGGCGCCTACTGTTTGTCAAGCTGCGAATGTAGTCATACAAAAGCCTGCTGAATGGGAAGATTCAATAAAAGCTGCCTATGACGATGCTGTTGATTATTTCAAAGAAGAACCAACCGAATCAGAACCAGAAGAATTAGAGATTGAGCAACCAGAATTTGAAGCCGATGAAGTGAATTTACAAGGCTCTACAACATGCCCACAAGATCAAGTTTCATTTTCATTAATGGGCAATTCCTACACGTTAGACATGCCCTATCAACCCGTATGCAATGCCCTTGAATTCTTTCGCCCTGCTGTCCTTACGGTAGGCGCAATTACATCAGCTTTTATCGTTGCGGGCATAAGAACCAAAGAGGATGAAGAATAATGGGCTTAAGCAACATATTAACCAAAGTTTCAGATGTCGTTCTGAGTGATGCGGGTCAAAAAATTATCGGTGGAATGGGTTTATCCGTATTCACATATGCAACGTCACAAGCAATCTTTAATCAAGCCATGTCTATGGTTTATCAATACTGGGGACAACTCGGCAACGTCATGTATCTATTTGGCTTAAGCGGTGCGGATCAGGCATTAAGCATGGTGCTATCAGCAATTGCCGTGCGTGTAGCCATGAATAGCGCAAAACTTGGATTTAAAAAAGCCTAGCGCGTGGTGAGGTGCGAGGGCTCGCAGTCACTGAACAAACGCGCTAGGCAAAGGAAAAGACAATGATAAATTTAGTAGTAGGCTCTCCAGGACACGGCAAAACCCAATTCATGATTTCTAAGATACTGGAAATCATTAAAGACAATGAAAAACTGGAAGCTGACGGCAAAGAACCTCGTCAGATATATTGTGACATTAAAGAATTATTGATTCCCGAAGTCGAACCTGCACCTGACGATTGGCGACAAACGCCTGACGGTTCAATCATCATTTATGATGAAGTCCAGTACCGAAAAGAATATGAATACAAGGGTAACCAATATTCACAAGATCAAATGATCAAGGATTTGACTATTCACCGCCACACTAATAAAGATTTGTGGCTCATCACACAAGACCCGCAGCGAATAGAAAAAGGCATACACAAGCTGATAGATCGCATGTATTACATCAAGCGACCTGCTTCTAAACCAAAATATACCAATGTCTTTGAGTTTGATAAATGGCTATCAAATCCTGAACCTGCTGCAAATCGTAACGCTAAACATAAAAAGTATCTGGATTTTTATCGCTTTCATTTTGATGACAAATACCAAAGCCTTTATAAATCGGCAACGGATCATTCAAGCATTAAATTTAAATTGCCTAAACAACTCTTTGTCTTCTTAGGCATCATTGTTGCAATACTTGCATTTGTTGGTGTGGGCTTAATGAATACCAACACATTTAACGTCCATCGTTTTGAAGATAAGGAAAAACAAAAGGAAGTTAAAAAAGAAACGTCCACAATTAATCCTGAAAACGTACAAGCATCTGATCCTAACGCTAAACTTGATTTAAACATTGAATGTCGCAAAGGCATCAATGTGGAAAAGCCTGAATGCGTCAAATGGTTTGATGAACTCTCTAAGAATAAAGGTTCAGTCACTGGACAAGATGCTCAGACAACATTGGTTTCATATAACCCTGACAAGCCATTTGATACTCAAAACATTCAGGATTCCATTCAATACAGCGTAACGGCTAAACCTGTCTTATCTGGCTGCATGAAAACCAATTCAGGCTATCAGGCATATACACAACAAGGTACACGGCTAAACGTATCACAAGATGATTGCAAAAAAATCATGTCTGGTGATCGCCCTTTCAATTACTTTAAAGAGCAGCAGCAGCAAAATGGACTATCTACTCAAAACTATAGTGCGACAAATAACCCGCAGCCTAGTACGCCAACTCATCAGACTGATAAAGAACAACTGGCAAAAATGGAAGCAGCTAAACAACAAGGGTTAATTTAGAGGTCACTATGCATAACATTACTGTCGAAGATTTAAATTCTATAACTCAACTTTTTTACGCGATACTGATTATCGGGTTTGTATGTTCATTCTTTATTTTTGTCATCGTGCGAAATCTATTACTTTCAATCGCTAAAAGAATTAATTTTCCTCATAGAGTGAAAACTGAAAATGGTTACTTGTATCGCTCACTTAATGGAACGTATGTACCTAAATCACGCGCTGATGAGATTTTAATTCAGCGTAAAATGAAAAAACGTCAATTCTGGATTAAACGCCATGAATATATTATCTCTCGCCTTAAATCCGATTCATAAGCGAGTGTCTACGAGCGACAAGTTAGCATCAAATTTTGAAACCTTCTTCCCTGATTACAAGCTCCCGTTCGCTCTCTAGCGGGAGTCTTAGAGCGTCCCGCATGGGCGCGAACTGACTTGCATTATCTACCAACTGAAGATCTTATCCTGGTTGAAAATTTTGCCAGGAACAAATTTTTAACTAATTGATATTTATGTATATTGTAAATTCACTTAAAAAACCAAATTGGCAAAATGTTACATAATGGTGAATCATGGATATACAAGAAATAGTTAACTTTTACTGTAAAAATGGTCTTTATAATTCAAAACATACTTATCTGGAAAAATTGAAACACATTGAATGGTTCTATTCCTATGATGAAATTTCCATTGATGTCATTACAGATTATTGTTCAATGCGACGATTGAAAGAAGTTAAAAACTCAACAATAAATAGGGAGTTAAATTTAATTAGATCGGCTTTTAATTACTATCTTAAATACAATCAGGCTGCAAATTTTAAAAACCCATTCAATAGATTTAAGCTCTTTGAAGATGATTTCATCCCTCGATTTCTTACAGCAACTGAATGTCACCTGTTGCTTAAGTCTGCCCTTTTTTATGACAATTTGATGTTACATGATTTTATGCTGCTGGCATTAAATACGGGTTGTCGATCAAGTGAATTGACACGGCTGACATGGAATAACGTATTTTTGCATGATCGCTATTTTGTCATACGCAATTCATTATCTAAGAATAAGAAAACTGTCTATAAGCCATTGAATGACGTTTCGATCCAAGCGTTGTATAGACTAAAAACCAATGCACATTATGTTTTCTACAATGCCAAAACAGGTACACATATCAAAAGTTTTAGGCGGGGATTTGAAATTGCGGTGAAAAGAGCCAATTTAGGAAAGGTGCGAATACACGATTTAAGACATACGTTTGCTAGTTTTTTAGTGAAACAAGGCGTTCCACTCTATCATGTGTCAACTTTGCTCGGTCATTCTGATATTCGCATAACGCAAAGATACGCGCATCTAGCCCCTGAAAATTTACACGATGTTTTAAAAGTGTTACCCACTTTAGGTTGAATTTACAAAACTTTACAAAAATAAGGGCAATGTGGTGCATCGCCCTTTCACGGCGGTAACCGGGGTTCGAATCCCCGTAGGGACGCCATTTTTTAAATCCATTCTTTTTTATTGTGCTTATTGGCTATTGTTTGTCTGCCTCAAGATTGCACATTTCTAATTTTTCTCTACAATAACGCGCTTCTCCATTTTGAACGTGACGTTGTGTATGCAACCATCTGAATCTTCAAATACCGCCTCATCCAATGATTCTGCGCCGTTAAAACGAGCAATGAGTACCCGCCATTTAGTCATGCTTTCTTTAGGCGGTGCAATTGGTACAGGTCTTTTTTTGGGCTCAGGTGAGGTGATTTCACAAACAGGTCCGATTGGTGCAATCCTTGCGTATATACTCGGTGGATTGATTGCTTATATGGTCATGCTGTGTTTAGGTGAATTGGCCGTACACATGCCTGTTTCTGGTTCATTTGGTGCTTATGCTGCCCAATATATTGGTCCTAGTACAGGTTATATGGTGTCATGGCTCTACTGGCTGACATGGACAGCAACGCTAGGCACAGAGTTCACTGCGGCTGCCTTACTGATGCAGGAATGGTTTCCCCATATTTCAATGTGGATCTGGACGCTTATTTTTGCTGTCACTATTTTTACACTTAATCTGAGTTCGACTAAAATTTTTGCTGAATCCGAGTTCTGGCTCTCTCTCGTTAAAGTAATAACAGTGATCAGTTTTATTATATTGGGCTTACTTGCTATCGTTGGGCTAGTACCCTTTCATGGTTATGAAACAGCGCCTTTATTTAGTAACCTGACCGCTCAAGGCTGGTTTCCTCAAGGACTCATGCCAATTTTCGCAACCATGCTAATTGTGAACTTTGCTTTTTCAGGTACAGAGCTGATTGGTGTTGCAGCAGGAGAAACCAAAGATCCTGCGGATAATGTGCCTAAAGCAATTAATGCTGCGATCTGGCGCTTACTGATTTTCTTTGTCGGGACAATCATTGTGATTAGCGCTTTATTGCCTTTTGAGCAAGCAGGTTTAGGTGGCCATAGTGTGAGTAATAGCCCATTTGTCACCGTGTTTAATTACATTGGGATCCCTTATGCAGATGATATTATTCGTTTTGTAATTATTACCGCCCTATTATCAGCAGCCAATTCAGGTTTATATGCTGCTTCACGGATGATGTGGTCACTCTCTTCACAGCAACATTTACCGCGTATTTTTTCTAAACTCACAAAAAGTGGCACACCTATTGTTGCCTTAATTGTGACTATGTTCGGTGCAATTCCTGGATTATTATCTGAACAATTTGCCCCTGAAACGATTTTTAAAAATCTCTTGGGCGTAGCAGCGTTTACCATGGTTGTGGTTTGGATGAGTATCTGTTTAAGCCAGTTTAATTTCAGAAGACAATGGTATAAGACAGGCCATACAGTTCAGGATTTAAAATTTGCAGCGCCACTTTTTCCAATTGTGCCGATTTTAGGGTTTTTCTTCTGCCTGATTACTTGCTTAAGTATGGCGGCGGATCCTGAAATGCTGACAGGTTTTATTTGCTGTCTAATTTTTATTGCTTTGTGCTATGTGAGCCATTTTATATTTTATCGTAATTCGAATCATTAAACGCTAATAACTTCATTTTTCTAGCAAAAGTGTAGCAAATCGCTACACTTTTTTTGTTTGTATGGCTGGTATCTCCAGACCTCTCAGTGCTACAGTCAAATCAAGCATAAGAATAATTGATACCATGACAATGAAACTAATTTTTATACACGGTGCACAACAACAGAGCTTTGATGCTCAAGGCTTACAAGATCACTGGTTAAATATTTTTAAACTCGGTTTAGATCATCTTGATGTTCAGGTTCCATTTCAAAATCTTAATCTAGCTTTCCCTTACTATGGTGATTTAATCCATCAACATCGATTGGCACAATTAGATACGCCCTTAGATGCTTTTATGCCACAAGCATGGCAAGACTGGCATTTGCCCTATTTACAAAATCCTGAACCGCAACAGATTGATCAGGATCGAAAATTAATTCCTTTATTGGCGAAACACCATGAGGAGTTAAGTTTAACTTCGCGTTTATATTTGTTTTCGCATTTAGCCAAAGATCATGTATTACGCGAATTTGTGATGTTATTAAACAAATTTCCCAAATTGCATGAAAATATGTTGCATCGATATATTCTGGAAGTGTATTTATATCTCGCCAATCCAGACTTTATGAATGATGTACATCAGCGTGTGATTCAATCTTTTGATGAAGATGAAGAATACATTATTGTGGCACATTCACTCGGAACGGTGATTGCCTATAATTTACTGCAACAGCTTTCAAAGAAAGTAAAAATAAAGCGCTTCATTACCCTTGCCTCACCACTGGCTTTTCGAGTGGTGCAATCCAGACTAAATCGTCCAACAGAACAACTCGCAGCCTTGCAAGGAGATTGGCATAATTTTTATTCACATGAAGACTATTTGACCACTTTTCCACTTGATCATAGTTTTTTCAATTTTCAACCGTCGATTATCAATCAAGGAATTTCGACTTTTGCGCATAAACCTCATGAGATCGTAGGTTATTTACAGCATCCTTTAGTGGTACAAAGCATTATTGAATCGATTTGCCCAAATGAAGCCTTGAGGCTAGATCCAGAACAAGCGAGTTAAAACTCAAGTTTTTCAGTGAAATTGGAAAATTCAGCACAAAGTAAATTTTACATTTTAATCGTTATACAGCACATAGCCGTGTCCTCGACAAAATGCAGCCAAAGCCAATCCTGAATGTTTAGCCATCTCAATCGCCAAACTGGTGGGGGCAGAAATACACGCGAGTAAGGCAATATTCTGTCGAGCACATTTTCGTACCAATTCATAACTGGCTCGACTGGTCATGAGCACAAAACCATTGGAAACATCCAATTGTTGCTGTGCAATATATCCAAGCAACTTGTCCAGTGCATTATGTCGTCCTACATCTTCAAACAAAATGCAAATTTCACCATTCACTACCAATGCAGCGGCGTGTGCTCCTCCAGTCAATGCTGTGATTTTTTGTTTTGCATTTAACTGTAAAACTGCTTGTGGAATATCATTGAGCCATGTCGATAAAAATTTGGTACTGACTAACGTTACATCCTGATGAAGCTGTTGCAAACTTTCGATACCACAAAGCCCACAACCAGTTCTTCCAGTCATAGCACGACGATGCTGCTTCAATGCCGCAAAAGCACGCGATGAAATCGTCATTTCCACCTGAATCCCTAACTCATTTTCTACAATGTCTAGTGTGTAGAGTTCAGCGAGATGTTGCAGAATACCTTCCGATAAACTAAAACCTTTGGCGAAGACGTCAAGATCAGTCGGCGTCGCCATCATCACGGCATGAGAAATCCCATTGTAAACCAATGCTACAGGGGTTTCTTGCACGACGTCGTCTAACTGCTCTTGAACACTTCCATGACTATAACGCTGAACGATCAAAGGTTCATAACCTAATGGCGACTGTAAGGTATCATCCATCAATTTTTCCTTATTGGAAAATGGCGCTTTTGACACGCCATTTCCACATGAATAGAACACTAACTGACTTTCGCCGTAGCAATAATTTGATCGGCTTTCTCAGGATCAACCTCTGCCGCAAGATTGAAATGTTCAGGCGCATGTCCTGCATGCAAAATCACTGGCACACTTTTAGAAGCTGGTATCTTGGCGTATTTGTCATGGCTACTCAGCGCCACAAGTGGATTAGTTTCAGGATAGTAAGCCGCCAAACTTCCACGCGGGATGTTATAAGGCACAATCCGAAAACTATGCACAATGCGCTTTATTCCATCTGAATAAATACTTTCAATATCGACCCACTGATCAGGCTGAAAACCTGCTGCTTCAATATCCTGTTCATTCATAAATAAGACACGGCGCTGTCCATATACCCCTCGATAACGGTCATCCAGACCATACAAAGTCGTATTGTATTGATCATGCGAACGTGTGGTCATGAGTGTATAGACTTTAGCCTCGGTGTAAGCATCTGCATAGCGATGTTCGTGATCTGCATAGACTTCCGAAATCGGAGTAATTAAAAATTGCGCCTTGCCACTTGGCGTATTCCAGATATGTTGATTGGCAGGGTGTTCCAAATGAAAACCGCCGGGTTGATAAACACGCTGATTAAAGTCATGAAACTCATCAAAGACTTCCGAAATCGCATCACGAATACGATCATAACTTTCGATATACCAACGCCATTTGATTTGACTCTTAGGCAAGGTTGCTTCGGCAATTCTGGCGATAATATCGGGCTCAGAGAGTAAATCTGATGAAATCGGTTCATTGCGTCCAGCAGACAAATGTACATTACTCATAGAATCTTCAACGGAAATTGACTGTGGCCCATGTTTTTGGATATCAACTTCAGTACGCCCCAAACAGGGCAACATTAAGGCATCTTGTCCACAAACCAGATGACTTCGATTCATTTTCGTGGTGATGTGTACCGTCAAATTACAAGCACGTAAGGCTTGCTGAGTATATTCAGTGTCAGGTGTGGCAACCGCAAAATTCCCTCCTAAGCCAATGAAAACTTTGACTCGCCCTTCTGCCATCGCTTTAATGGTTTCAACCACACCCATGCCATTTTCTCGCGGAGATTGAATACCAAATACCCGATCAATATTGTCCAGCATTTTAGGACTTGGCAGTTCATTAATGCCCATGGTTCGGTCACCCTGAACGTTACTATGACCACGAATCGGTGCCAAACCCGCACCAGGACGACCGATATGCCCCCGCGCTAACATGAGATTGGCAAGCATATGTACATTGGCTGTACCATGACGATGCTGGGTAATGCCCATGCCCCAACAGAAAATGGCACGTTTGGATTCAAGATAAAGCTTGGCTAATGCCTCCAGATGTTCAGGGCTAAGACCCGTATGCGGATGAATGTCTGACCATGAAGTATTTTGCACTTCTGCACGCATTTCTTCAAAACCAATCGTATTCACCACAATAAATGAGCGATCAAATACACTTTCCTTCGATTTGGCAATCGCCTGTTGATCCCACTCTAACAGGTGTTTAAGCATTCCAAACATAATGGCATAATCACCGCCCACTTTCGGTTGAAAATAATAGCGGCTAATCGGTGTGCTACCATTAGTGATCATTTCCAAGGGCGCTTGTGGATCCTGAAAACGCTCCAAGCCACGTTCTTTTAAAGGATTAATTGCAATAATAGTTCCACCGCGTTTCGATACTTCTCTTAAGGTCGCGAGCATTCGAGGATGATTGGTCCCCGGATTATGACCGAAACTAAAAATCGCATCTGCCTGATCGAAATCATCTAGTGTCACGGTCCCCTTGCCTAAACCAATCGAATCTTTTAAACCGACGCTGGTGGTTTCATGGCACATGTTGGAACAATCAGGAAAATTATTGGTGCCATAACTTCGCACAAAAAGCTGATACAGGAAAGCAGCCTCGTTACTGGCTCGTCCTGAAGTATAAAATGCGGCTTGATTAGGATCATCCAATGCCTGTAGATGCTTGGCAATCAACTCAAAGGCCTCATCCCAGCTAATAGGAACGTATTTGTCCGTTACGACATCGTAACGCATCGGATCGGTAATCCGCCCTGCATCTTCCAGAAAAAAGTCACTTTGTTCAGTTAACCAGCTTACCGTATGTGTTGCAAAAAACTCAGGACTGACACGTTTACTGGTAGCTTCAAATGCAACTGCTTTTGCACCATTCTCACAAAAATTAAAAGCATGCGCATCTTTCTTTTCTGGCCATGCGCATCCCGGACAGTCAAAACCTGTCGGCTGATTAATATTGAGCAGTGAAATAGAACCTTTTTTGAACGTTTCCTGACGTTTTAAATTTCGGGCTACACTGAGTAAGGCTCCCCAACCTCCAGCAGGTTGATCGTAGGGTTCAATTCTTGCATAGCCATGATCGTGTTCTGGTTTTTGATTATCATGATCCATCACTTCCCCTGCCGTTATTTATATTGTAAGAGACGATTAAACACATTAAATTCATCATCGAAAGCAAATCGTGGTTCTATATTTTCTGTTCCTGGATTTTCTGGTTCTGGAATTTTATATATGTGGGTTCAATGTTTGGACTTAATTTATCTTGATCTTTGAATGAATATCTACTTTTCAAACCCGATTTTCAATGCGTTATTACATAAATCTAAACAGATCAAAATAAAAAACTCCACAAAAGTGGAGTCTCAAAATTTTTAAATCAGAACTTAGCCTGCTTTGCGCTTTTGTACAATGAGCGAACCGACTGAGTAACCTGCACCGAATGAACAAATCACACCGTATTCACCCGCATCGACCTGATTACCCGTACGATGCAAGGCAATGATCACCCCAGCCGATGAGGTATTGGCAAATTCATCCAGAATAATCGGTGTACGATCAGCTTCGGCTTCTTTACCCAAAACTAATTTTGCAACCAGTTGGTTCATATTGGCATTGGCTTGATGTAACCAGAAACGTTTAACATCATCCGCGGGGATCTGCATTTTTTCCAGTTGACCTGTAATGATTTTGGCAACCAAAGGACAAACATCTTTAAATACTTTACGGCCATCCTGACGGAACTGTTTGTCGTCACGACTGGTTTCTTCACTACTGTTTAAGAAGCCAAAGTTATTACGGATATTATTGGAGAACTGAGTAAACAAATGAATATCTAGAATTTCAAAACCTTCTTTGGTTTCGGTGTCTTCAATAATTGAAGCGGTGGCAACATCACCAAAAATAAAGTGACAGTCACGTGAACGATAATCGGTATGTCCTGATGTAATCTCAACATTGACCAATAATACGCGGCGCGCACCTGATTTAATCGCATCAGCGGCTTGTTTTAGACCAAAAGTTGCGGCTGAACAGGCGACATTCATGTCATAAGCATAACCTTGAATGCCTAATGCTGACTGAATTTCAATGGCAACAGCAGGGTAAGCACGCTGGATATTTGAACAAGCCAAAATCACCACGTCGATATCTTCTGGCCCTACGCCTGCATTTTGCATGGCTTGTTTGGCTGCAATCACGCCCCACTCTGCTTGTAATGAAATCTCATCATCACTGCGTTCACGCAAGTGTGGACGTAATCGTGCTGGATCAAGTACCCCTGATTTTTCAACCACATAACGACTTTTAACACCAGATGCTTTTTCAATAAAATCAGCACTTGAACCACGACGCTCAGGCAACTCGCCTACGGCTATTTTATCTGCATTTTCCGTATTGTAACGTTCCACATAAGCATTAAGCGTTTCAACCAGTTCTTCGTTGCTGATTGTTTCGGTCGGATGAAATAGACCAGTTCCAGTAATACGGATGCCCATGTAAAACTCCTTGTTAAGAATGTAAGTATTCTAACCGATTCCTTGTTTTTCCCATAGTTTTTGTAGCCGAGTGGGAGAAACAGGCATCTTGGTTTTCATCGGTTGAGAAAATAAGGAAATTCGAAATTCCTCTACCATAAAGTATAGCTCTTTAATTTGAGGATTGTTTTTAAACTTAAATAGTTTATCCATCCATGGATCAACGTCTTTAATTGCAGCTTCATCACGTTGCAAATTATTCGGCAAACGCTCCAGACGCATCAACAATGCTTTTAAATAACGTGGATATTCAAGCCAGACCTCTGAGCTACGGGTATAAACAAAATCACTGAGTTGCATCAAATCCAGTTGATCTTCAATATCATCGATACTGCGTCCAAAAATCTCGGTATCTAGCATCATGAGTTGACGGCGTATGCTTTGCCACTGAATAAAAATATCCGAAATGACTTGAAGCGCCTGTTGCCCATGCGTTAAAAACGTCTGCTTAACGTCCTGTAATAATTGCTGAAACTCAGCCTGATTGACTGGCAGTTGATCGATACTCAGTTGCAATGTCGCATAGACCAGCATCTGTTCAAGTTTGGCTTTATCCCCCAAAGGAGAATAAGCCAAAGCCAATGGTTTAGAGATTTGCTTTTTCAACTGTCTGACCAGATCACCCAGTTGCATATGCACTAAACCAATAATCCCTTCTCGATGCTGTCTGATTGCTTCAGCCTGATCATTAAAAGTTTGAATCACCACGCCAGATTCATCTTTTTGTTGCAATTCAGCAAACTTTTTGACTGGAACTAAAGCCTGATATTGCTTGACCACCACGCCTGTGACTTTCTGTGATGCTTCAAACACAAAGCTTTCTGGGAAAGTTTTAAACTCGCCTTGCATTTGTTTGACCGGACGATGGGTTTCAGTACGGCAACGTGCTTTTAATTCAGCTAAATCGCGACCTTTTTCAATCACTCGACCTTTTTCATCAACGACTAAGATAAAAGGCACCAGATATTGGTCAATACGTTCAAAAGAAAAATCTTTTTCGGTGATCTGTTCACCACGTAGCGCAAACGCCAGAAACTTAAAAATATGCTCGCGTAAATGGGTTGCATCGACACTTTGCATCAGTTTTTTAGCGGTATCTGGAATCGGGACTAAATGTCGACGTTTGTCTTTGGGTAAGGCTTTGAGTAAGGCCTCGATCAAATCCAGCCGCCATCCCGGAATGCCCCACGACCATAAATTTTCGTCAACTTGGGCTAAAGCCTGCACAGGAATTTTAACGGTTGCACCATCCTGATCATGACTTGGATCAAAACGATAAGTAGTCGCTAAACGTAAATCACCGTTGTGTAAATAATCAGGAAATTGTTGCGTGGTGGGTCGATCACTTTGCCAAAGCGCATCATCTTCAACAAATAAATAACGCGGCTGTTTGGGCTCAATCGTCGCGCGCCAATCTTCAAAACTGCTTCGACTGGCAATATCAGTAGGCACACGTTCTGCATAAAACTGATAAATCGTTTCTTCATCGACCACCAGATCACGTCGGCGTAATTTGTCCTCAACCCGTTCGACTTCTTCAAGTTTGAGTAAATTATGTTTTAAAAATGGCGGCATGATGCCCAGATGACCAGTCGTCAATGCATCTCTGAGAAAAATTTCACGCGCTGCTGGATGATCGACTTTTTCAAAATTAATTAAACGTTTCGGTTCAATAATTAAACCGAACAAAGAAATCTGGGCATAGGCCTGCACAATTCCCGCTTTTTTCGACCAGTGTGGCTCAAAATAGTGATATTTCAACAAGTCACGCGCCGCGAGCAAAATCCATTCGGGATCAATCTTGGCCAGTGTACGCAAATACACCTGAGACGTTTCCACCATTTCAAAGGCCATCACCCACGGCGTATTAGATTTGTGCAAAGTACTGGCAGGAAAGACTTTGGCTTTTTGCTGACGCACTGCCATATAAATATTACGTTCATCAGTTTTATTGGCCACAAAAGACAATAAACCCGTGAGTAATGCACGATGTAAATTTTCATAACTGGCTTTTTTATCGTTAAAAGACAGTTTGATACTTTGCGCTAAATCGACCAATTGCGCATGGGTTTGTTTCCATTCACGTAAACGCAACCAGCTTAAAAAATGCTGACGGGCAAATTGACGCCGTTTATTTTCCGTTGCCATGTCAGGATTATTTTGCAGAGTATCCCAAAGTTTTAAATAAAACAGAAAGTCTGAATCTGCTTCACGGAACAAAGCATGCTTTTGATCCGCCTGCATTTGTTTGTCTGCGGGACGTTCACGCGGATCTTGTACCGCTAGCGCACTGACCACGACCAAAATTTCATTGAGTACACCGAAATGAGAACCACCGACAATCATTCGAGCCAATCTTGGATCAATCGGCATGCGTGACATCATTTGTCCAACTTTGGTTAACTCATGTTTACGCTCGTTCATCGCACCAAGTTCAACCAGAAGTTTACGCCCATCATTGACAAAACGATGATCAGGCGGTTCAATGAAATCAAATTCCTCAACGGTTCCCAAGCCCAGACTTTGCATTTGCAAAATCACTGACGCTAGATTAGTCCGTTTAATTTCAGGTTCGGTAAATTCAGGACGACTGAGAAAATCTTCTTCACTGTAAAGACGAATACAAACCCCAGGTGCAATACGACCACAACGTCCTTTACGCTGATTGGCGGCTGCTTGGGAAATCGCTTCAATTGGTAGCCGTTGAACCCGTGAACGGTAGCTATAACGGGAGATACGCGCAAAACCACTGTCAATCACGTAACGAATATTCGGTACCGTCAACGCAGTTTCAGCCACGTTGGTGGCAATAATAATGCGCCGACCTTTACCACTGGGGCTAAAAATCTTCTGTTGCTCACCCAGACCTAAACGTGCATATAACGGTAAAATTTCTGTATGACGTGGGCCGTGTTTTTGCAAGGTTTCCTGTAACTCTCGAATTTCCTGTTCGGTACTGGAAAAGATTAAGATATCGGCGTGTTCAGGATGTCCTTTTTCTTCGGCATCGGCGAAACATTCTTCCACCGCTTGCACCACCGCACGTGGCAAATTTTCTTCAAAATCATCAAACTCATCGTCATCACTCCCACCAATACTGAGTTCAGAAATTGGGCGATAACGCACTTCGACTGGAAAACTGCGCCCTTCGACTTCAAAAATTGGCGCATCATTAAAATAACGACTAAAGCGATTCACATCCAAAGTTGCCGAGGTCACGATCACTTTTAGATCTGGACGTTTTTTTAAAATCTGCTTGAGATAGCCCATGATAAAATCGATATTCAGCGAGCGTTCATGCGCTTCATCGATAATAATCGTGTCGTATTTATTTAAGTAGCGATCATGTCCCAGCTCTGCCAATAAAATACCATCGGTCATTAACCGAACGATGGAATCATTGGAACCCTGTTCATTAAAACGAACTTTAAAACCAATCGACTCTCCCAGTTTTTCCCCAACTTCTTCTGCAATGCGCTGCGAGACACTTCGCGCTGCCAAACGTCTAGGCTGAGTATGGCCAATCATGCCTGTTGCACCACGACCTGCCAACATGGCAATCTGTGGCAACTGGGTGGTTTTCCCCGAACCTGTTTCCCCTGCCACAATGATCACTTGATGCTGTTGGATGGCGTCAATCAAACGATCCGCATATTGCGTGACAGGCAAATCCTGATTGAGTTTTATTTTGGGAAAACGAGCAATTCGCGCTTTCACCTGAGCATTTGATTTTTCGAATAATTGTTGATATTGCTCTAAATTTTTTTCTTTACCTTTGCCTAGTCGATTTAAACGATGTCGATCACGCACCATCACCCATTGATTTACATCTAAATCACGCTGCACAGATAAAATTTCCTAAATATTGATAAACAAGCGATCTATTTTACGCGGTATAACCTGATAACGAAAGCCATTAGACTTCTTTCGTCAGTCCCTTTTATTTCTTCCTGTGGTAGAAAAATAAAGACGGTTGCAACAATGATGAAAGAACTGGTTCATTTCTGACAAATTCATTGTTTTTTTACATTTTCACCTTGAATTTTTTCTCAATCGCCTGCATGTTCTAATGCAAATCAAATTTATAGGCGATTGTCATTTTCAGATCATAATTTTGCGCTGAAATGATGGAAACCATAATGTGGTGATGGTCATTTTACAGGATTATTAGTTTTTCCGATTCTAATCATGCAAAAATACCATTTCCTCAATAAAATAAAATTCTTTATGCTAAATCAGAATTTTAGAGTTTAAATATAAACCTCAATCATGGAGAAAATGATGAGCTTAATTAATACAGAAGTTAAACCATTCACAGCAACTGCATATCACAACGGTCAATTCGTTGAAGTTTCTGAAGCAAACTTTAAAGGCAAATGGTCTGTTGTTTTCTTCTATCCAGCTGATTTCACATTTGTTTGCCCAACTGAACTTGGTGACCTTGCAGACAACTATGCTGAATTCCAAAAATTAGGCGTAGAAATCTACTCAGTTTCAACTGACACTCATTTCACGCATAAAGCTTGGCATGATTCTTCTGAAGAAATCAAAAAAATCCAATACGTTATGGTTGGTGACCCAACTTGGGCACTTGCTAAAAACTTCGAAGTTCTGATTGAGTCTGCTGGTCTTGCTGACCGTGGTACTTTCGTAATCGATCCAGAAGGTAAAATCCAAATCGTTGAAATCAATGCAGGTGGTATTGGTCGTGATGCGCAAGAACTTCTTCGCAAAGTAAAAGCAGCTCAATACGTTCACTCTCACCCAGGTGAAGTTTGCCCTGCAAAATGGAAAGAAGGCGACGCAACTCTAGCACCTTCAATTGATCTTGTCGGTAAAATCTAATTCTTTAGATTTTAAATAGATCTAGAGCCACCCTTTTGGGTGGCTCTTTCATTTTAAGTGATTAATTTATCATGAATTAAACTTTTACAATTCTCATCTATAGGCGCAGCATCAATTACATTAATGTTCAAATTAGTAGCACGATCTTTTATCGTATGCTGCTCACCTTTAGGGGAGAATTCTATGGAAAAATTGGTTGCCGTTACTTCCTGGAAATACAATGCGGCTTCACGTTATCTAAAAATTTTTTATAACAATGGCAAAGGTGAACTGTATCACCCCGTACCAGAATTTATTTATGACAATTTACTGCGCTCACAAGATAAAACCGCTTTTGTGCAGAAATATTTAGAATTTGATTTACATTTTAGTCGACTGTCGATTTTTTAAATCACAACAATTTTTTATACGACACATTCTTTATCTTTAGGCAAGGCACGATCGTGTTTATTTAAGCTGAGTCACCTTGCCATACACGCCCGTTTGATCGTTTATTTTGCCACCACCATAAACAAACCTGCGCCAAATGAAATGGTGCTGGTTAAAAAATCACCATCCTGTTTAATCATATTTAAAAAAGCTTTGACCTCAGCAGCATGGGAAATCACATTATCCACCATCAAGACTCCACCGTTTTTACGAATTAAACGCTTAAGATCATTCCAGTAATTTGGATAATAACTTCGCTCTGCATCCAATAAAATAAAATCAAAGGTGGTTTGGGCTTGTTGTAAATATTGAGCGGCATCTCCCACCCAAAACTCAATAACTGTATCCAGTTTGAGTTCCTGCGCGTAGTTTTTTGCCTGTTGGCTGCGTATTTCTTCTATTTCGAGTGTGACAATGTTTGCCCCAGTTGCCTGTGCTGCTTCAGCTAACCATAAAGTTGAATAACCTGTCGATGTGCCTATTTCTAAAATAGATTTGGATTGTTGCGTCCGAATTAGCATCGAAAGAAATTGCGCGGAATCCGGCTCAATATTCCGAAAACGTTGAAGACGATCAGACTGCTTGGCATCGTGTTGTTGAAACTCATCGTATAATTCGGATAGACGCAATAAAAATTCACGATTTAGCATACACTCACCTTTAGAGTTTTTTAAACTTGATGAAGAAAATTAAAACGCGGCACTGGCTGACCATCCACATCAATCGTTTCAATAAACATGGTCAAAGGCCTGACCCAAATAGAATAATCACCATATAAACATTGATAAACGACCAACTCTTCTTCTGTTTCACTATGTCTAGCCACATGAAAAACCTGATAAAGATTACCTTTATAATGTTGATAGATTCCTGCCTGTAGTTTCATGCCGATATTCCTTTAGTATAAGGTTGATCATCTTATCTCATCTCAAGATGTCATTTATATAACAAAGTGATTTTCACTAAGTATGAATCAATAAAGCGTGATTTTTATTACAATCCAATTATTCAATAAACCGATTAAAATTATAAAAACATACTGTTTCACCTATTTAAAGTTTTATCGTAATATTCTCAACAAGTTAAAAATTTACTCCTTTGGAGCTTTACAATGTTAGATCAAAATATCAAAACTCAGTTAAAAGCCTATTTAGAACGTTTAGAAAGTCCTATCGAATTGGTCGCTGCTCTGGATGATTCAGACAAAGCTGCCAAGATCAAAGAATTAGTCACTGAAATTGCGGAACTCTCTGATCAAGTCACGGCTCGTTTTGATGGTCAAAATACACGCCGCCCAAGTTTTGGTATTGCCAAAGTCGGTGAACAACCACGTGTGTTCTTTGCTGGCTTACCGATGGGTCATGAATTTACTTCATTGATCTTAGCTTTGTTACAAACTTCAGGTTATGCACCGAAAGTCTCTGATGAGCTGCTCAACCAGATTAAAGGTTTGAATCTTAAAGCAGACTTTGATGTATTTGTGTCTTTGAGCTGTCATAACTGTCCGGATGTGGTTCAGGCACTGAATCTGATTGCGATTTATAACCCAAATACCACTGCGACCATGATTGATGGTGCCTTCTTCCAGGATGAAGTGGAACAACGCAAAATCATGGCAGTTCCGATGGTATTCCAAGATGGCAATCATATCGGTCAAGGTCGTATGACCTTAGAAGAAATTGTGGCAAAACTGGACAGTGGGGCTGCTGAAAAAGATGCGGCGGCAATTAATGCCAAACAGGCTTTTGATGTATTAGTGGTGGGTGCGGGTCCTGCGGGCGGTACTGCGGCGATTTATGCAGCACGTAAAGGCATTCGCACAGGCATGATCGCAGAGCGTTTTGGTGGTCAGGTCATGGACACCATGGACATTGAAAACTTTACTTCTGTACAAAAAACTGTAGGTCCACAGTTTGCTGCG